>CACWVH010000044.1 GCA_902764235.1 uncultured Ruminococcus sp.
TGCTTCCTTGTATTCCATACTTTCGTTCCTCCGTTTGGCTTTATATCAATATTATACCATTTTTTAACGGACTTTGCGACTTTTTGCACGGTCTGAATTAGGAAATAGGAATCAGAAATTAATTTGCGTATAGCTGCTTTACCGTTCAAACAAAAGTAAATAGCAGAAACGCTCACTTCGTTCGCTCAATGAATAATGAATAGCGAATAAATAATAATATTTGCGTACAAATACTTCACTATGAATCCCAAATAAACAGCGACACACTAATCTCAGAATCAGCGTAACTAAGCCGCCAACGCTCACACAGAATTTGCCGCCACGAATAAAGTAAGCGAGCACGCCGCAGGCAGCGCAGCGTGGGAAAGCGAGTGCAGTAAGCGAGCACGCACACTTCAGGCGGTGGGCAGCGCAGCGGGGACGGGGTGGGGTTAAGGAGAGAAGATTTCAAAAGAGGAGAACCTTAAGGGGAGGGGAGTAGCCCATCACCTTATGGTTCTTCTCTTTTGTTGCGTCCGCATCCTGCGGACGCCTGCATCGACAGCAGCGGTCAGCAGGAGCATGCAGTAAACGTAAAAACTAACCAATATCATTCCGGAAAATCAAGCCACTGTGTTTCTTTAAGCTCTCTCTCATCGTCCGGAATTACAATACGTGCGAAACCAACCTTTTTCCGTATACTATTATTATGCATTAAAGTGAATCTTCTTACCTGCATCATCTTTAGCTGATTGTAAAACAGATAAATCCTTTACTTTACGCGTTTTCTGTATATAAAATTATAAAAATTTTCTCCGTTTTTTAAGTCTTTTCAGGTTTTTGGCGAGGTGTCCGCCTGCCTGCGGCGGGCGGACGAAATTTCGCCATTTTACAATCGGCTATGCATCATATCGAAATTTATTGCACTCCCTGCACTCAGATCAGCCGCTGCCTGAGTGCAAGGAGCAGTTTTTTTTCTCTGCGTGAGACCTGAACCTGCGTCATACCGAGGATCTCTGCTGTGCGGCTTTGCGTGAGCCGCTTGTAATACCTCAGCTCAAGCAACTGCCTGTCACTTTGCTCAAGCCTTTCAAGCTCTGTCCTGAGCGACATATGCTCTATCATTTCTGTGTCGTGAGAGGGTACAGGGATATCCGTCTGTATCTCACCGTCCTCGGTTACTGCGGTAAGCGACAGGGGAGAACAGGCTGTGCTGATCGCTTCGGTTACAGCCTCGCTGCTTGTGCCGAGAATTTCCGCAAGCTCATTTACGGTGGGGTCTCTGCCATGCTTTTTAATGAATTGCTCGGTTTCCCTTGTAACTCTGAGAGAAAGCTCTTTGACGCTTCTTGATACCTTTACTGCTCCGCCGTCACGGAAAATCCGCTTTATTTCTCCGATAATGACCGGAACAGCATAGGTCGAGAATTTATATCCCAGCTTCGGGTCAAAACGAGCCGCTGCTTTGATAAGCCCTATGCAGCCTGCCTGAAAAAGATCGTCATATTCTGCGCCCCTGCCTCTGAACTTTGCTGCACAGGAATGTACAAGCCCCAGGTTTTCAGTAACAACGCTTTCACGCTCACACATTGTGACACCTCAGACTCAGCTTTTTTCTCAGTGTTACGGATGTTCCCTTTCCCGGGACTGAACGTACACTCACGGCGTCACAGAAGCTCTGCATTACAGCAAAGCCAAGCCCCGCCCTTTCCTGCTCAGGCGCAGTGGTGTAAAGCGGCTCCATAGCCTTTTTGATATCACTTATCCCACAACCTTTGTCAGAAATCCTTATATAAACTGTGTTTTCCGGCAGGATGCGTATATTGATGCGTATTTTCCCTACGGTGTCACGGTAGGCGTGTACAACGCAGTTTGTGACTGCTTCCGAAACAGCAGTCCTGATATCGTTTATCTCACTGACAGTCGGGTCAAGGGAGGCTATGAACATCGCAACAGCCCCTCTCGCATAGGCTTCATTGCATGATCTGCTGTCAAGTGTAATGGTTGTTTCATTAAGTATATTCATTTTCTTTTCCTCCCTCAAGAACATCCAGAGCATTTATGCCCGAAAGCTCCATTATCCTTCTCAGTTCATCAGGCACTCCCGTGACCCTGAGCTTTCCGCCGTATAGCTGCATTGTTCTGTACCTTCCCATGATAAGTCCGATCCCTGAGCTGTCCATAAAGCCAACATCCGCAAAATTAAGTTTCAGTATTCCCGGATGTTTTTCCTGAACAAGCCCGTCTGCGGTCTCTCTTATGGCTCTTGCACTGTGATGATCGATATCTCCCGACAAAAACAAGGTAAGCTCATTTCCCTGCATAACAGTTTTCATTTTTTCAGCTCCTTTGAATTATACTGCTGAAAGGATCAGCTGTGTTTCTTTGTTTATGATAAAACACCGGAGAAGAAAAAAATGATGCATCAGGTCGCAGAATCTATGAATTTTCAGCTTTTTTATCAAGACAAATTTCAAGCCCTGAGTATTCCAGAAAAAGTCTGCCGTCCTGAAAACGGTAGGAAAAGCTGACTGTACCGCAGTCCTTTGTAACAATTGAAAGCTTCTGCTCATCAGCAAAGTATTCTCCTGAGATATTCAGAGCTTCACCACTGCGTTTTGCTGTAAATGAAGCACTGCCGTCACTGAATGAAAGACAGCAGCTGCCGTCAGCGGTTTGTCTGTCTGCGCTGCAAAGCTCCTCTGCGGCAGTTTCAGGAGATGCGCTGCGACAGGCTGAAAAAAACAAAAGCACTGCGGCTGAAAGGATAAGAGAGACTTTTCTGAAATTATACATATGTATCCTCCATGCTGCACAGAAATTGCTCCGTGACCTTGTGTTCCGGGGCAGTATATATTTATTCATATGTGAAATTATTTATTCCGAAGTGCTTGATAACCATGATGCAGTAATATATTTCTGAGTGCATTGAAGAAGCTCTAATCAGCTGACATAAAACTATTTGTCAGAAGAAAGCCAGAACTGCGACTTCGACACTATCGGTCAGTGGGCAAGAGCGCAGCGCCCCTCGCAAAACTGACACCGGCGACACGCCGGCGAAATTTTGACAGCGGAGGTGCTCCGCCGAGCCGATATATGTTACAAATTTTGACAAACTTTGAAAAATGTACAAAAATTTTATTGAAAATAAGAAATATGTATTGAATATTAAAATAAAAAGCGTTATAATATAGTTGGTATTACCATAAGAGTTACAAAAAAGTAATACCTGACCTGACCCTGCAAAACAGATGTGCGGCCGGCTGTTGCTGTGTAAAAGCTGCAAAATTCTTATTTGACAGAAAGCTCAGGATATCAAGAACAGATCAGGAGGAGAAATATGAGAAAAATATTATTTGTTGCTTCCGAATGTTATCCATTTGTTAAAACAGGCGGACTTGCTGATGTTGTCGGTGCGCTGCCTAAGATGATAAATAAGGATGAATTCGACGTAAGAGTCGTTATCCCAAAGTATATGTGTATTCCGTGGGAGTACAGACAGCATTTCCAGTATATTACCAGCTTCTATATGGATCTCGGTCACATACAGGAACATAAGTATGTAGGTATTATGATGTATGAGTTTGAAGGCATCAAATACTATTTCATTGATAACGAGGGCTATTTCGGCGGAGATTCTCCCTACGGCGAGATCAAATGGGATATTGAGAAATTCACATTCTTCAGCAAGGCGGCACTTGCTATCCTTCCTGTAATTGATTTCAAGCCGGATATAATTCACTGCCACGACTGGCAGGCAGCACTTGTGCCTGTATTTCTCAGAACTTTGTTCAAGGACAACGGTTTCTTCTGGGGCATCAAGACAATAATGACTATCCATAACCTTAAATTCCAGGGTATCTGGGATCTCAAGCTGTTCCGCTATATCACAGCCTTCCCGGAATATGTATTCTCGTCTCAGAATATGGAATATTTCAAGGACGGAAATATGCTCAAGGCAGGTATAGTATTCTCTGATTATGTAACAACGGTTAGTGATACATATGCAGGTGAAATACAGATGCCGTATTATGGCGAGGGTCTTGACGGACTTATGCGCCACAAGAATTATGCGCTCTGCGGTATTGTAAACGGTATCGACTATAATGTCTATAACCCGGAGCATGATATCCAGATCTTTGAGCATTACACAGCACAGTCTGTTGGCGACAAAAAGGTCATGAACAAGAGAGGTCTCCAGGAGGAGCTGGGACTTCCGGTCGATGACAATAAGTTTATGATTGCAATAATTTCACGTCTGACAGACCAGAAGGGTCTTGACCTTGTGAATTATGCTATCGAGAGGATAACAGACGAGCATACACAGTTTGTTGTACTCGGCACAGGCGATCAGCAGTATGAAAATACATTCAAATATTATCAGTATAAATATCCGGAAAGAGTATCAGCAAATATCTTCTATTCCGATAACAGAGCACATAAGCTTTATGCAGCAGCTGACGCAATGCTTATGCCGTCACGCTTTGAGCCGTGCGGACTGACACAGCTTATCGCTCTGCGCTACGGCACAGTGCCGATCGTCAGAGAGACAGGCGGACTGCGTGATACTGTACAGCCCTATAACTGGTATGACAACACAGGAACAGGCTTTACCTTTGCAAATTATAACGCAGAGGAAATGCTCAATGCCATCAACTACGCAAAGACAGTATTCTTCACACAGCGTGACCGCTGGAACGAGATAGCTGCAAGAGGCATGAGAATGGATTATTCATGGGCAAGATCAGCAAAGCGCTATGAGGAGCTTTACTATAACCTTACAAACTGGTATTGATCCTGCAAAAAGAAAATAAAAAACTAAGTGGGCTGCCGCATCAATGAAATGCGGCAGCCCTTGAATTTTTATTTGCGTTTATACTATGCTTCATACGATCTGCTTTCCGGTCTGGTCAGATACCCTGATCGTGACGGTCACATTTTCGTCCGAGGAGAGAGCTGCAAGCTGTTCTCTGAGATCCTCAGCATTTGAGGACAGATCACCGAGCTGAGCAGCGACAGCCTGTTCTGCACCGTCAGGAACAGTCTGAGAAAGTGTGATGCTGATGATAACATTGTCGCCCTGAACCTCAGCGCTTACCTGAGCGCCGCTGTCGCCGGTCTGTGCGGCAGCCTGAGAGAAAAGCTTCTGCATAAGCGGACTGCCGACAATAGAGGCGAGATCACGTCCGACAGGCTCAGTATCCGCTTCAGACTCCCCGGCATCCTGACGACTGTAAGTTCTTGCGGCAATAATGCTGCCGTTAGCATTTACGATCCTTGCTTTGATCTCGATATTATCTGTAGTAGTCGTACCCTCAAGCAGAGCAATATAAGAGCCTGCCTGATCGCCTATGGAATCGAAATAGCTGTCAAGAGTCGATTTGTCAATGTCAGCCGGGTCGATCTGCTTTTTCGACCTTGCGGTCACGATCACTGTGCTTTCTCCCTCAAGGCTTACATCAATGTCATAATCATCGCTTTCGTACTGCTTTTTCGTGTCCTCGATAACATCATTGTATTCAGAGCTTTCATACAGCTCTCTGAGCGACAGGTCTTTGTTCTCTCCGCTGAAATCAATAAAACCGGTGTCATCAACAGAGCTTTCCTCATGGGATATCTCCGGCTCAGCGGAGCTGCTTTCAGCCCAGCTCTGTAAAGCTGCGCTGCTTTCATCAGCGGAGCTTTCTGCCTTGCTTTTTTCACTTTGCGAGCTTTCAGCTTTGCTTTCTGCTGAAGCGGAGCTTTCAGAGCTGCTGCTTTCCTGGGAATTCTCCTGAACGCTGTCCTCAGGGCTGCTCTGAGCTGAGCTGGATGAACCGGAAGTTTCTTCCTTGTTTTCCTGATCTTTATTTCCTCCGAAAAGACTGCATCCGCCGGCAGCCGATATTATCAGTGCCGCACAAAGCAATGCAAAAAATATTCCCTTTACCTTTTTCATATATATCCTCCCTTTCGATCACATAAATCAACGAATAACGAATAGTTAATAATATTTGTGTACAGTTGCATACTCCTTCAGTCAGCTTCGCTGACAGCTCCCTCGGGGAGGGAGCCATTTTTTTCAGTGTAACAAAGCTGCCCATCCTCACATAAAACTAATTGCCGCCACAAAAGTAAGCGAGCACGCCGAAGGCAGCGCCCCTTCTCTTATGGTTCTTCTCTTTGGCTGCGTCCGCATCCTGCGGACGCATGCGAAGAAATTAGCGGTACGTAAAAATCCATGAATCAGCATAAAAATCTGCTCACACCTACGCAATACTAACCACTTGAAAAAAGTAAACGCTTGCCTTATCAGCTGATGTGTAATAGTGATTTCATAAAGCAGAAAAACTTACTTGATAAATTCAAACCTGGTAACGTCAAAAACACCGCTGTCGGTTATCCTCAGCTCAGGGATAACAGGCAGAGCCATGAATGAAAGCGTGACAAACGGATCAATGTTTTTGTTTACACCAAGAGTATAAGCCTTGCTGATAACATTGTCAAGCTCCGGGATAAGCTCGTCGGCGCTTTTCATGCTCATAAGTCCGCCGAGAGGCAGGGCAAGCTCCCCGATGACCTTTCCGTCACTGATGATGACATATCCTCCGCCGATGCGTCTGAGCTGCTCACAGGCAAACAGCATATCGCTGTCATTGTCGCCAGTTACAACAATATTGTGGCTGTCGTGTGCGACAGTTGAAGCAACAGCACCGTGTATTTTTCCGTAGTCGCTGATATAGCCTGTGCCGTGAAAGCCTGTGGCATTGTGCCTTTCAACTACTGCGATCTTGTTGACAGAGCCGTCGGCAATTCCCTTTTCAAGCTGCTCACGGGTGTAAATGAGCTTCTGGGTGACGATCTGCCTGTCAACAATGCCGATAACAGCGTTGCTGTCCTTTACAGGAATATCAAAGGCATTTTTGTCAAGGGGCGCAAAGTTAACAGGAGAAAGAAGCGCACTGTTGTATTTCATGCCCTCAGGCTCCGGAATATCCCTGACGCTGACGCCGTCCTTGTAAACATCAATGATATTGAAGCTTTCAAGATCCTCAAGCACGACCATATCCGCATGATATCCGCAGCCGATCGCACCGATATTTTTCAGCCTGTAGGTCCTTGCTGCATTGATGGTGGCTATCTGAACAGCCTTTATCGGATCAAGACCAAGCTCTACGCTGCGTTTTATGCAATAGCGTATCGTGCCGTTTTTGCGGATATCCGCAAGATGCTTGTCGTCTGTGCAGAAGGCTAAATTTGTTGTGTCGATATTGTTTTTGATAACGCCCTTCATAATGGCATCAAGATTCCTTGACGCAGAGCCTTCCCTTACAAGAACGGTAAGCCCTGCCCGGAGCTTTTCAATAGCTTCGTCATAGGAAATGCTTTCATGGTCGGTGTGGATACCGGCAGTGATATAGGCGTTCAGTTCATTTCCTGTGCCGAGAGGATCGTGTCCGTCAATTATCATATCGGAAAAGACATCAAGCTTTTCGAGTATTTCTTTGTCGCAGGCAAGAACGCCCACAGAATTCATCATTTCCCCCAGCCCTAAAACATGGGGATCGTTTTTGAAATATGAAAGCTGTCTTGCGTCAAGCTCTGCGCCGGAATGTTCAAACGGGGTCGAGGGAACGCATGAGGGCAGCATTACATAATAATTGCCTGCGGCTCTGTCAGCAGCCTTGAGTATCTCCGCAATAGCAGTCATACCTCCGACATTTGCTATCTCGTGGGGGTCTGTGATGATCGTGGTAGTGCCCTGCCGCAGCTCCTCCATTGAATATATTTCGGGCATAGACATGGACGATTCAACGTGTACATGGGCATTGATAAAACCGGGAGCAACATATTTTCCCTTGATATCAATTTCCTTTCTGCCATTGTATTTTCCCACGCCAACGATGATTCCGTCACTTACAGCGATATCGCCCTCAGTAATCTCTGCGGTGAAAACATTTATGACCTTTGCATTCTTCAGAACAAGCTCACAGCTGCCGTCTGAAAGGGCAGCGCTTATCAGTTTTTGTCTGTTCATTTTTTATTCCTCCGTATTAAAAATTTCAGTTTTTTTAGCTGATTGTAAAATCAAAAAAGCTTTTATTTGTGCTGAAAACAGTCATGCTATTTGCTGCCGTTCACAGGCATATACCATTCTTCATTTCAAAGCTGTCCAAAAAATTTAAAGATTTTTGTATCGAAATCTGATCTGAGAGATTATATAATAAAACATTAATCAATGACCGAGGGGGTACTCTTTATGTTAAAGAATATAAAAGTGATAGTAACAGTCTTTATGCTTGCCGTATGTATGGCAGGCTGCTCAGAGACCGTAGCTGTATATCCTGCGCCGCCTGAGAAAAGCACCTCTGATGAACTGTCCTCAGCAGAGGAAGCATCCGCAGAGGTAACGGAAAATGGAAGCTCTGCAAATGAAAACGGCTCCGGATCAGCTCAGGAGAAGAATGACGCTGTGAATGAGGAGATATCTTACATAACAGGAGATAACGGTGAAAAAATACCATACGCAACAGAATACAGCGATCCCGGGACCTTTCAGTATACTGAGCAGATGATTATTGATATGAATGAAGATAACGAGGATTTTGAAGTTTCCAGAGGCGAAAGGGACGGGCAGATATATATTTACGGGCTTATCAATTCTTCAACTGTAAGCAGTGAACGTGATGTGCTTGAAGAGCTGATGCTTGTGCGCTCACTCATCGGAATGACAGACACAAGGACACAGCTTTACTGTAACAAGAAAAGGAGCCATGACGGCTATTATGCATTCGGTCAGTGCTATGCCGGAATAAAAATGTATTCATCAGGTGTATATGTATGGCTTGACGAAGAAAACAGGATATCATCGGTCGATGTAAATGTCATCAGTGATACGGATATCCTGAAAAAAATAAATGTTGACAAATTGTTGGATCCTCCGGATAAGGACAGCCGTCTTGTGCTCTGGGATGTGAATGAATATAACTCCGCTCCGGTGCCGGCATATATTACAAACAGCTTTGATGATACAACGGTAACAGATGCCCATACAGGAAAGGAGATAGACCGCTGGTCGAACATAATGGATTAGTGTAATTCCTGAATCCGTGAAATTGAATAAAATCGTTTTTTAAAACCTTCCGGTTTTTTAGTCCCCTGAAGTCTCCCCCTTCCCTTTGGGAAGGGGGACGGGGGGATGGGCGCAGATAAGCTGCACCCTATGGGTGAGCAGCTTAAAAACCTGAAATGCATAAACCAATGCATTATCTCTGGATTTTTCAGAAAAATAAATAATGAGTTTCACGGATTCAAGTAATTGTAATAGCAGACAAATATTTTCAATAACAAGCCTATTATACACCAATATTGCCGTATTCTCAACGGTTTTAAGCGGATATTCTTTACAATCGGTCAGAAATGTTATATACTGTATAGGGAAAATGCTGATAAGCATAATTATCTGCGGGAGGCCGGAATACATATGAAGCTTTATGAAAAAACCCTGAAAAGTGAAAGCAAATTCGAGGGCAGGGTCATTCACGTCAGGCTAGATGATGTGGAGCTTGAAAACGGTGAGACTGCAAAAAGAGAAATCGTGGATCATCCGGGCGGTGTATGCATTGCTGCACTGACTGAAAACAATGAGCTTCTTTTTGTCAGACAGTTCCGCTATCCGTATAAGGAGATAGTTCTGGAGCTTCCGGCAGGAAAGCTTGAAAAGGGACAGACTCCCCTTGAAAACGGAAAAAGAGAGCTTCTTGAAGAGACCGGAGCAGTGGGCAGGGAATATGTTACCCTCGGTCAGGTATATCCCAGTCCCGGCTACTGCGGAGAGATCATACATCTGTATTTCTGCCGTGTCGATCATTTTGAGGCACAGCAGCTTGACAGTGACGAATTTCTCAACGTGGAAAGAATACCTCTTGAAAAAGCTGTTGAGATGGTACTTGCAAATGAGGTGCCCGACAGCAAGACCCAGATAGCGGTGCTCAAAACGGCAGCGCTTCTCAGAAGATTCGGAAATGACAGATAAGAGCCTTTGCTCAGACCCTCATGCTGTACATCAGGAGGGTAAAGTGATAATCAGAAGCATAATGAAACGGAAAGTGAAAACAATATGAATCCAATACTGATCGTTATTTCAGCGGCAGTTGTATTGTCTGCCCTTTCGATTGCACTTATAAATAAACCGAGGATACCGGTCGTTGCAGGGTCAATTTTACTGGTGCTGATATTTTTTGTTGTAACGACCTTTTTTATAGATAATGCGATAAGCGATATGATAAATTCAAACGAGCTTTCGGGCTTTGTCCGTTTCGCCGTTATGAAGGACAGACCGACCTATGAGGAGCTTGAAGCATCTTTCAGCATATTCTCGTATGTAGATATCGGACTGTTTCTTGCATCGCTTTTTGCCATGTTTGCGGAAACACTGACGATACTTCACCAGAATTCAAAGGTAAGAGGAAGATGAAAAAAACCGGAATATATGTCCATATACCGTTTTGTGAGAAAAAATGTCCGTACTGCGATTTTTATTCAAGATCCGGTACGGATAAGCTTTATAATGAATATACTTCGGCGCTGCTGAGCAGGATTAGCTCCTCGCCGTACAGAAATGAATATACAGCCGACAGCCTTTATTTCGGCGGAGGTACGCCGGGACTTTTAGGGGCGGAAAGACTTACAGCTCTTGTATCAGAAGTTCGCAGCAGCTTCGGGCTTGATACCGACAGCTCAGAGGTGACAGCGGAGATCAATCCGTCAAAAAATGAGCTTGATCTTGAGCAGCTGAGAAAGGGCGGAGTAAACCGCATTTCCATCGGCGTTCAGTCGGCAGATGACGGCGAGCTTGATTTCCTTGGACGTCAGCATAACAGCGCTCAGGCGGCAAGGTGTATAAGCCGTGCAAGGGATGCCGGATTTGATAATATCTCTCTTGATCTGATGATAGCCCTGCCCGGACAGACAAAGGAAAGTCTGAGCCGTTCGGTGGAATTCTGCGTCAGAAACGGCGCAAAGCACATTTCCGCATATATTCTGAAGATCGAGCCGGGTACTGTGTTTTACAGAAAGCGTGACAGCCTTTGCCTTCCTGATGATGACGAGGCGGCAGAGCTGTATTTTCACCTGTGCAGCCTGATGAAGGAATACGGCTTTGAGCATTATGAGATATCAAATTTCTGCAAAAGCGGCTATGAGGGCAGGCATAACCTGAAATACTGGCATGATGAGGAATATATAGGCTTCGGACCGTCTGCACATTCCTTCATCAACGGCAGACGCTTTTTTACTCCCCGGAGCTTCAGGGATTTTCACAGCGGAGCTGTTACTGACGACGGCACAGGCGGCAGCGAAGAAGAATATATCATGCTTGCCCTGAGACTTTCAGAGGGTGTGGGTTTGTCAGATTTCAGAGCACGCTTCGGCTATGAGCTTCCGGAAAAATACATAG
This sequence comes from uncultured Ruminococcus sp., assembly GCA_902764235.1. GTDB lineage: Bacteria > Bacillota > Clostridia > Oscillospirales > Acutalibacteraceae > UBA1213. The sequence goes on from CACWVH010000044.1 coordinate 11,417, forward strand.
AAAAGAGCAGACCGCTTGAAAAAGCCGGATATCTGAAAATCAGTCAAAGCAGTGTTGCACTGACAGAAAAAGGATTTCTTCTGTCAAATTCAATAATATCATCCCTGTTGTCCTGATGCTATGAGATGCAGCAGGCAATGGAGTCAATTTTAAAAAATTTAAAGTTTCGCCAGCCTTTTCAAAGGCTGCGGGGTCCATGGGGTGCGGGTGTCCGGTGGACACCTCTGCCGAAGGCGCCCAAAGGAAGTGCCCTCCGCGCGAAATCTTTCGCACGAGAATCGCTCGTGCGGGGGGTGAATTCAAAAACAGTCCAGTGGACTGTTTTTGAAGAGGGGACGCCCTGCGAAAGAGGGCGTCCCCTTGCAGCGGCGCTCAGATAACCTCACTCACTGCCGCAAGGCAGTGCCCAAAAACCTTAAATTGTTGACATTGGGTGTCCGGTGGACACCTCTGCCGAAGGCAGAAGCACCGACCGAGCCGGCAGGTGAGACCAGAGTCCCTGGTCGCCGACCGCAGTCGGCGAAATCTCCTGAGAAAGGAAGAAGAGAGTATGGCATTTAAAAAGAGGGAATATGTAGTAGCAGAGGTGACTAAGAAGGGCGAGAAAAGCCTTCAGCTTGGTCATCCGTGGATATATGATGCAGAGGTCGTGTCGCTTGACGGACAGGCAGCGGACGGCGATATAGTTGACGTTGTAAGCAGCAAGGGACGCTTTATCGGCTCTGGCTTCTATAACAGCAATTCAAAGATCAGGATAAGACTGATATCAAGAAATGCCAACGACAGATTCGATGAGGCATTTTTTGAAAGAAGAATCCGCTATGCATGGCAGTACAGAAAAACCGTAATGGGTGACGATCTCGACTGCTGCAGGGTTATTTTCGGAGAGGCAGACACCTTCCCGGGACTTACAGTCGATAAATTCCACGATATACTTGTTGTCCAGACCCTGTCCCTTGGAATGGAGCAGAGACGGGATATTATTTTTCCGCTGCTTTATAAGGTTCTTACCGAGAACGGCTTTGAGATCAGGGGAATCTATGAACGCAATGACGTGAGGATAAGAGAGCTTGAGGGAATGACTCAGGGCAAGGGCTTCTATCCCCTTGAGGGCTTGAGCACCCCTGACAGCACATCAGTTATCATAACCGAAAACGGTATCAGGTATACCGTAGATTTTGAAAACGGACAGAAAACAGGCTTTTTCCTCGATCAGAAATATAACCGCCTTGCCGTTTCCAGAATCGCAAGGGGCAGAAAAGTGCTTGACTGCTTCACACATACAGGGTCCTTTGCAATGAACGCAGTGATGGGCGGAGCAGAGCACGTCTGTGCAGTCGATATATCCCAGGATGCTGTGGATATGGCAAGGGCAAATGCAGAAATGAACGGCATATCGGATAAAATGAGCTTTGTCTGCGAAAATGTGTTCGACCTTCTTTCAGGCATGACCGGCAGGGAGGGCTATGATATGATAATTCTCGATCCGCCTGCCTTTACAAAATCAAGATCTACAGTAGAGAGCGCAGTCAGGGGCTATAAGGAAATAAATCTGCGTGCGATGAAGCTTCTTCCGCAGGGGGGATATCTTGCAACCTGCTCATGCTCTCATTTTATGACGGAGCAGCTTTTTGAAAAAATGCTTCGTGACGCAGCCCATGATGCACACGTATTTCTCAGACGAATAGAATACCGTCAGCAGGCTCCGGATCATCCGGTGCTGTATAATGTTCCGGAAACAGAATACCTGAAATTCTACCTTTTCCAGGTCGTAAGATAAGCAGAAAAAATCATAATCACTCATGCAGCGGCATACATTATGTATGACCGCTGTTATTTTGTTTCATTCTTTTTTTGATAAAAAGCGGACAGCTTTCTGTCAAAAAACCAATCTCCGTTTCAAAGCTTACCTGTGCGTCTGAAAAAATAAAAAATGCAAAGTCTGTTTTTATTGAAGATCAGTATCAGAGGAAGATGGTGTCATGCAAAGCTTTCAGGGCAAAAAAATAATACGCTCAGCACTTAGCTTCATTTTGCTTGCGGCAGTGATGCTTTCAATGTGCAGCTGCGGAAAAAATACGCAGACCTGTGAGGCGGAGACGCTGACTCTGCCTGTAATAATGTATCACGGTCTGACAGATAAGCAGTCAAGACAGAATCAGTATATGATCTCTCCCGACTGCTTTGAACAGGACCTGAAATACCTGAAGGAAAACGGCTATGAAACTATCTCGGTCAGCGAGCTTGTCCGGCATTTCAAAGAAAAAAAGCCTCTGCCCGAAAAGCCGGTGCTTATCACATTTGACGACGGATATCTGAATAATTATACCTTTGCCTTTCCGCTTCTGAAAAAATATAACGCAAAGGCGCTTATCTCTCCCATCGGGATCTCAGCAGATGAGGCGGAAAACGAAAAATACCGCAGTGCCGACTGGTCGCAGTGCAGATGGAAGGAGCTGAAGGAAATGTGTGATTCAGGTCTTGTGGAGCTTGGCAATCATACCTATGATCTTCATAAGACAGGCGCAGGAAAAAACGGAGCGGCAAAAATGCCGGGAGAGGATGAAATGGAATATGAAAAGCGACTCAAGGAGGATGTGATAAGCGCAAATGAAGCAATAAAAAAAAATACTGGAAAAGAGCCGCTTGCATTTGTATATCCGTTCGGCGCAAAAAGCAGCACCACAGAGGAGATCATACACTCACTTGGCTTTCAGGTGATATTTGACTGTGAAAACAAAATGAATACCGTTACAAGCAAGGACGATCTGTATCATCTTCACCGATTCCTGAGAGGAGAAAGGCTTTGTTTAATGAATAATGAATAATTATACAGCTGCTGATTTAATGGGAGGTCAGATATTATGCCGATAATTTTTCTGAGTCCGTCTACACAGGAGTATAATCCGTATGTTGACGGTGGAAACGAAGAATATTATATGAATCTGATAGCCGATGCAATGGAGCCGTATCTGAGTGCATCAGGGATAGAATATGTGCGCAATGATCCGTCAAAGACTGTGGGCGGTTCGGTCAGGGCATCAAATGCAGGAGATTATGACTTTCACCTTGCAATACATTCAAATGCCTCGCCCGAAGAAATGAGCGGAAAAAACAGGGGAGTACAGGTGTATTACTATGCAAATTCTCCGGAAAGCGAAAGGGCAGCACAGATCTATGCGGAAAACTACCGGAAGATATATCCTCTGCCCGACCTTGTAAGGACTGTCCCCACAACAACTCTGTACGAGCTTGTGCGCACGAGGATACCGGCAGTTCTGATAGAGACTGCCTACCATGATAATGCTGAGGATGCACGATGGATAAGGGAAAATATAGGCGTCATAGCCGAAAATCTGTCGCAGTCAACGGCACAGTATCTTGGAGTTGCTTTCCGCCGTCCGGAAGGTGCTGAAAACGGTGTCGTGACGACTCAGACAGGCTCGCTGAATCTGCGCTCAGAGCCTTCCCTCACTTCGGAAATACTTGCAGCCATACCCAAGGGAACAGTGATCCCTATCGCAGGAATGAGCGGAGAATGGTATCTGACAAGATACAACGGACAGCAGGGATATGTGTCGTCAAGATATGTAAACGTGATCTGAATCGAAATGAGCTTCGTATGCGGAGCAACAGCACGAAATTGACACCGGCGGCACGCCGGTTTACAGTTTTTTTTCTTTACAAATGAAAAAAATTATGATATATTATAATATAAATAGTAATTGTTACTGATTTGATGCAATTTTTTTTCATAAACTCTTGACTTGAGCAGAAAGCGGAGTGAATGTCCCGAAGCAGCAAGGCTGTGTGAGGGTCAGATAAGAGGTGAAAAGAAAATGCATTCCAAACGCAATTTCAGTGCAAAACGAGAGGCGATCTATGAAACGCTTTCCTCGACAAATATACATCCGTCGGCAGAATGGGTTTATGAAAAGCTGAAAACCGAGCTGCCGGGACTGAGCCTTGGAACGGTATACAGGAATCTCTCTGTATTCAAGGAAATGGGACTGGCAAAATCCATCGGTGTAATAAACGGTCAGGAGCGTTTTGACGCAGTAATGACGCCGCACCCTCATTTCATATGCCGTAAATGCTACCGGATTATGGATGTCCCGAAGGGATATAATATAATTGAGCGCAGTGTTTACGGAAATGTGGAAAGAGAATGTGACGCCACGATCGAGATGCACAGCATAACCTTTTACGGGTTGTGCAGAAGCTGCTCAGAGGAAGAGCCGTAAAGGCTGATCTGATGAGCAAAAAAATAACAACAAAAAAACAGAAAACGGAGGAAATCAAAATGAAAAAATTTGTCTGTCAGGTATGCGGATATGTTTACGAGGGAACAGAGGCTCCCGAGCAGTGCCCGGTATGTAAGGCACCGAAGGAAAAGTTCAAGGAATCTGTATCAGACGGCTCATATGCAACAGTACATGAGGTAGGCGTTGCAAAGGGCGTTGATCCTGAGATCTATAATGAGCTTGTTTCAAACTTCAACGGCGAGTGCAGCGAGGTCGGAATGTACCTTGCAATGGCAAGACAGGCTGACCGTGAGGGCTATCCCGAGATCTCGGCAGCATTCACAAAGTATGCATTTGAGGAAGCAGAGCACGCTGCAAAATTCGCAGAGCTTCTCGGCGAGGTTCTTACAACAAGCACAAAGAAGAACCTTCAGATGAGAGCAGATGCAGAAGCTGGTGCTTGCGAAGGCAAATTCGAGCTTGCAAAGAAAGCAAAGGCACAGAACCTCGACGCTATCCATGACACAGTTCACGAAATGGCAAAGGACGAGGCCCGCCACGGTGCAGGCTTCGCAGGACTGCTCAAAAGATATTTCGGTGAATGATAACTATCGCATCCATTAAGCATGATACCGCACGATAGATGCACATAAGAAAACTAAGAATCCGCTGGTTGCTGTACTGTATCGGTACAGCAGCCGCTTTTTTCTTTATAAAGCTACAAGCAGATAAAGCAGCAATTAACCGGAGCGGCTTGGGCTGCATCCGATAATAATAAACGCAGGAAGTCCGTGCAGACAGTGTGACTCAGGAATGAGGAATTAGGAATTTAATAAACTTTGTTTTAGCGTTTAGCCGAAAGTAAACAGCGGAAACGCAGAAACGCTCACTTCGTTCGCTCAATGAATAATGTTTAGTGAATAAATAATAATTTATGTACAAATACTTCACTGTTCAACCAAAAGTAAATAGCGGTGCGTAAATTTCAGAGTCAGTGTAACGAAGCCGCCCACGCTCACACAGAACTAACCGCTGCCTCGAAAGTAAGCGAGCACGCCGCAGGCAGCGCAGCGTGGGGAAGGGAATGCAGTAAGCGAGCACGCACACCGCAGGCGGTGGGCAGCGCAGCGGGGGTAGGGTGGGGTTAAGGAGAGAAGATTTCAAAAGAGGAGAACCTTAAGGGGAGGGGCGTAAGCCCATCACCTTATGGGTCTTCTCTTTTGCTGCGTCCGCATCCTGCGGACGCCTGCGAATAAATTAGCGGCACGTAAAATCCCTGAATCAGCATAACAAAGCCGCTCACGCTTCCTGTGAGGTCATTCCCGGTAGCACCCTTTCAGTATTTTTCAAGTGAGTAGATGTAGGCTTCCGCCCAGCTGTACTGATTGATGAATTCACCCTTGTAACGCCTTACAGCATCGGCTTTTCCGGCAAGATGGTCATAATAATCGCAGCTGACCATTGTGGTGTCAATGGAATAGGAATTGCTGCGGTGTATGAGAAGCTCACCCAGACCATAATTCTCAAGATCTTTTTTAAGCCCGGAGGCAAGCTTTTTAAAATATGAAAGATTCTTTTCCGGATCAGAGCTTTCGTCAAAGATAACGCTTGTTATCTCAGACCTTGTGGCGGATGCACCCTTGAGACAGATCAGATATGCAAGCAGCTCCTTTTCCTTTTTTCTCTTGAAGATAACCGGCTTTCCGTCAAAAAAAGCCTCAAAATTCCCGAAGCACATTACATCAAGCATTTTCCTTTTCTGCCGTACCGGATGCCTGAGATTGTTCAGGACATCCCTGAGATCATCGTCCATGACGGGCTTTAGCAGATATCCGCTTACGAAAAGCCTGAATGCATCAACAGCATAATTGCTGTACGCAGTGACCATGACGATATTTGTCCCGGGGTCGGCTTCTATGATGCTTCGGGCAAGATTCAGACCGTTTTTACCCGGCATCTGTATGTCAAGAAAGGCAATGTCGATATGCTCTTTGTTTATAATTTCCATTGCAGAGTCGTAATCTCCGGCAAAAAAGTAATCGTTCCCGGGACTGACTCTTTCAAGTGCATCTGCAAGGTCAGTTCTCAGATATTCTTCATCATCTGCTATAAGTATTGTCATTAGTATTACCCTTTCTTTTTCGGGATCATTATTGTCACAACCGTGCCCTTCCCCGGCTGACTTTCTATCGAAAGACTGCCGCTGCACATAACCTCAAGACGTTTTGATGTGTTTCTGATCCCTGTATGAGAGCCGTCCTGATCGTCAGTGCCTGCCATATGTGCATCAAAGCCTGCACCGTTGTCCTCAATCGTTATGATATGGTTTTTTTCATCAGCACCTGAGCTTATCCTGATAATCCCGTTTTCGATCCTGCTTGCCCTCAGACCATGCTTGATGGCGTTTTCAACAGTAGTCTGCACAGCAAAGGGAGGGATCTCAAAATCGGTGTCGGTTATGTCATATTCAACGGAAATGCTTTTTCCGAAGCGCTTTTGTTCCAGAAATATATAATGCCTGACAAGCTCAAGCTCTTTAGTGACCGGAATACATTCAGGCTCGTTGAAAAAATCAGTGGAGCTGCGCAGATAGCCGGAAAATTCGTTGATGGTCTCAATAGCTTCTTCAGGAGCTTTCATGCAAAGATGACGGATGAGAGAAAGACTGTTGAAAATGAAATGCGGCTGAATCTGCTGATTGATAAGAAGAAGCTTTTCTTCCGCAAGCTGTTTTTCCTTTTCAACATTATATTCCATGTAGCTATGAATATAGCTGATGAAAAACAGCATGGCAGAGATCACAAGCGAAAGATAGATATATGATATTCCGTAGAAAAAAATCTGAGCGATAGCAGCGATAAAAATAAGCATCATTGATGCAAGATATGTTATTTTTTCTGATTTGTTGATGTATTTTAAGGAGCTGATGTTTGCGGCAAAGGAAATAACAAGCCCCAGACATGCAATGACAGCAGGAAGATAAGCATATGTAAGTCTGTAATAAATGTTGTTTTCGTCAAAGGAATACAGGAACGGATAAAAAATATTGACGGTTATCAGAATAATACCGGTAATGCTGAGTCCCCATTCGATATACAGCCATGCAGCATCTTTATATCCGGAGTTTTTGCTGACTATATAAGAAAGGTATTCTGCAACAAGAGGGATAAGCAGAAATGCAAAAAAGAAGGCTGAATAATTTGTGACTCTGACCAGGTAGAAGCCCTCCGGTGTATCATCGCCCCTGAAGAACCATGCAAGTGAATCATTCAGCATAAGCTCCATGGCACAGAACATCAGAGCAATAAGCTTTCGGGTGCGTACTGAGTCAAAATGCTTGATAATGATGCTTACAACAATGAAAACAGTACAGAACAAAGCACCCCATATCTCTGTTGAGCAGTGTAAATATTGTAATGGAGTCATGGATGTATCATACCTTCTTTCACAAAAAATCCTGATAATATTCATTATACACCATAGAAAATGAGAGGTAAATATTTTTTTGAAAAAGCCGTCGCCGGCGTGCCGCCGGTGTCGCGACGCGCTATCGCTCCGCATACGCTGCGCTCTGGGTTCAGGACTTCCGCTTTTATTCCCGCGACTCTGATTTCATCTGACCAATACTTTCGTGTCGGCTAATTATAGTTTTCTAAAAACTCCCAAAAATAATTTACACGAACTGCCGGCGTGCCGCCGGTGTCGCGACGCGCTATCGCTCCGCATACGCTGCGCTCTGGGTTCAGGACTTCCGATACGCTGCGCTCTGGGTTCAGGACTTCCGCTTTTATTCCCGCAACTCTGATTTCTTCTGACCGATACTTTCGTGTCAGCTGATTATAGTTTCTTCAAAACTCCGGGATATATGTTACACAAACCTAAAAAAGTCTTTAAATACTGTATTTTGTCACTCTTTTGTCCCCTGTGCTATGATAGAATGTAAATGGGAAAGATTAAAAATATTTGTTTTTGAGGAACACTTGATGTTGTGCTGAGGGTAATTATGTACCGTCAGCAAAAGCATCAGTGTTTCCTCAGACCCCATTCATACACAATGCAAATTGCTTTCCCTGAGGCTTCATGTGATCTTTCGGCATATTGTTCTGAAAGATCCGACGAAGCTGAAAAGCCTTCCGAAAAGGATAATATACCCAGATCATACCGCTTGCTCCCCCAGGCAGGCGGTATATTCCTTTTTTGCCTGTACTGTCCTTCTGAATATAAGCGAAGAAGCTTAAAAGAGCTTTCTTGACTTCGACAATATGTGTCAGTGGACAAGAGCGGAACGTAAGTGAAGCGTCCCCCCTGCGAAACTGACATCGGCGGCAGGAAATAAACTGTATTGCAGTATTGACAAAAATAGAAATTCAGGGTATAATAATGAAGTTGAACGACATACATGCTGGAATAACTCAGTTGGTAGAGTACCTCACTCGTAATGAGGAAGTCGAGGGTTCAAGTCCCTTTTCCAGCTCTTAAAAAACATAGAAAACAAGCGGCTTTCAGAGTTTCCGGAGCCGCTTGTTTTTTGTGAATATGTGAATTTGGGGACAGTTTGGGGACACTTTCGGAAAAAATGCAGTATTTTATCTTCAATTTAGCAGTTCAGATCAAAGCAACAAATCAGAACGATGTCCGGAGATCAATTCTATACCAAACAATACAACAGCGGCATACTCCTGTTTTGGGAATGTGCCGCTGTTTTTCTATGCTCTTTTCTGTTGTAGTGATGTAATAGTGTCGCCTAACGTGTCAGCTATTGTTTTATCAGCTTCCTGTATAGCGTGTACATATCTGTTTGTAGTACTGAGCTGTGAGTGACCCAAGCGGGCGGCGACCTGCTTTATATTTGCACCGTTAAGCAGTGAAAGTGTAGCCGATGTATGCCGCAGAGCATGAAGCTTTATATGCGGCAGCTTATGACGTTCAAGAAAATCACTGAATTGTTCTGTCGGTGTGTTCGGGTGCATGACAGAACCGTCTTTTTTTGTAAATATAAAATTATCCGCTATACCGTTCCATGCAGTTCCGAGAGTGAATCTCTTTTCCGTTTGCTCAATTTGCAGCTGTCTGAGCAGATCAACACAGTATGCAGGAATAGCAACAACCCTGTTTTTGCCGCTTTTTGTGCTTTTGGTTTTGGCTTTTTCTCCGGTCAGCTGATACAGGCTTTTTGTTATGGATATTTTATAATTCTTATAATCAATATCACTCCATTTTAAGGAAGTTAATTCCCCTCGTCTGCAACCTGTTATTATAGCAAGATGTACCAATACTTGAAATTGCAGCGGCTCACTGTCAAGAGCTGAGAGCATAGCGGCAATTTGTTCTTTATCCATTATGTCAGTTTTTTGTGTGCCGACAATGGAAGGGAGCTTTATTTTACCGCTGTCTGTCGGATTGGACGGGATCAGCTCAAGCCGATAAGCCGCAGACAATACCGACTGCAAAACAGCATAATACCTTTTTACGCTTGCAGGCTTCAAAGCTCCGGTTTTACCGTCCTGCCGGTATTCACCGGATGAAAGCATATTTACAAATTCCTGGACGTGTACCGGACGGATATCCTTAAGCTTTTTATGACCGAGTGCAGGAAGTATATACCTGTTTATTACCCTCTTGTATTCCTCTATCGTTGTAGGCTGTAATGCAAGTTTGGCACTCTCTAAATACTGAGGTATAAAGTCAGCTAATTTCAATCTGCCGTCTGCTGCTACCTCTCCATTCGATACCTTTTCTTCAAATTCAACAGCGGCTTTATTCAGAGCCTTTTCAAGCTGTTTATCCGTGTATTTTCTGTCAGGCTTCCATGTCATTGTACGCTTTATTCTCTTGCCGTTTACGTCAAATCCGCATGACACAACTATTCTGTAGCTGTCGCCCCGTTTTTCAATCGTTGCCATACAAAACACCTGCTTTCAAAATTGATCTGTTAATTCTCATATGACACATTATTTGCCGCTTTTGAAGCTTTGTTCTATTCTAATTTGAAATATAATGTTCTAATCAGACTTTTTATTATTTTTGCAAAAACCTTTTACAAAACCACCGAAAATCCGCTGTATCTCATATGAAATACCATATTCTATCTTTTCTTTCATTTCTTCATCCGAATAATCTCTAAATTTATAATCGTCATTATTATTTTTCAAAGAAGAATATAAATACACCAGATCGAGCAAGTCTGTAAAATCCTCACATTTACCACTGCGAGAATACTCTGTAAAAAGATAATTAATAAAATCTATTGATAGTTTATTAAATCTATAATCACTTTCTTGATCTGTTTTACATTCTTTTACAAAATAGTGTAATAATTCAATGCTTTTTTCATGTAGTCCTGTAAATTCAGAAATAGCCTGTACTTCAATGTCTACCGTTTTGTTCTCAGTTCGTCCGAGCAAATAATCTGTCGTTGTTTCGAAGTATTGAGCTATAACAATAAGCTGTTCTATATTAGGAGTTCTTTTTCCGTTCACGTAATAGCTTATTGTATTTTCAGTTACAGATAATACAGCAGCTAATTCTTTCTGTGTCTTTTTGCTGTCTGACAGTAATTTGTTAATACGCTCTCCAATTAATCTTCTTAAATCCTCATTCATACCATCAACCCTTTATAACAAAAATGTTATTATCATAAAACTATATAACATTTTTGTTGACTTGTTATTGTTGTTATGCTATAATATAATCATAGCAAAAAAGTTATGATTAGTCAACAACAATTTTTATGAAAGGATGAATTTTAATGAATAACACAGAGATTAGAGCCAGGGCAAAAAGCTGCGGTGTAAAGCTTTGGGAAATCGCCGAATGTATGGGAATTGCAGATCATACATTCAGCCGCAAGCTACGCAAGGAACTGCCGGAAGAAGAAAAAAGCCGTATCCTGTCCATCATTGACAAACTCAGTAATCAAAAATAAAAACAGCATAAAAAAGCACCGTCTGACCTGTGGGGCAGATCAGACGGCAAACAAAGCACGAATACAAAAACAACAGCAAAGCTACTGTATAAATGCTTTATTCTATAATAGCACAACAACGGCAATATGTAAATGAAAATGAGGTGTAATTTTATGGAGATCGAAAAGTACACAATTCCCCGTGTTATAGGAGTAAAACAAGCGGCTGCTGAGTTCGGTATAGCCGAATACGCTTTAAGAACATGGATAAAGTCCGGGCAGCTCCCGGTGATACATTGCGGACGGAAACATCTGATAAACTGCACTGTACTCAGCCGCTTCCTGTCGGGTGAGTTCATGGAGAACACCAGAGAACCGGAACAGGTGCAGCCTGCCGCTGTAGGTGCAGACGGTGTAATATACACAAAAGTATCTGCAAAAACAGAAAGGACCCGCAGCGGCAAAGTTTACAAAGTTATGCCGGCGATCAGATAAGGCGGTGACGGTATGAAAGATTACTTTAACGGCGGTACAGCGTACTACTTTGAAACACCCCCTTACTGTGATATCCTCGCTGCCATTGGTGACGGAGCAGAGAACGCCCGGCATAAATCAGAGCTGATCAGGCTTACAGGTATGCAGGATAGGGAGCTGAGAAAAACAATTGAATTTCTCCGCAGACATGGAGTTGTTATAATATCTGATAGTCACGGATATTATTTCCCGTCAAATGAAAGGGAGCTTGCAGCGTATGTACACCAGGAAGAAAAAAGAGCTAAAAGCGTGTTTGGCACTCTAAGATATGCAAGACAGCTTTTGAAGAAATTTCAATCTTAATGATATACCGCTGCCAGAATTTCAACAGATGGCAGCGGCAATTAAATATAAACGGAGGTAAATATGCCAAGTGTTAAAAAATACTATTGGTTGAAACTAAAAGAAGATTTTTTTAATCAAAAATATGTAAAAGCATTGAGGAAGCTTCCAGATGGTGATAGTCTGACAATTATTTATTTAAAAATGCAGCTTATGACCTTAAATACTTCCGGAATACTTGTTTTTGATCATATTATGCCGAATTGCGAAGCTGAAATTGCTTTATTACTGGACGAGGATGAAAACAAAGTTAAATTTGCTATAGAAGCATTAATAAAAATGGGGATAATCGAAAGACTTGATAACAATGACCTGTATTTATTGGCTATGTCTGAGTTAATAGGCTATGAAAGTGATTCGGCGGAACGTGTAAGAAAATTCAGAGAAAGAAAAAGAGCGTTACAATGTAACGAAAATGTAACGACAGAGAAAGAGATAGAGAAAGATATAGAGAAAGATATAGAGATAGATATAGAGAATAATATGTCGGTTGACACCGACACGCAGGCGCAAATTGATTATAAAAAAATCGTTTCTTTATTCAATGAAATCTGTATGTCACTGCCAAAAGTTAAAAATCTTTCTGAAAACAGAAAGCGAAATATAAAAAATGCAAGTAAAAAATTAAACGGTGATTTTGAAATTTTTTTCAAAAAAGTTGAAAGTTCCGACTTTCTGACAGGAAGAAAAGGGACATGGAGCGGCTGCAGCTTCGACTGGATCATGAAACCTCAGAACCTTATCAAGATCATTGAAGGTAACTATGATAATAAAGAGCAACAGGGATATCATATAAACTATGCGGAAGGATTGGAGTACCTATGAGTATACTTAATAAACTTATCGAAGAAGCCGCCAAAAGAGCGGAATGTATAAAAAAGGACGGCGACTATGTAACCCCTGATACAGGACTGCTTCATTGTGGTGTATGTAATGAGCCTAAACAGCAGATTGTTAAACCCAACTTTCGTGATCCGTTCCTTGCTTTTCGTGAGTGCCGTTGTCAGCGTGAAGAAAGCCAAAAGGAACGGGAAGAGCTTGAACAATATGACAAAGAACAGCGGCAAAAGAAGCTGAAAAGTAAAGGTATTAAAACCGAAGCTTTCAAAAGCTTTACATTCGACAGTGACGATAAACGGAATATTGAAGTATCAAAGCTGTGCTGTAACTATATCCGACACTGGGACGAAATGGAAAAGGTATGCGGCGGTCTGCTGTTTTATGGAGATGTTGGCGGCGGTAAGTCGTTTTATGCCGGATGTATAGCAAATGCACTGATAAAGAGAGATGTTCCCGTTCTTTTTACAAGCCTGAGAGATTTGGTAGATAACAGACAGGCGGCAAAGTTCAAGGGCGAGGAATTGATTGATCTGCATGAATACAGGCTTTTTGTACTTGACGATATCGGAGCGGAAAAATTAAACAGATCGGATATTGATACTGCTTTCTCAGTTATTGATGATATTTATTTGCTGAAAAAGCCGCTTATTGTTACTACAAACCTTACTATCTCGCAGCTCACCAAACCCACTAATCAGGAACTGGCAAGAATATACAGCCGTATTGTTGAACGATGCCCAAAGCCGGTATATGTTGACAATTCACGATACAACAGAACGACAGCGGCAGCCGAAAAGCGTAACCGGATAGATGATATATTAAGTCACTGACAAAAGAGCCGCCCCACTATTACAGCAGAACAGCCCTGACCTCAGCATTATTTTATCATGGGAGAGGGGCGGCGGTCAATGGATATTGAAAATATCACCAATGAAGAATTAGCGACAGCGGCACAGGAAGGCAATAATGAGGTTATGCCGCTGTTGTGGGAAAAGAATGAAAGACTTGTCAAGCTGATAATGTTCAAGCACTTGAACAAGCGTAAACTGCCGCCTTGTATTGACGAGGAAGATATTTTACAATGCGGTTATTTCGCTCTGCTTGCCGCTGTAAAGGCTTATAAGCCGGGAGAATATAAGTTTACTACATATCTGAATTACAGCATACAGAACGCTGTAAATGAATGTATAAACGGCAGGAAACGCACTCCTGACAATCAGAGAGAAGTATCTTACAATCAGCGTATAAAAAATGCAGATAATGATGATCTTGAAATGTGGGAGCTTCTGAAAGACGAGGAAGCAGAGTTTGAGATATTCGAGGATATGGAGCTGTCAGATGAACAGCGGATAGTCCTGGATGCTGTATCAGAGCTTGAGCCTGAACAGCGGAGCATAATACAGCGGCATTACTTCCGGAATATGACATTGAAAGAAATAGCCTGTCAGGATAATTGCAGCATAGAGAATATAAGACGTTATGAACGACAAGCTTTCAAAAAGCTCCGGAACAATCCGACAATCAGGGCATTGAATGAGGAATTACAGTCCAACAGGTTCATAAAAGCCTTTGACCCTTATCGTATATCTCCGGAGTATTATAATGCTCTTGATGCTGCACAGCGGCTTAAAATAAAGCTTTTGAAGCAGAAAAAGTATATATCATACGGTCACAGACAAGCTGAAATATTTCTGCTGCTATACAGAGCCGAACAGGATTTTAAGCGCAGGAACGAAAAATATTACAGATAAAGTCAAAAAAATGTTGGATAATGTTGGATTATCAGCGTTGTTTCTGCATAAAAAGAATGATACAGGGGAATATTACAAACTTTTTTAATCAGGATTTGTTGACCGCTTTGTAGTTTTCTTTTTGCGAAATTCTAAATATTTTCTCCGTTTTTGTGGCATGAAGCCGCTTAATACGGGGGTACGTCAGAAAGTACAGTGTTATCAGGCCTTGACATCGCAGCCCTCTATTCCGTGCAAAAAAATCCGTTTACTCCAAAAGTTTCATTTTCAAAAACGTTTGTGTTCTATGGAGCTTCTGTTTTGGTGTCGGGCTTTCCCGAATCAGAGGGTACAGGACTGGGGGCGGTTCTCACAGCTGCCATATCCCCCATTGTTGACAGATCAACAGCGGCTGAAATACCGTACAGCCTTACCTCACTTTTAACCTGTAAAATTTCTGTATGGGGTGTAGTTGCCACATAAACCCCGAATAAGCGTTCAAAGAAACTAAATGTATTCTACCCTAAATAATAATAAATCGTGTCTCACAGCGGCACACAGACGAAAACAGCGGCATACTCTCATCTATTTGGGAGTTATGCCGCTGTTTTGTTATGTTCCTATATTGTCCCAGTCAATATCACTGTCTGAAACAAAGCCGCTGTTTTCTGCTTTGGCTATTCTCTGACGTTCTGCCGGTGTAACCCTTGTAAAGTCCGGATCCCAGTCAACCGGTTTGCTATCCATGTACATTTTATCGGGACAAATATCTATTTCATTTCCGTCTTGGTCTTTCCATGTAACAGCACCGTACTCAATATATGCCTTGTTAAAGACACGAGTATCTTTCAGCGGCATGAATACAGGCTTGCACAGAAGCGGAGCGGCGTTATAGATCCGCTGTTCACCGCTGTCAAACGCAACAAGCATTTTATAGTCATTCTGAGGTATTACGCTGATAACCTTGTGCATACTCACACCCCCATTACTTCAAAGGCTCAATCTTGAAAATCTGTTCGCCCTCGCTTGCAAGCTTCCAGTTTGCAAGCAGATCATCTTTGTGTATCTCTATCCATGCTTGTACAAGCTTATCCTGCTTTTTGGGAAGTTCGCCCTTAAAAGCTTCACCGTCAAAGTTGTAGCAAGCCTGTTGATCTCCATAAACTACCCCTTTCATTCTACAGCGGCATTGTCTCCGCTGCCGTCACGCTGCATTGTTTCATCAATGGCACGTTTGATAAAGCCATTCAAACTTTCGCCTTTACTTTCAGCATGGTTTTTTATTTTATCTTTATCGCCTTTTGGAACTCTGACTTTCAATTCATCATAGTTATCTTTCATATATTTTGCAACTGCTTTTTGTTGTGCTTTGGAAGCTGGCATAATAACACCGCCTTTTCTATTGACAAATACTTTTTTTAATGCTATTATATGTGTAGACAAGGAACGGTTTTAGCTGTTCCGCATAAGGGTTTATTTTACTAAACCGCTCTGTATTGCGAGTACAGGGCGGTTATTTCTTTATGTAGCTGATAACTTCTTTCATAGCCAATAAGACTATTGCAAAAGCAAGTAATGTCAAAACATCATTCATCAATACATACCCCCTTTCTCAAGGGAGCTGAAACAGCCGCCACCGTTCCTTACTACGTATATCATTATACCACATAATTATATAGGGTACAATATACATATTAAACAATATATCGGGTACATAATTGTTTAATATTCCGTCTTGATATATCGGGTACGATATAGTATAATAAATACAGTAAGGAACACAAACACACGATCAGAACGGAAAGGGGCGGCGGGTTATGATCTTCATAGTACATTCTTATAAGTATTCCATAAAACATCGATATCGTGGGCATTATCTCTTACTCCTTTCCGCTGTCACGCTCCATTGTTTCATCTATGGCACGCTTGATAAAGCCGTTGAGCGTTTCACCTCTGCCGGTGGCGTGAGCCTTTACCTGTTCGTATTTGTCAAGCTTTAGATCAAGAGGGACACGCTTCAAGTTATTCTTTGCGTATTCAATATTGTACTGTGTTTTCTTTTCGCTGTTCGCCATACCTTCACCGCCTTATTGTTATATCCGGAGCGGCTCCAATTAAGACACCCTCTCCATTATCTGTATTATACCACAAATGCAATACTATGTACATAGCCAAAATAAACAAAGTTACGTACGTAAGTTTGTAGAGTTTACCACTATCTTTTTAGTTACGTACGTAGTATAATAAATACAGTAAGGAACACAAACACAGACAGCAAACGGAAAGGCGGCGGCGATTATGTATAACAGATCAGTAATATGCAGAGTAGCAAACAATCTCAGGAAACAGGGCTATACACTGTCGGCTGCTTTCCGTGCAGCGTGGAGACTTGCAAAGAGCAAAGCCGCTGTAAAGGTTGCCGGAGTAAGCAAGTACAACAGGCAGAAAGCTCTTGACCATCTCCGCAGCTACTCCGCTGAAAGTGTGCAGATCACCTTACAGAGAGAGAGCCGCAACACATACGACAGCAACGCTATATCCGTACTGGTAAGCGTGAACGGCAGCAAGGCTTATAAAATGGGCTATATTCCCGCCGCTGTGGCTGCTTTACTGAGTGAGGTAATAGATAACATTACCGAGATAAAAGCGAGCTTGCAGGCGATTACAGGCGGCTTCTACGCTGATATGATGTCAGGGCTGAGGCTCAATCTCTCAATCTGAGGGCTGCGGTGAAATACCGTAGCTAAGAATCTAATAATAGCCGCTGTAGCGGTCAGAACGGCACTACAGCGGCACAATGAAAGAAGGTGAATAACGTGCAGGAACGTACATTTGCAATTAGTACCGCTGATATGGCGAGTTTGTTAATGCTGCTGACTGATATTGATGAAATAATAGACAGCGGCGGTGCTGTTTCAGACGAAATTATAGACGAACTCAGGTTTATACAACCGGAACTCGAAAGGATCGTTATATCTGAAGCATGAACACAACATATCAGAACGAAAACGGCGGCAGTTCCAAAGCCCGCAAAGCATGAACCGCCGCCACCAGATACCGGAGCAAAGCCCCATAGTGTAAGTATAGCACAGCGGAGCAGCTCCGGCAAGTACAAAATGAAAGGAAGTAAAACATGAAGGATATTTTTAACCCGGACAACTACACGGAGGAAGCAATGCCGTTATCATCTGCATTATGCAATGCCATTAATGATATGGGTAATCTTGATCATAATTCTGCCGCTGTCAACGCTTGTATTGAAAAGTACAAGGAAATAAACGATAAATTTTATAGTACGCTTACGGAAGAACAAATCAAACTTCTTATTGATATACAATGGGGAGAGATGGAAGAAACAGGCATTGTTGCAGGAGAATATTTTAATAGAGGTTTTCGCTTTGGAATGCTGCTCATGAAGGAGCTTTTCGGTTGAAACTACATACTTATCATTAAGGCTTGAAGTCAAGTGCTTTGAGCCTGTTTTATTATGAGTACAGCGACAGAGATCAGAGCGACAGCATAAAGCTCTACTGTTCCGCTGTTGTGAACAATAAAAGAAAAATGTTGCTTTCTCTATCTCATTTACTTCACTTATGTTGTGAGCATTTCAATAAAATTCTGTGGATTTTCAGAGGTAGCAAGCTTAGATTTTGTACTCCCATTGTACGTACAAAATCGGTTGTCGGTGAAAATAAATCGCTGTCGCTCTCCTGTACAAAAATGCTTTATACTATACAGCGGCATACTCTCAGCGGTTCGGGAGCTTACCGCTGTATCCGATGATTATCTTGGGGACACTTTGGGGACAGTGTCCCCAAAAAGCAACTGAATAATACTGCTTTAAATTCGTTATGATTAAGCTGAAAGCCGCATTAATTCAGCGTTTTTAGAAAACAGTAATAATCACAAAATGTACTTTTTGTCCCTCGTAATGAGGAAGTCGAGGGTTCAAGTCCCTTTTCCAGCTCCAAAAAATGGCTTTACAATGCGGTTTTTGAAACTTTGATAAATCACAAATTTTTCGAGGGTTTAAAAAGTACAGGCAAAAGTACAGGCATTGTCAAAAAATCAAAATAAAAACAGCGGTTATTTGTAAAAGAATAGCCGCTGTTTTTGTGTTTTTATGAAGTTTCTGCTATGAGGTTACGGACAGTATCACCGACTTTTTTAATTGATTCTTGATTAGCGTGTGCATAAAATCGTAATGTAGTGCTAACGTCTGAGTGTCCGAGACGAGCTGCAACAGATGTCACGTCTGCACCATTTGTAATTGAAAGTGTCGCTGATGTGTGGCGTAAAATATGTGGGTGAAAGTTTTCTACTCCATATCTTTTACCGAAACTATCAAAATACCCTGTTGGTGAATTAAAAAACATTCTTTCAGCATTGCTGTCCTGAGTAAATACCCACTGAGACAAAATACCGTTGTTTAATTGCTCTTTGTGAAGTTCTTTTAATAGTGATAAGCTTTTTGCACCTATATCAACCGTCCGGGATTTACCGTTTTTGGGCGTTGTTAGATACTCGCCGGATTCGGGTGTATATCCTACTGATTTACTGATTTGCACTAAACCTGTATCAAAATCAATATCCGTCCAGTTAAGGGCGAGCAATTCAGAACGGCGACAGCCTGTATCAAAAAGCAAATAAACGTATGTTTGCCATTTTAACGGCTCTGAGTTCAAGCATTTCAGAACGTGTTTAAGTTCATCCAGCGACAGAGATTTAACAGTATTGTCATTATCCAGTCTTTTTTCTTTTTGCTCTTTTGGGCGTGTGACTTTCTGCATTGGATTTATTTCAATAGTATCGTCCATAATAGCCATATCAAAAAAGGTACTCAAAATAACATAAAGTTTAATCGTGCTGCCGTGTTTATGTGTTTTGCCAAATTCAAGCAGTCGAGCCGTAATCATACGAGGTGTTATTTCATTCAATGTAAATTCACCAAAATACGGCAAAATATGAAGCCTGAAATATGAGCAATAATCCGAGTATGTTTTTTGAGATAGAATGCGTTGCTTTGTAGGTGAATACACGTCTGTAAAATACTGACTGAAAGTTTTAATTTTTGCCCGTTCAAGTTCTTCTTGATGGGCTTTTTGTTTTTTCATCTTTCTGTTTTCAACTTCACCGTTTTTACACTTGTTTTCAAAATCAGCGGCAAATGAAGCTAATTTTCTTTCTATGACTTTTCTACTCCACGTCTTTTCGGGATAATACCGTGTTGTAAATTGCTGATCATGACTAACAGATACCACTATCTTATAAAACAGTCTGCCGTCTTTTGTGTACATCTCTTTTGTGCTTGCCATTATTTTTCACTCCTTTTATACATTTGGATTGTATTGTACGTCTGCACCCGTTATTTTATATTCGCATATCATATAATCTTTTTTGCTGCCGTCATTAATTAAACTGCCGCTGTATTTAGCAAATACATCTTTTTTCATACTTTCAATCGTTTCTTTTGAAATAAAATCAGAATTACTTTGAATTTTTTCAATTTCATCCAGCGATTGTAAAATTTTCATAAGATTATCACTGATTGAAACAAACATAGTGTTTTTTTCAAAACGAATACTGAAATATCTTTTCAAGTTGTTGATAATTTCAGCGGCTTTGTTACCTGTTTCAGTACGTCCAAGCAGAAAATCAGTTGATGTATCAAGATAATCTGCAAGCATACACAAAGTATCAAATGTTAATTTGCCCTTTTCTGCTTCAGCTATTGTTGAACGTGATACAGCAACATTTTCTGCAAGTTCATCCTGAGTTAATCCACGCTGCACACGTAAACTCTTAATTCTTTGTCCGACTGCCTTTTTATCAAACATTATAACCACTCCATTTATTGTTGTTGTTATCATAATATAGTTTAACATAGCGATTGTCAAAAATCAATATTTTTGAGTGAATAATCAATAATCTGTACAAAAAATGTTATAGACTTGACATTGTACAGATATCTTATACATTTACGTGCAAAAATGGCATTATACAAAACATATATAAAATATATCTGTACATACAAGGCGTAATAATTAACACTTATTCAAGTATTTAATACAATTAATAATAAATGCACACAAATCAAGTCGTTTTTTGACATATCAGAGAATTTCATAACGTGAAATTTATACAAATTTCTTTTGTTTTATCTATTTTAGACAAACTGATAAAATGCTATCATAAACACAACAACAAAACGAAGGAGTTGAAATTGTATGGCGAATGAGAAAATCAAGTCATTGATTCGAGCAAACCACTTGTATTTTTGGCAGGTTGCAGCAGAAATTGGACTGAATGACGGAAATTTCAGCAGAATGTTACGCCGTGAGTTATCACCTGACAAAAAGCTGATAGTCGAGCAAGCTATTGAAACACTGAGCAAGGAGAAAAACAATGGAAACTGAAAAAATTTATTTGACGATCAACGAATTTGCAAACATAACCGGATTGAGCCGCACTTTTATCCGGGAATGCTGCAGAAATGAAAAAATACCAACTATCCGAGTTGGCAGCGGTACAAATAAAACATATATGATACACGTTCAAAAGGCGTTATCTCAATTCGAGAAAATGACAGGGGGAAAATTATGAGTGAAAAGACAGCAAAATATTATCAGGTCGAGCCATACGCCACCATTCTTTCAGCAATCGGAAACGGCAGCCAGAATGCACGACACAAAAATCAATTAGTCCGCTTAACTGGCATGAGCGAACGAGCTTTGCGGAAATCTATTGAGCATTTACGGCGAGAGAATTTTGTTATTATTTCAGACGAAAACGGATATTATTTTCCGCAGTCGCAAAAAGACCGCACGGCAGATGTTGAAGGCGATGCAAGAAATGCAATGAATAATAAAGAGCCGCTGTCCTTTACGGCGGCGGCAAGGATATTTCACGAATTTCAAAAACCATAAAAAAGAGGTGAGGGAGACGGCACAAAGGCGAATGTTCAGCAAAAACATTGTAGAATCTGACGATTTTATTGACCTATCAAAAGGAGCTAAATTGTTATATTTTTTGTTAGGCGTTGCGGCAGACGATGAGGGTTTTATCCTGAACTGCAAAGCGATAATGCGAGTTCACGAAATTGATAAATCCGAGCTTGATGAATTAATTGAAAAAGGTTTTGTAATCCCCTTTGATAAATCATTATGTATCAGACATTGGACTATGAATAATCAGCTACGTTTTGACAGGTTCAACAAATCTGAATGTAAAGATCGGGACAAAATTCGCATAAGCCCAACAGGAAAAGTATATTATACCGTTGAAGAAATAGAGCAACAATCTGATTTGATAACGGTGACACTTGATGAGTTTATCGAACAAAGAAAACAAGGCAAATCTAATTCAACAGCACAGCGAGACGAGAAAACAGCGGCACTTAGAGACGCATTTAATCGACAGTACTGTTAGTATTTATTGTGGTTTACCATTGGTAAACCAACGGTAAACACAGTACAGCACAGTACAGCACAGAAAAGCACAGAAAAGCACAGAAAAGAAAAGTTTAGCTTAATTCAGAATAAAAAAGATAAAACTTAGGAAAGGGGAGAATCCAAAGAGGGGAACCTTAAAAAACAACCTCAATTAAAAAATCAAACAACACAATTTAGTGAAAAGGAGCAAATAAAAATGAGAAAAATAACACCAATGAAAGCAATAAGATTGAAATGCCTTGACTGCTGCTGTTATCAGCTGAAAGAAGTCTCACTCTGTACAGCTGAAAACTGCCCACTTTACCCATACCGAAAGGGTAAACGCCCGAAAGAAAATTATATTACTAATCCAAGTAATAACGAAAAAACCGGCCGTACAGCGGTCGAAAGGGGGGTGCTTTATGAAACCACTTGAAATATTAATTTTGGATTTGTATGAACGGCACATCGCAAACAAAGAAATGGCCTTGAAATGTATTGACCCTGTTTCAAAAAAGGAAATTATTTGTGATTATAATACAGCCATCAAAAACCGATATGACTTTCTTTATTTGGCAAACAATAACTTGACGTTCGACGATATTTTGACAATTATCCGAATCAACAACCGCCTATCCGAAACAGGCGAAAAGGAGTGACGAAGTGAAACTCATAAACAAGATTCTCGAATTTGAGAATAAACTTGCTGAGATAATCGAAAACGGCAGCCGTCAAGATCAAAAAAAGGCAATCGAAAAGCTTGCATTTCTTGACAGTTTGCTTGACTATTGCACAGCCGTTGAATAACAGGTAAAAACAGGGCGTTACAGCGGCTTTTTTGCAACATTTGTAAAAGCCGCTGTAATTCAGCTGAACTGTAGAGGAACTGTAGAAAACAGAAAAAATGTACCTTTGCAAGCGTTTTAGACCGAAAAGGTAATCAGGAATATAGTTTTATACCCTTTAACTTTTTGCAAAAAATTCAAGCGTACAGCGACATTTTAGAGCTATTCTTCAATGCCGCTGTTTGGTGCTTTAATATTTACCCACATATAAAAAGGCTATTTTTCGTCTTATGAATTTTAATCACAGTAAATGATAGACACAAACACTAATAAAAAAGTACAGCAAAAGTACAGGCGCACACACTAAAAGTACATATAACCATGTATGATAAACTATCACAAACTATAACACATATATAGCCTGAAACCCGCATTATAAGCGGTTAAAATACCAAAAACTGCAATAAGCTGTAATGAGGTAAAATAGTCACAAAAATTTCTCGTAATGAGGAAGTCGAGGGTTCAAGTCCCTTTTCCAGCTCTTGAAAAGCCCCGTCATTTATTTAAGTGACGGGGTTTTTGCTATTCTTTGATATAAATTAGTCTGCTTTTTTAATGAATATCAGTATTAAATAATCAGGAAGAAAGAATAAATAAGAAAAGCTTCCGATGTGCAATTGTTTTTCTTGACAAACTGCTGATTTGTACAAAAAAGGGTATACTTCCCGGAGCTGACCGGAGAGCATACCCCTGTTTTAATTTTGAGTCCGTTCAGGTATCAGCCGAAGAATACGGTTTCTTCTTCCGGCTTCTGGGCGGATTTTACTTCTTTTACATAAAGCATGGGACCTGTTTCGCCGTTGAACATTTTGTCCTTGACAGCTTTGACCTCAGCTGTAACGTAATACCAGCCCTTGTTCTTCACGCTGTCTGCCTTTTTCCAGTTGCACATGAAGCCCACATACTGTATGTCCTCAGCACAGCAGGTCATAGCAAAGCGGCCGCCGACAAATGTGCCCTTTGGAAGTCTGGGACTTCTTGCAGTCAGTGCCTTGAAGCGTATCGTTTTGCCGTCATAGTTTTTAGGATTTTCCATAGCGTCCATATACAGAAGTCCGAAATCCTCGTCCTTGACCTCAACGACAGGAGCATCCATATCATAGGGCAGAGGATCAACAATATCATCGTTTTCCATTGTACCGTCCTCATATTCATATACAATGGAGGTACGTCTGCTGACCTGTCTTACAAGAGCATGGAGAGGCATTTTGTCAACATCAGGCCTGCATCTGTTGAAGAAAACCACCTCGGAATTATTGAGCTTGTCATAAACGAGCTGACGCATATTATTATTGTATGAAAGGATCGAATTTGCATCTGCAAACATCATTATCTGATAGATCTGCCAGTTTCTTGGCAGCACCATTGCAAGCTCCTGGATCGTCCACATACCGTTGTATTCGATCATCACACGCTCAGCGCCGCTTTTTTTCAGACTGTCGGTCAGGAATTTCTGAGTAAGGTTTTCCTTGCCGTCAGCAATTACGACAGTTACATTTTCGCCGCCCTTGTATTTTGATGTATCAAGCTCCTCATCGCCGTCCTCAAAGAGAATGCATAGAGTCTTGTCGCCGTCCTGAAAACGCTCATCACAAAGCGTATCATGTATGAATTTTGTTTTGCCTCCGTCAAGAAAGCCTAAAAACAGGTATACAGGAATATCAGCCATTTTTATATCACCCCGGAAATAATTAAAATAAAGCTTCTCACATAAAAAGGTGTCTGACCTTTCAGTCACAGCTTTCAATAATATGTTTAAGGTATGAAAGCTGTGTTACAGATCAATAATCATAACGCACAGCGGAAGCTCAGATGCCGAAAAGCTCTTTGAGGGCGTCCTCCTTGAGCTTTGAGCCTATTACACAGATCCTTCCTGTATAATCTGCTGCGCCGTTTCTTACATCTGCTTCGCCCGGAACAAGATCGTAATGGATCCACTGACCGTTCTTGCCTGCAACGATTCCCTTTGCACGGAGTACAGTGCCGTATTTTTCACTGTCTGAAAGAGCGTCAAGTATAGCTTTTATCTCGTCTGTATCATATTTCTTTGCGGTTTCAACGCCCCAGCTTGTAAATACCTCGTCTGCATGATGGTGGTGATGGTGTCCGTGTTCATGGTCATGCTCGTGATGATGCTCGTGGTCGTGATCGTGGCAGTGACATTCTTCACCGTCCTCATGGTGATGATGGTGCTCATGTTCGTGGTCATGCTCGTGCTCATGTTCGTGATGGTGCTCATGGTCATGCTCGTGATCGTGATCGTGGCAGTGGCATTCCTCGCCGTCCTCGTGATGATGGTGATGATGCTCATGCTCAGGCTTTACATCGTCAACTGTAAGCAGTGCCTTGCCGTCAGCAGCGGAAAGTATCTGCTTGCCTGTCAGCTCATCCCAGGGAGTAGTAACAACAGAAGCCTTGGTATTATGCTCTCTGATAAGCTCAAGAGCCTTTGCAAGCTTTTCGTCAGAAACATTCTGAGTACGGCTGAGAATAATAGTGCTTGCGAATTCGATTTGATTATTGTAGAATTCGCCGAAATTCTTCATATAGCTTTTTACCTTTGAAGCATCTGCAACAGTGATAAAGCTGTTGAGGATGACATCATCGCTTGTAACTGATTTTACGGCATTGATAACATCCGAAAGCTTACCGACACCGGAAGGCTCGATAAGTATCCTGTCCGGATGGTACTGTTCAAGCACCTTGTTGAGAGCTTCTCTGAAATCACCGACAAGAGAGCAGCAGATACAGCCTGAATTCATCTCGTTGATCTGTATTCCTGCTTCTTTAAGAAAGCCGCCGTCAATGCCGATCTCGCCGAATTCGTTTTCGATAAGCACGAGCTGTTCATTTTCATAGCCCTCTTTGATAAGTTTCTTTATAAGCGTAGTTTTGCCTGCACCAAGGAAGCCTGAAAAAATATCGATTCTTGTCATTTTCTTTTCTCTCCTTCTTTAAATTATCCGACTGATAAAAAATTAACATATTCTATGTCAACATACATTATACAACCTTTATCCCAAAAAAACAACCCGGTAAATTTCTCAAAGTCCGGAGCAGAGGATGGGTGGTAAAATATTAATGAAAGTTTTTAACCTGAATCCGTGAAACTCATTATTGATTGTTCTGAAAAAACCTGAGATAATGCGTTGTTTTTTGCATTTCAGGTTTTTAAGCTGTTCACCCATAAGGTGTAGCTTCTCCTGCCCATCCCCCCGTCCCCCTTCCCAAAGGGAAGGGGGAGAATTCAGGGGAC
>CACWVH010000045.1 GCA_902764235.1 uncultured Ruminococcus sp.
TCGTATTTGCCGCCCAGTTCCTCAAATAATGATTTTGCCATTGTCTGTTACCTCCACATTCTTTTTTATTTTGAATGTCCGCAAAATCCGTCCTACATCTGTGGTACAATGGTTATAAATGATTGAGAGGGAGGTGAGGACGGTGGGAATGGTATTCAAAATCAATGTTCTTCAAGCTCTGAAAGATAAAGGCTACTCAACATACCGTATAAAGAATGAAAAGCTGTTGAGCCAATCGACTTTGCAGAAGCTCAGAGAGGGCAAGCCTGTATCGTGGGAGAACATAGAAGCATTTTGCCGACTTCTTGAAATTCAGCCGGGAGAATTACTTGAATACAAGCCTGATACAGCAGAAAATGAGTATTTTTCTTTCTCTGACGGTAAAAGGACATAAAAAAAGAAGCCAACAGGGAATAGGACGATAATATGCCCTGACTGACCTGTTGACTTCTTGAAACAAAAAGCATTTTCAGCAGAACATAGCCGAAAATGCTCAAAAATGTATATCACTTTCTTGAAAGTAGTCGAAGATTTACAAAATAACGAATAAAAAATTGTCAAAAACTAACTTGACAAACAATTATTGATGCTGTATTATTAAAATGTATGTTAAAAAGTAAACACCAAAAGCCCATCGCTTAACTACCAATTAAACGACAGGCTACTCGCAAAGGTATTAGCCCTACCTCTAACGAATTTCTGATGCCCAATAAGGCTTTCTATGCCTTTTGGATATATTTGTGTCAAGTCAATGCCTTTTTGCGTGGAAAGCACTCGGTATTGACTTGGCATATTCTTTTTGTTACACTTGCCTTTTAACACAAGCGAAAATACGAAGGTATCATAACAGTTTTGCCACGACACCAAACTTCATTGGTCGAGCGAGCCAACAGACCGCACTCTGCTGCTACCTTGACTACTCGGTAAGGCTTGCAAACCTGTTTAATACGATGTGGTGAAACCACCGGCGAGTACCCGACAGCACCCAACATCAGGATAAGATAACCTGTGTTATTGTTGAAGATAATCTTGTCAGAGAGATTATCTTCTGATAAAGGAATAAGCACTCAGTTTACACCTTTATCGGAGGATAATCTATCCTCTTTGTAAAAAAATAGCCGAAAGGCAAGTACAACATCTTACCTTCGGCTATAAAAGAAGTTTAAGTGACAAGAAATTGTTTGAATGAACTTTCTGTCCGAGTGACAGGAGTCGAACCTGCGGCCTCTTGAACCCCATTCAAGCGCGCTACCATCTGCGCTACACCCGGAAATTACTTTAATATTATAGCACACCGAGATAGTATTTGCAAGTTCTTTTTTTACTCAGAATGTATAATCTGTGCCCGTTTTTTTGTTTAATTTGTACAATGCTTTTTCTTACAATAACAAGTCACCGGCTTCTTTCTAAGCATAATAAGGCTTCTTCCTACTCCCGAATGATATTTTTTCAATATTTTTTGCTGTCCGCCTGACCATCATCGCTATGTATAACTATAATCATTGCCGTTTTGTACTTTCCGCACCGCAGTGCAGAGTAACTACAACAAGCTCGGGAGAATTATTGATGCGGAACGGAATAACGCTTTGCCCGAGTCCGCGGCTGACAACAAGTGTCATACCTCCGATTTTATGTACCCCCTGCGCATATATAGGAAAAAATCCTTCATCAGGCGTATAAAGAGGTATTCCGAAAGGCAGCCGGAACTGTCCGCCGTGTGCATGACCGGAAAATACAAGCTCTGCACCGCTGCTTTCATAAACCTTATAATACTCCGGCTTATGCGACAGCAGGATGTTATAATCCTGTGAGCTGCACAAATGCCCGAGTCTTTCCGAAAGCAGCTGTTCCCTTTCCTCTTTCTCAAGTTTTCTTTTCATAAATGCAGGATCATCCGAGCCTATCAGCCTGATGCGGCTGTTTCCACGTTTCAGATACACAAAGCTGTTGCGCAGACTTCTGATACCATGCTTTCTGAAGCTCTTTTCCAGCTTTTTCAGTATGTGCGAATGTCTTCTTTCGTGATTGCCGGTACAGAAATAAACCGGGGCTATTTCAGTGATATTCTTCGACAGAAAATCAGTCACCTTGAAATCTGTTCGCCGTGAATCAATATAATCTCCTGTGATAAAAATATAATCCGGCTCAGCTGCTTTTATTTTGCTGATAAGCCTGACATTATGCTTTCCGAAGCTGCTGTTATGAAGGTCAGATAACTGTACTATCCTTGCGCCGTCAAAGCCCTCCGGAAGCCTCTCGTCATAGATATCATAGCTCGTTATATCGATTCTTTTATTTTCAGAATAAATTGCAGCAGCAAATATTATCATCGCTGCCGCAGCCGCTATAATATATATAAATATTTCCAAAGCAATTACACCAAATTTCCCCTATAAGACACAAAACGCAGTCATTTCTGACTGCGCCTGTGCAAAAGGAAGGGATAATGAAAAAACAACAAAGGGTTGATTAACTCTTATTTATTACAAACTTATAATATCATACATTTTAACTTTTTTCAATAGTTTTTTTGCATTTTTTTAAATTTTTTTATATAATCCCTGAGAATTGTCCGGGATTTTCTGAGAATACTTCCCCGCTTATTTTTCTGCGCCTGTGTCAGCCTTCAGAGTGATCCTGACAGAAAATTCATAGCCCTTTGCAGTTTTATTGGTTGACGGGCGGAAGACCTTGAGCGTCACAGTATCATCAGGCTTATATTTTTTCAGCTCATCAATAAGATCTACTGAAGAAGTTACTTTTATGCCATTTATCTCTGTAATGATATCATTTGACTTCAGCTCGGTGCTTGCAGCAGGTCCGTTATTATCTATCTTTGTTACAAGCATACCCTGCGGAACGTTATTCACCTTGGACATATAAAGAGTGCAGGTCTTTCCCTCAATGCCAATCGTACCTCTGTCGTTGACATAACCGTATTTTATTATCTTATTTATGATCTGCATTACAGTATTGCTCGGGATCGCAAAGCCCATTCCCTCATAGTCTGTCGCAACAAGCTTTGCTGTGTTCATTCCGATCACCTGACCGAACTCGTTAAGGAGCGCTCCGCCGGAATTTCCCGGATTTATTGCAGCGTCAGTCTGTATATATTTGATATATCCGCTGCCTGACAAAACACGGTCCACGGCTGAAACAGCACCCTTTGTCAGAGAATTGGCAAATTCAGAGCCGCCGGGATTTCCCAGAGCAAAGGAGAGCTGACCTATCTTTATTGTATCTGAATCAGCAAATTCTGCCGGTGAAAGATCCTTTGCGTCGATCTTTATGACAGCGAGATCTGTCTTTTTATCAATTCCGATTATTGTCCCCAGATATTGCTTATCATCATTTGTGCTTACGAGCACACCCGTTTTTTTGCTGTCATTGACAACATGGCTGTTTGTTGCGATATATCCGTCCTTTGAAAGAATTATTCCGGATCCCTCTCCGTCAGCTGAGGTAATATAGTCGCCGTCATAATCATATGAAGTGATACATACAACAGACGATGAAGCCTTACTGTACACTGTGTCTGCGACAGTTGTTTCATCGGAATACGAATCAGGTGTTGCAGCTGCCGAGATCTGCGGACCGTCAGTATTTGCTGTTACCGAAGGCGCCTTGGCAATATCCGACGATTCGCCGAAGCTTGCTTCCACCCTGCTGCTGTCGGGAGGCAGGGCTTCATTGTCTGAGCTTTGCTTTGTTCCTATCGAAACAGCATAAACAAGCACTCCGAGAAGGATAAACACAGCAGCGGCAAGACAACAGATAAGCACGATCCTGCCCTTGTTGCTTTTCGGCTTTTTCGGCGGCATACCGTAGCCGTAATACATCTGATACGACTGATTGCTCTGCCCCATAGCCGGTCCGTAATAGTATCCGCCGTTTACAGGCATATTATTGTTGTTGTTAATTCCGTTCAAATGCAGCACCTCCGTTTAAATACTGCCTTTTATTCCATATTCCCCGTCATGTCAGGATATTCCTTTCTGACAGACAGAGTCAGATATACTCCGATCCTTACCGGATCACAGTTCAATTCATCTTCTTTTCGATGTATCTCAGTTTTCTTTTTTACCTTTTTTTGGAATATAGAATTTAAATTCCGTATATTCTCCGTAAACACTGTCAGCTGTAATATCACCGCCGTGCAGTCTGATGATACTTCTGACAAGGTACAGTCCGAGTCCGAGTCCCTTTTTATCCTTGCTTCTTGATTTATCTGTCTTATAGAATTTATCAAACACAAGCGGTATCTCAGTCTTTTTGATACCTGTGCCGCTGTTCTTTATCATAAAGTCGGTTCTTGAATTGTTTTCAGATATATCAAATTCGATATAACCGCCTTCATCAGTGAATTTAACAGCATTCTCTATAAGATTGTAAACAATCTGATGGATAAGATCCTTGTCCCCGTATATTTTTTTCGGACTGATATTTTCAAGTCCTCTTATCTCGATATTTTTCTTGTCAATTTCCTGCTCAAAGGTTATCAGGATTGTGACAAGCGTGGAAAGCAGATCAAAGGTCTTATAATTCAGCTTCAACTCGCCGTTATCAAGCCTTGACAGGTCAAGCATTGATTTCACAAGTCTTGAAAGTCTTTTGACCTCCTTGCTGACGATCTGAAGATAATATGTATTTTTCTCAGGAGGAATTGTTCCGTCGAGAATACCGTCGATAAAGCCTGCTATAGTTGTCATAGGAGTTTTCAGCTCATGGGAGACATTTGCGATAAAGCTTCTTCTTGTAACCTCAGAGGATGACAGAGATTCCGCCATATTATTGAAGGAGACTGCCAGCTCGCCGATCTCATCATTGCTTGTTTCACTTACTCTTACGCTGAAATCGCCCTTTGCAAACTGCTTTGCAGCCTGAGCCATCTGCTTGAGCGGCTTTACGAGGTTATATGAAAACAGACCTATTGCAAGGAAGGATACACCCAGGGCAGCTATTGCAGAAAGTATGAACAGCTTGAGTACCATATCCGTAAAGATAGATACATCACTGGTATCCGTTGATACGATAACTATACCGTATATTTCATTATTTCTGGTATAGTATATCGGATAAGCCGCAACATATTTATCCTCATTATATATCTCGTTAAGGGTAGTACGTGCGAAATATTTCCCGTCGTGGATGGTCGTGCTGATAACATCAGAAGGGATCAGGGATTCTGTCTTTATCCGATCGGCATATCTGTCGTTCAGTATCACATCAGCCGAAGGCGACTGCATATCACCCGGAGGTGATTCTTCCCTGTTCATCTGAGCATGGCTGTTTTCATTTTTTTCTTCTTTTTTATTTTCACCGCTTGCTACTCCGCTGTTTTCAGCATCCTCTGATTCTTCATCATCAAAACGCTGACCAAGGCCGGGAAGCTTATTTATGCTGTCCGCAGAGTTGACAACTATCTGTGGTCTTCCGCTTGTATCCGTAATGGCAATATCTCCGTTGACCTCACCTGCAAGAAAGCTCAGGGTGGTTTCAATATTTCCCTTATCATTCAGAGTATAGGTTGTACGATAGCGCTTGTCAAACGGGTCATTTACTGCGATTTTTCCGCTGATATAGCTTGCTATATTTTTTGCACGGGCATCAAGAAGATTAAGCTTTTCTGCTGACCAGTAGTTTGTTATGGCAACAGTAAGTATCGTACCCAGCAAAAAAAAGCTCAGAAAAACTATCAGTCCGCTGACATTCATATATTTTCGGAACAGCGATTTTCTTGCATAGAATTTATTCTTTAACTTCAAATTTATAACCTACTCCCCATACGGTCTTGAGAGCCCACTGGTCGGACACGCCTTCAAGCTTTTCCCTGAGACGCTTTACATGAACATCGACTGTTCTTGAGTCGCCGTAATAATCGAAGCCCCATACCTCATCAAGAAGCTGATCTCTTGTGAAAACCCTGTTGGGATTGCTTGCAAGATGATAAATAAGCTCCATCTCCTTCGGAGGGGTATCTATCGTCTCATTATTGACTCTCAGCTCATAATTTGTAAGGTTAATAACAAGCTTATCGAAGCTTACCTCTTTTTTAGCTGCCTGAGCTTCCACAACAGGCACCTGATCGTTGACTCTTCTCAGAACTGCCTTTATTCTTGCAACGATCTCCTTTGTTTCAAAGGGCTTTACAACATAGTCGTCTGCGCCAAGTTCAAGACCCAGCACCTTATCGAATACCTCGCCCTTTGCTGTAAGCATGATGATAGGAGTCTGAGATGTCTTTCTGATCTCCCTGCACACCTGCCATCCGTCAAAAACAGGAAGCATGATATCAAGCATCACCAGATCAGGTCTTTCTGTCTTGAATTTTGTGATAGCCTGACCGCCGTCATTTGCTATAACGACCTCATAGCCTTCCTTTTCTATATAGAGCCTCAGAAGCTCACAAATATTGATATCATCATCTACAACCAATATTTTCCCCATGCTCATTTCAATACACACCTTTCTTTAATTTATCATTCCAAAATAAATTATACCACATATTTTATAAAAATGATACTAAATTAATACATACTTACTTCGTCCGGCGTGCCGCCGGTGTCGCAATTCACGGCTTAGTCAGTCTGATAAAGATTTTCCCGGGCACCGCCATACTTATTCAGCCTGAACTGCATCAGAGTCAGAATTCAAACCCCATTGCCAACTATAATTTTACACTTACTTCAGTATTGTACTTTGTCAGATATAATTAAACACTGAAATACGTCAATACATATCCGGCAAAAACGGATTTTTATCTGACCTCTCTCTTTGCGAAAATCAGTCCGCCTGCAACGCTTGAGACCGCAATATATGCAATGCCTGTCAGAAGCTCGTTCAGACCTGTGCCTGAGATAACGCTTTTTTGAACGGTGACAAAGGTATTCATAAGGATATAGCCTGACAGCTGAGAAAGCTCAGGACTTGCAAGCGAAGCTATCTGAATCAGAGACGCTATCAGCATCGGCGCTGCTATTGCAGCCGCTACAGCAAAGCCGCTTCTCCTGAAAATCGCAGACAGCATTACAAAGACGCAGGCAGAAGCTATTATCAGCACAAAATAGATTACTGCCATGAAAGCTATCTCCCCTGCCTGAAGCGTCGAGGCAAGCTCTATATGAGGAAGTGCCGTGATTGTTCCTGCTGCAAGGTAGACAAGAGATATTATCAGAAGCTCGCTTACAGCTGCAGCAAGCTTTGACAAAAACAGCTTTATCCTGCTGCAGCCTCTTGCGACCGTATTTTTATAGGTTCCGGCGTTATATTCCGCAGAGCTGTACGCACAGACACACGGCGCACCGATCAGCCATATCGCACCGTCAGACAGAAATACATTTATATAGGAAAGAAGATTCTGTGACGGTATCTGTGAAAGCGCCTCGTCAAGCATATCCGTTTTCATACCGTACTGATTCATCATAGCATACCAAAGAGCAATGTTCTGTCCTCTTTCCTGCCAGAAGTAATTATACAGCAGAGACATACACACACCAAGGGCAGCTGCGATGAACATACAAACGTAAAGGCTTTTTGATTTGAAAAGCTTTTTGAAATCTGCACCCAAAAGACCTGTCATCTGCTCAACCCTCCATTTTCTCTATAAAATATGCTTCGACCGTGCTTGCAGTCGAGGATATGGAATTTACAGTAATACCGTTCCGGAACAGCTCGTTCGTAACCTCACCGATATTATTGATTTTTTCTCCCACAAACAGCATTCCGTCATCTGAAATTTCCACACTTTCGGTTGAAAGAAGCTTTTTTATGATATCAGCCGACTTTTCGGGAGCGTCTGTCTTTATAGATGTCTTATTGCGGCATTTTTCATCAAGCTCCTGTGCCGATATCTCCTCCACAAGTCTGCCCCTTGCGATAATACCGTAGCGTGTTGCGATCTTTTCAAGCTCACTGATAAGATGGCTTGAAATAAAGATCGTCTTGCCGTGCTCATTTTTCAGCTCAAGGATAAGCTTTCTTATCTCTGCGATACCTGTCGGGTCAAGTCCGTTTACCGGCTCGTCAAGTATCAGGAATTCAGGGTCTCCGGCAAGTGCTATGCCGATCCCGAGACGCTGTTTCATTCCGAGAGAGAAATTCCCGGCTTTTTTCTTTCCTGTGTCGGCAAGCCCCACCTTTTCAAGTATTTCATCAGCCTGTGCCGGGTCCTCGCCTATCATACGGCAGAATATCCTGATATTTTCTCTTGCAGTCATATTGGGATAGAAGGCAGGACTTTCAACAAGGCTGCCGATCCTCTTTCTTGCTTTACCGAGCGGAATCCCGTCAAAGCAGGAGATCACTCCCCCCGAGCACGAGGCAAGCCCGAGTACCATCCTTATGAAGGTCGTTTTGCCCGCACCATTTTTTCCCACAAAGCCATATATCTCCCCTGGACGTATACAAATGCTCACATCATCCACAACCCTGACCTTTGAATATATCTTTGTAAGTCCTTCTGTTTTCAGGATATACTCCATTTTCTGTCCCCCTTTCCCAGGGGCTCTGCCCCTGGACCCCGCCAGCCTTTGAAAAGGCTGGACCTAAACTTTGCGTTTGCTTTACGGTGAGGTCTTTCTGTACCATGCATTTTGCGTTTTATTATGCGTTCTTTTCTTCTATCTCTATAATTATCCTTGAACGCCTGAGATATGTGACGGAATAAACCTCTCCCCGCTGTGCGTTTTGCTGCATTCTGCAAAGCTCATCTATCGACATCGCCCTGCCGTAAATATATTCCCCGTCGTCAGCTCTGAATTTATACATTACAGTAAACTGATAATTGTTTCCGTCAAGCTCGAAAACAGGCACTATTTCTGTAAATATGTAATCTCTTTCGTCAATATCCTCTCTGGCGACAGACTGTCTTGAGAAAGGATGACCCTTTATCATTCTTTTTGCTGTTTCTCTTGTCACATCATCACATCCATTGCATTACAGTTTTTTCAGCATTTCCTTACTCTCATTGTCTACACGATAGGAATCACATATCTTGCGTACCGTTCTTTTAAGAGTTTCTCTGTCAAAGCATCCGTCACGCAGATACGGCAGCGTTTGATCCGGAAATTTAATATAACATTCAGCAGCTGCCCATGCAACCGCCATTGATGAATAATATGCATCGGTATTGATCTCACAAAGCAGCCTCAAGGTGCTGTCTGTATATTCATCCTTCACAAAAAATCGCAGCAGCATTACCGCAGCAAAGCGCTGTTCAAATTCCCTGTCCGAATGAGCGTAGGGCTGAATGAATTCCCATATCACCGGTATATCCTTTTTTGTGAATTTCAAAGTGCAGCAAAAGCTGTCGCAGACACTCCAGTTATCTATCCGGGGTACAAAGCTGCGGATAAGCTCAAGTCTTTCCTCTGTGCTGATTTTCAGATAGCCTATAATCATACCTCTGAGCATAGTTTCTTCAAACCAGATATCCTCCTCATCAGAAAGAGCAGCCCTGCCCTTTTCCGATGCAAGCTTTTTTGCGATCTCCCTGAGAACCGGCAGCCTTATACCTATTATATTATCCGCCCCGGGAATCAGCGACGACGAAAAATCACCGTATTTCCTGTCATTCATTCCACAGAGCATCTGTCTTGTTTCCTTGTCCATAATATCACCGCCTAAGGGTTATTATAATCTCAATCTTGTTCTGACTTATATTTCTTTATTATATCTGTCAAGCCCTTTCCGTAGCGCCGTATTTTTTCCTCTCCGAAGCCGCTTATGCGACGCAGCTGCTCAGGGCTCTCCGGCTTTTCCGCTGACATCTCCCTGAGCATTGCTTCGCTGGCTATAGCATAATACGGAACTCCGGCAAACAGTGCGCTCCGCTTGCAGTGCTCCTTGAGCAGACTGTAAAGTATCTTGTCATATTCCGCAGCTTCTCCGATATGTCTTATCGGCACATCCATATTCCTTCGGCAGACGCTGCAGTTTTTGCAGCTGCCGGTTGCCGGCTGACCGAAATAATTCAGGATACGTTTTCTCAGACAGGTATATTTTGATGTTGAATAATATATCATTTGCTCAAGACAGGCAAGCTCTGCCTTGATATATTCCTCCCTCTGCTCAGGAGTCATCGGGTCATCATCGGGTATTTTTTCAATCATATAGCGGTTAAGACCGACATCCTTTTTTGAATAAAGCAGAATACATTCAGCTGCCTGTCCGTCACGGCCTGCCCGTCCTGCCTGCTGGTAATAATCCTCTATTCTTGAGGGCATATCCAGATGTATCACAAAACGCACGTCCGGCTTATCAATTCCCATACCGAAGGCACTTGTCGCAGCGATGACCTTTATCCTGTCATAGATAAAATCCTCCTGCACCCTTTTTCTGTCCTCATCGCTCATTCCGGCATGATAGGCGCAGACTGTGATCCTGTCATTGCTGAGTACATCGGCAGCGTATTCCGTTTCCTTTCTTGTCAGGCAATATATTATACCGCTCTGACCGGGATGAAGCCTCAGATATTTCTGTATGCGGTCAAGCTTGTCATGGGGTGTTTCAACTGAAAAGTACAGATTAGGTCTGTCAAAGCCCCCGGTATATTTCACCGGGAATCTCAGTCCGAGCTTTGACACGATATCCTTTTTTACAGCTTCTGTCGCTGTTGCCGTAAAGGCTGCGACAGGAGGTCTTTTTTTCAGCTTTGCAACGAATTCGCTGATCCTCAGATACGCCGGGCGGAAATCCTGACCCCACTGGGAAACACAGTGAGCCTCATCAACCGCCACAAGAGATATATCCGAATTCATTGCAAAGCTCAGAAAGCTTTGTGTTTCAAGCCTTTCGGGTGCAACATAGATTATTTTGTACATACCGCTTCTTGCATTCCGGGTCGCAAGGGCAAGCTGTCCGGGAGTCAGTGAGCTGTTAAGATAAGCTGCCCTTACTCCCATTTCTATAAGCGATCTGACCTGATCCTGCATAAGCGAGATCAGCGGAGATATGACAAGCGTAATTCCATCAGATGCAAGTGCCGGCAGCTGATAGCACAGTGATTTTCCGGCACCCGTCGGCATAACGGCAGAAATATCCTGTCCCG
The DNA here is from genome assembly GCA_902764235.1 of uncultured Ruminococcus sp. Classification (GTDB taxonomy): domain Bacteria; phylum Bacillota; class Clostridia; order Oscillospirales; family Acutalibacteraceae; genus UBA1213. Next base: position 11,048 of record CACWVH010000045.1, read on the forward strand.
AAAGAATGGTACGCACTATTTTCTCCTGCCCGGGACGAAAGCTGTCATATCCGAAATAATGCTTCAGTATTTCATAAATATCCTTCAAATCAATTCCTCAAGCTCCTCATCGGAAAGCCTTCTGTAAAGACTAACATCCGTTTCCTTTAAAAGCTGCAAGGCGTTTTCATCAATAAGTCTTTGCTTATTATCCTTTGCAAGCTGTTTTATCCTGTATTCAAGCTTTGACGCAGCCGAGCGGTCACTGCTCTCCCAGACAGCTTCAAGAGACAGGGGTCTGCGTGAGCGTGTATATTTTGCACACTGAGCAGTCCTTCCGAAATGCTGGCTCATACGCCTGCGTACATCTGCTGCGATACCTGTATAAAGGCTGTTATCCTCACAGCGCAGAATATATGTAAAATACATTCAATCACTTCCCGGTCTTTTCCCGGTCATAACCTCATGCTCACGGCGGATCTCCGAATAAAGCTGCCAACCGCTCCACGAGGCATTTGTAGGTGTTATCACAGCCTTGAGCACTTCTCTTGAAAAGCCTGTTTTTCTCATAGCTGCAAGCAGCCTGTCGATATCAGAATTCAGAAAGCCTCCCATTACAAGAAGCTTCCCGAAGCTTTCAGTTTTTTCTTCAACCGGAGAGCCTTCATCTGTCAGCCCGGCAAGGTAACCCACAGGGAGAGCAAAGCTTTCCGGCCCGATGCTTTTCACTGAGAATTTCAGCGGAAGAAGCGCTCTTCTGACCTTTGCAAGCTCATCCTCAGTGAAATTATACAGCAATACGATCTTTTTCATTTTCATACACCTTTATCAGGTATCGCTGTCAAGCTTGAGCACAGCCATGAATGCCTCCTGCGGCACTTCGACAGAACCAAGCTGACGCATACGCTTTTTACCTTCCTTCTGCTTTTCCAGCAGCTTTTTCTTTCTTGTGATATCACCGCCGTAGCATTTTGCAAGCACATCCTTACGCATTGCCTTGACAGTTTCCCTTGCGATGATCTTTCCTCCGATACAAGCCTGAATCGGTACCTCAAACAGCTGACGGGGAATCTTCTCCTTGAGCTTTTCAGCCATTTTTCTTGCTCTGGGATAGGCCTTATCCGCATGGATGATGAATGAAAGCGCATCGACCACCTCACCGTTGAGCATGATATCAAGCTTGACAAGCTTTGACTGTGCATAGCCCGAAAGCTCATAGTCAAAGGAAGCATAGCCTCTTGTACGTGATTTGAGTGTATCGAAGAAATCATATATTATCTCTGCAAGCGGCAGCTCATAATGTATATCCACACGGTCAGCGTCGATATAAGTCATATCCTTGAAAATACCTCGTCTGTCCTGACAAAGCTCCATAATATTTCCCACATATTCACTGGGAGAATAGATATGTGCCTGTGTCATCGGCTCCTCTGCCATTGCTATGATCCCGGCATCCGGATAATTAGTGGGGTTATCGATCATTTCGACTGTACCGTCAGTTTTTGTTATTCTATAAATAACGCTGGGTGCAGTTGTTATCAGGTCAAGATTATATTCTCTTTCAAGCCTTTCCTGGATGATCTCCATATGAAGAAGTCCGAGGAAGCCGCAGCGGAAACCAAAGCCCAGCGCAACAGAGGTTTCCGGCTCAAAGGAAAGTGACGCATCGTTCAGCTCAAGCTTTTCAAGAGCATCACGCAGATCGCCGTATTTTGCGCCGTCAGCAGGATAGATACCGCAGAATACCATAGGCTGCACCTGACGATAGCCGGGAAGCGGCTCTGCGGCAGGTCTTTCCGCAAGGGTTACGGTATCACCGACACGGGCGTCGCTGACGGTTTTGATAGATGCTGCGATATATCCGACCTCACCTGCATAAAGTGCCTCTGTCGGCTCAAGAGTCGTGGCACGCATGAAGCCAAGCTCAACGACTGTGAATTCAGAGCCTGTTGCCATAAGTCTGATAGTATCGCCCACATGAAGCTGACCCTCTTTCAGACGAACATAGATTATTACGCCCTTATAGCTGTCATAATATGAATCAAAGATCAGGGCCTGAAGCGGCTTATCGCTATCGCCCTGCGGCGGAGGAATAAGCTCAACTATCTGCTCCATTACGTCATGTATATTTATTCCGACCTTTGCCGAAATGCAGGGTGCATCCTCAGCCGGAAGTCCGATCACATCCTCGATCTCCTTTTTCACCCTGTCCGGGTCAGCGCTGGGAAGGTCTATTTTATTGATAACCGGAACGATCTCAAGACCTGCATCGAGTGCAAGATATGTATTTGCAAGGGTCTGTGCCTCGATACCCTGAGAGCTGTCAACCACAAGTACAGCGCCCTCACAGGCTGCAAGTGAGCGTGAGACCTCATAGTTAAAGTCAACATGACCGGGAGTATCTATAAGATTGAAGATATATTCTTCACCGTCATCAGCCTTATACAGCAGTGTTACTGCATGAGCCTTGATGGTTATTCCTCTTTCTCTTTCGAGATCCATATTATCGAGCAGCTGGTTTTCCATATCCCTGATCGCAACGCTCTGAGTCTGCTCAAGTATTCTGTCGGCAAGGGTCGATTTGCCGTGATCGATATGAGCTATTATACTGAAATTTCTGATCTTATCTCTGTCAAAAGCCATTTTTTCACCTTTTCCATATTAAAGAGTTTACTCAAACTTCCCACTTGATATTATACTGCCGAAATACTTGGCTTATTATCAGGCGAAAAGAAAACAACCAAAGTTGTTGAAAGTACAATTAATACTTTGATCGAACAGTAAAATGGTATGGGAGGTTTAAGTAGTTTACTGATAGCCGCATTACCGGACATCTGGAAGGGACTGCCGTTATGACCGGTCCCTTCTTAAACATAATATACATAGTTAGTATAGCATATTTTCACCATTTTTGAAACGATTATTTGAAAAATAATCAATACCGGTTTTTAACCGGTTTTTAATGTAATACTACGGTTATTATGAAGGCTTCTTATAATTATTTCTGACCGCCGGTTTCTTCGCAGGCGTCCGCAGGATGCGGACGCGGCAAAAGAGAAGACCCATAAGAGGAGGAGCTTACGCCCCTCCCCTTAAGGTTCTCCTCTTTTAAAATCTTCTCTCCTTAACCCCACCCCGCCGCGCTGCGCTGCCCACCGCCTGCGGTGTGCGTGCTCGCTTACTACACTCGCTTTCCCACGCTGCGCTGCCTGCGGCGTGCTCGCTTACTTTCGTAGCGGCGGCAGGTTCTGTGTGAGCGTGGGCGGCTTGGTTACGCTGAATAGGAGTTTTAATTCTCCACTATTCATTATTCATTGAGCGAACGAAGTGAGCGGTTTCGTTTCGCTGATTCTGAAATTTGTGTATCACTATTTACTTTTTCCTGAATCCGTGAAATTGAATTAAAACGTTTTTTTAAACCTTCCGGGTTTTCATTTTAGTTAGGCGGCAGGCGTGCTGCGCACGCCTGCCGCCGTCCCCTGAATTCTCCCCCTTCCCTTTGGGAAGCATTATCTCAGGTTTTTTCAGAACAATCAATAATGAGTTTCACGGATTCAGGTTTTTGATAAATGCTAAAGCAGCAGTTTTACATAATTCCAAATTCCAAATTCCACTTTCCAAATTCAATTGTTCACTGAGCGAACGAAGTGAGCGGTTCTGCTGTTTACTTTCTGCTTAACGGTAAAGCAGCAGTTTACGCAAATATTATTCACTATTCGTTATTCATTCTTCATTGAGTGAAGTTACGGCAAAAAGCCGCTGAACTAACGGCTCAGCGGCTTTTTGAAAATATACTGTTTTATAACAGATATGAATATTTATTATTCCTCGGGAGCATCCTTTTCAAAGCCGCAGCCCTCTGCATTGCAGAACAGCTTCGGTTTTTTGCCTTTTTTCCTGAAAAGGACAGCTCCGCACTGCGGACATTTTTCGTTCACCGGCTCATACCACGATACAAAATCACATTCCGGATAATTTGAGCAGCCGAAAAATTCTCTGCCTCTCTTCGTCTTTCTTACAATGACGTCTCCGCTGCATTTCGGACAGGGCACTCCTGTCTTATTGACAATCTTGACGATATTCTTACAGTCCGGATATCCCGAGCAGGCAATGAATCTGCCGTATCTGCCGTATTTGACGACCATCGGCTTTCCGCATTTGTCACATATCAGGTCAGTCTTGTCTTCCTCAAGCTGTATCTTGACGTCCTTCATTTCTTCCTTGGCTTTTTTCAGCGTCTTGTCAAAATCACCGTAAAAATCCGTCAGAAGCTGAACCCATTCATATTTGCCTTCCTCAACAGTATCCAGATTCTGCTCCATCTGGGCTGTGAATTTCACGTTTGCGATCTTCGGGAAGCGTTCCTCCATCAGCTTTGTGGATACCTCGCCCAGCTCTGTCGGGATAAGCGTCTTGCTTTCACGCTTTACGTATCCTCTTGACGTAATTGTGCTTATTGTAGCTGCATAGGTGGAAGGTCTGCCGATACCGTATTCCTCCAGTGCTTTGATAAGGCTTGCTTCCGTATATCTTGCCGGAGGCTGGGTGAAATGCTGATTCGGCTTCATTTCCCTGACCTTCAGCGGCATATCCTTTTCAAGGGGCGGAAGCTCGCTTTCCTTTTCATCATCTGCACCGTCGTTGCTTTCAACATACAGTACAGTATATCCGTCAAAGTCAACAACATAGCCTGACGCCTTGAAAATATAATCCTTTATTGCAATATCTGCCTGTGTTGTTTTCTGGATACATTCAGCCATCTGGCAGGCAATGAATCTTTCCCAGATAAGCTTGTATAGCTTGAACTGGTCATTTGTAAGGCTTGCTTTTACCCTTGAAGGCTCCATATCGACCATTGTCGGTCTGATAGCCTCATGTCCGTCCTGTGCATTTGCACGGGATTTGAAGCGACGGTGCTCCTTCGGCACATATTTATCGCCCCATTTTTCACGGATAAATTTCTCCGCTGCATCAAGAGCGTCCTCTGACAGTCTGAGCGAGTCGGTTCTCATATATGTTATCAGACCCACAGAGCCGAGTCCTTCAATATCTACGCCCTCATAAAGCTCCTGTGCCACCTTCATGGTACGCTTCGACTGGAAGCCAAGCTTTCTTGAAGCCTCCTGCTGCAAAGTGGATGTTATAAACGGCGGTGCCGGCTTTCTGCGTCTTTTTCCGTGCTTTACATTTTCAACGACAGCCGGCTGATTTTCGATGGCATCAAGTATTTCCTGAGCCTGCTGACCGTTTTCGATCTTTATCTTACCCTCTCTGTTTCCGTAGAAGGATGCCGGGAATGCCTTTCTGCTGCCCTTTGGTACAAACCTTGCGTCGATCGACCAGTATTCCTCCGGCTTGAAGGCTCTGATCTTGCGCTCTCTGTCAACAATGATCTTTACAGCAACTGTCTGAACACGTCCGGCTGACAATCCCTTTCTTATTTTCTGCGACAAAAACGGGCTGAGCTTATAGCCCACAAGTCTGTCGAGAATTCTTCTTGCCTGCTGAGCGTTCACAAGGTCGATATCAATCTTCCTCGGGGCGCCCATTCCGTTTTTGACTCCGGTTTTTGTGATCTCATTGAATGTAACTCTGTTTGTACTGTCAAGATCCAGGTCAAGAAGATACGCCAGGTGCCATGAAATAGCCTCTCCCTCACGGTCAGGGTCAGTCGCAAGATAAACATATTCGCTTTTGCCTGCAAGCTTTACAAGATCATCAGCGAGTTTTTCCTTTCCCTTTATTATTTCATATTTCGGCGCAAATTTTTTCTTTATATCAACACTCAAACGGTTAGGATTCAGATCCCTTATATGACCCATGGAGGCAACTACCTCATAGTCAGATCCGAGATATTTCTTTATAGTTTTCGCCTTGGCAGGCGACTCCACTATAACAAGCTTTGACATTATCCTTCCTCCGATAATATTTATAGTTTCTTTCAGACTAAAGATCACGGTGATTAATCAATAACCGGGCTTCCGGTTCAGAGCAAGCTCCTGAAGCTCTCAGGCTCTTATCTCCTGTTTGTTCATCGTTCTCCTGTATTTATTATTCTTTTCTGATAAACTTATTTCCGGGAAGTCTGACTATAAGTCCATACAGCTCAAGCTCTGTGAGCGATGAAAGAACCTCTCCGGCTGAAAGCCCCGAAGCCTCCACAACGGCATCTGTATACACAGGTGTATCCAAAATGGTATCATACACCGTAACAGCCGCGGCTGTCAACTGCTTAGGCAAAATTTTATTTTCACTTTCGTTATTTTTTATATTTTCAGAAGGCATTTTCCTTTTTTTTGATGTAATTTGTCCAGCCTCTGTTTTGTTCTCTTTTTTGTTATTTGCTTTATTCTCTGTTTCCTTCCGACTTATGCTTTTACGTCTTACAGGATATTCGCTTTCACCATTATTTTTTTTAATGTCCTGGGCAAGCTCGTTGAAATCCCTTGTGGATGTAAACAGCGAAAGCATCGTCTTTTTGTCCATAATATATGTGGGATTTCTCATTCCGGGAATTGATTCCTCATATAGAAGCCTTTCTGTATCATCATCAATACCCTCAGCTATTTTATCCGCTGCATCCTCACTTTGTAAATCAGGCTCCGCTTTTTCACCGGCACTTGCAGATGTTTCTTCTGTCCTGTCATAAAAGGTTTCCTGCACAGGCTCAGGAGTCATGCAGCCTGCACTGTCCTCCTCAAGGGAAATGCTTCTTGCAATTTCGCAGCAGACAGCCAAAGGCATTTCAGTATCGCTGTTTCTTTTTACAATAAGCTCTTCCGGCTTTGTTGAAATGATACTGAGCTGCCTTGCATTTACCGCAGGATTTACAAATACATTATCCGGATCAAGGTTTCTGTGTGATATCCATGAAAGAACATCATTTGCACAAAGCGCAGCTGAAAATCCGCAGCGCAGAAGATAATTATTACCGCTTGAGAATATATTGTCCATATTTCCCGGAACAGAAAAGACCTTTCTGTTCTGTGCTACTGCAAATCTTACGGTAATAAGCGCACCGCTGCCGAGACCTGCCTGAATTACTGCTACACTGTCCGACATTCCGGAGATTATCCTGTTTCTTGCCGGGAAGGTATATCTCGTAGGCGGATATTTCGGCGGATATTCGGAGATGACAGCCCCTTTTTCAGGGACCTCATCAAGAAGATATCTGCTGACCCTGCTTTCAAACATATCTATTCCGCAGCCGAGAACGCATACGGTCGAACCGCCTGAACAGACAGCCCCCTTATGTGCAAATATATCAACTCCATATGCACCTCCGCTGATAACTACTGCAGAATTATCTGCGGCATCGAAGCCGAAGCTGTACGCAAGCTTTTTTCCTGTTTCATCCGGATTTCTTGTTCCTACAATACCTACCTGAGGCAGGGACTGCTGGGGTAGTCTCCCCTTTACATACAAAACCACCGGCGGTGTAGCAATCGAAGCGAGTCTTGAAGGGTATTCGCTGTTTTTATAGCATATGACATCTATACCCTGCTTATCACAGTTTTCCGCTGTTTCAACACTGTAAGCAAGATCCTTTTTCAGAAGCCTTGAAAGCTCCTTTTCCGAAAAAATACCGGTATTTCTCAGTTCGTTTTCATCAGCACGGAAAATATTTTCCGGCGTAACAAAAGCATTAATTGCCGGAGCAAGCCTCTTGCTGTCTGTACCGAGACAGGATTGAAGCCATATCCAGTATATTATATATTTATCCATTCATTTCACCTGCCAATAAGACTGCCGCCATCAGATATATTTATCCGCAGACAAGCTTATATAAAAGTATCGAAGCCGCCGCAGACGCATTCAGCGATTCTGCACGTCCCTTCATGGGTATCATAACTCTGTCCGTGCAGGAATCTATCGTACCCTCATCAAGACCGTTTCCCTCGTTTCCGATAAGCATTACGCCTCCGCCGGAAAAATCGGTTTCATTAATACTTTCTGCATTTCTCGGAGTGGACGCAAAGGTCCTTATCCCCCTTGAGCCAAGCTCTCTTACTGCCTGTGCAAGCTCCTTCTCAATACGGACAGGCAGTCTGAATACTGCTCCCATGCTTCCCCTTACGACCTTCGGAGAATATATATCGCAGCAGTCAGCCGACATGATGACACCGTCAACACCCAGTGCTTCTGCTGTTCTGAGAATAGTTCCGAGATTGGACGGATCCTGTATCCTTTCAAGTGCAGCATAGCAGCCGCCCTTTTCAGCACTAAAGCTTTTTCCGTCTGACTTTACAATGCAGAGAAAGCCCTGGGGAGTATCCGTATCAGAAAGTCTGCCAAAAAGCGGTGCACTCAGCTCAACGCATCTTTTTGCCGAGCCGCAGATAAGCTCTGCATTTTCCCTGTTCTTTTCAAAAGCCTTTTCCGTAAAGCAAAAGCAGCTCACCTCTGCTCCCGAACGTACAGCATCAATGCAAAGTCTTATACCCTCGCACACAAAGCAGTTATTTTCACGTCTGTATCTTGCCGACGACATAAGCTTTGATATATGCTTTATCAGGCTGTTATCCTTGCTTGTGATCTTTTCAGTCATATTATTTACCTTCAAAATACCTTTCAGCCTGTTCCTTGATATAAAGTGCGGTTTCAGAAATATTCCTGCCGTTTACATCCACTGTGATATCAGCGTATTTTTCATAAAGCGGAACTCTTTCATCATAAAGATCCCTGAGTGTCTGACCCTCACGGATAGCAACTCCCCTTTTGTGAAGATTGCCGAGCCTTTTTCTTATTTCCTCAAACGGCAGTCTGATATAAACCACCACTCCTATACTTCTTAGATGCTCCATAGCCTCTCTGCCGTAAACAACGCTGCCGCCTGTTGCTATGACTGTATGCTCCGCAGAAATAGAAGCATTTATTTCATTTTCTATTCTTTCAAAGCCGTCAAGACCCTCCTGGTCGATTATCTCGCTGAGAAGTCTGCCGTCCTTTTCCTGTATTATCAGATCGCTGTCATTGAAGCGGAAGCCTGTCGCCTTTGCAAGAACAACACCAACTGTACTTTTTCCGCAGCCCGGCATTCCGATCAGAACTATATTTTTCATGCTACCATCCTTTAACTTATACTATTCTTTCATATAAAGCAGACTTCTTTCCATCAAAGAAAAAACCGGTCTTTACTTCAAAGCTTAGCTATGCGTCTGAAAGTCATAAAAATGCAAGGTATGTTTTTTAATGAAGATCAGTATTATACTATTCTTTGATATAAAGTAGACTACTTTATATCAAAGAAACAATCAATCCTTGCTTCAAAGCTTATCTATGCATCTGAAAACCATAAAAAATGCAAAGTCTGTTTTTTAATGAAGCCTGAATCCGTGAAATTGAATTAAATCTTTTTTTAAACCTTCCGGGTTTTCATTTCAGCCAAGCGGCAGGCGCCCGAAGGAAGTGCCCTAGGGGTGCGTGCGCAGCACGCCTGCCGCCGTCCCCTGAAGTCTCCCCCTTCCCTTTGGGAAGGGGGACGGGG
>CACWVH010000046.1 GCA_902764235.1 uncultured Ruminococcus sp.
CCGGAGAAACATGGCAGGCTTTGGTCGACAGATATGCTTTGATTAAAGTTTACAGCGGCAGGGCGGCTTTCGACAGGGATGGGTTTATCTATTACGAAAACGGCAGCGCTGTTCCGGTCACTGATCTTGTAGATAACACAAAGACCTACGAAGTACAATAAGAACGCTCCTGCCGGGCTTTGCTCGGTGGGGACGATTACAAAAAGGAGAAAATCACAATGAAAAAATTACTTACCCTCGCCCTTGTGGGCGCAATGCTGACAGCAACAGGAATTACAGCCTTTGCAGTAGACTATCCCGGCGGATCACAGGGTACGGAGGTAACAACCTCTGTTGCTCCGACCTTTACCGTATCTATTCCTGCTGATACAACGGTAGAGTTTAACGAACTGTCAACCGATTTCGGCAGCGTGACACTTGATTCTGCAAGACTTGCACCGAATAAAGCTGTTCAGGTAACAGTAACCTCTGACTTTGACCTTAACAACAGCGTTGACAACGAGGCAGTCATTCCCTACAGCCTGAAAACAGCCGATGAAACAGCAGTAGATGCAGATTATGCAGCTGCCTTCACAACTGCCGGAGAAAAGGTTGACCTGACTATCAATATCACTCAGGCAGCTTGGGACGCAGCCGCAGCCGGAGATTACAGCGACACAGTAACATTCAATATTGCTTATGTTGACGCAGTTTAATAAGGTTTCACCCGAAGCCCGAAGGAGGTGACCCTTTCGGATGAAAAAATTAACAGTAATGCTGCTTGCTGTGCTGCTGCTATGTGTGCCGTGTATGACAGCCTTTGCCGCAGCCCCCGAACAAAAGGGTGCAACCATATCGACAACTGTTCCGGCGACCCATACTATCACATTTATCAGTGACGGCGGCAGGATCGAGGAAAGCAGCAATGATCTGGACGGTACAGAGGAATTTGACCGCAGATCTGTCCATACCTTCCATATCATTCCCGATGAAGGAAAAGAGATAGACAAGGTACTGTTCGGCGGCGAAGATGTGACTTCCCAGATCAGGGACGGGTATTTTACCACACCGCCTCTTATTGCAGATATGACCTTTGAGGTCATATACAAGGACGCAGCCACACCTGTAGAGCCTGTTTCCGAGCCTACTTCCGAGCCGACAAAGCCGGATACATCAAAGCCCGACAGCTCAAAGCCCGACAGCTCAAAGCCTGACAGCTCAAAGCCTGACACATCCACCCCGGAGCAGTCAGGCAGTACAGACACAAGCACACCACAAAGCTCTGACAGCTCAGATACTGCCAAAACAGGCGACACAACAATGACTATTGTTTTTGTTATAGCCACAGTTACCACAGTATCCGCAGTATTTATCATTGTTCTTGCAAAATCAAGAAGGAAAGAAAAGAACGGAAATTAAACAACCTAAACGGCAGGCGGCGTAAGCTTCCTGCCGTTTGGTTTAAATTGACAGGGAGTGGATAAAGAGGAATATACTATGCTTTCTCCGGCTTTTTCTCTATTTCCTTCCTTGCAAGCAGGGGGGCTTCTATCCGCTTCAGCTCATCCGCTGCATCCTCAAGTCCGAGGTGGGTATAGACATTCATGGTAACGCCAATATCACTGTGTCCCATCAGGTATTGAAGCGTTTTCGGGTTCATTCCTGACTTTGCCTGATTGCTGCAATAAGTATGGCGGCAAACATGAGGCGTTATGTTCGGCATCTGTATTTTGTAAATGCTGTTGCAACGGTCAACCATGTTATTAAAACGATGCTCCCAGTGCATGGCGACAAGCGGCATACATTTATCGTCATAAAACAGGAATCCGCCGTAGCCGTCAATGAATTTCTCCACTGCCGGCGGCTCTCTGTCCTCTATTATCGCAGCAAAGCATTGTGCGACATCCTCCGTGATCGGCAGCTTTCTTGTGCCTGAGTTTGTTTTTGTTGATTCAACGATGTACTCCAATTCGGAAGTACGCTGTAGCTGGTGGTCTATGTTGACGATCCTGTTTTCCAGGTCAATATCTTTGAGCGTCAGCCCACAGAATTCTGATATACGCATACCTGTGTGAAACAGGATGTAAACTACCTCGTAATACTTGCAGTAGCAGTTATCGTCATGTACGAATTTCAGAAACTGACGCATCTGCTCACGGCTGATAGCCTCTCTTGTCACGCTGTCGTTTACCACCACACCGGCAAGCTGAAATCCGAATGGGTTTTTATTCAATATATTTATCTACTTGACTTACTTCTCTGCCATACCCGGCACGGATGATGACAAAGTCAATGCCGCTTGCTTTTACCTTTGCAAAGTCAATATTGCCCTGCCATGATGATACATCAATTCCTTTAATCATTTTTATCGTCCTCCTCATCAATTCTGTCGTGCAGCTGCTCTAAGATATCCTTCAATTTCTTAGGCGATAAGTAAAAGAATATCACCGCCGTCATGAGCACACTGCCTGTGCCGATGACCTGCACATCGATGATGTTAGCCACACCAACGAGGGTAAATATCAGCACCTTGCGGCAGATACCCTTAAAACCGATCTTACTGTTCAGCCTTTTTTCACTGATGGCACACATCAGACCAGTGATATAGTCGATTGCTGCAAAAGCCACGAGTGCAATCAAAAGCCCGTCACAGCCTCCTCGTCCTCGCAAGCTTCGCTCTATCGTTTCCGTGCAAGCACGAAAACTCATCCGCTCCGCTGCTCGTCCTCTCCCCAACAAGCCTGCGGCTTGCTGGGGTCCCCATCATCCCAAGCCAACCGCCAAGTACAGTGAAAATAAACTGTATCGTGTACCAGAATTCCTTCATTAAGCATCACGCTCCTTATTGATAATAAATGTATGAAAAAAGCAGCCACCCGAAGGTTGCCGCCTGATTCCGTGTTTATTCTTCTTGTATTGTATAAGTAATTTTCATTGTCTTATCAGCTGTTTTGATAACGGATGTTTCAAGATTATTTATAGTCGCCAAGTATGGTGTCCACAAGAATAAATTTTGCCTTGTAGAATTTGCATAATAGCCGCCAAAGCTGAACAAATAGGGTCCGTATTGAAATAGTGGTGTACTGGTATATGTCCACGGTGCGCTGTCGGCTTTACGGAATACCTTGTCCTCTGTATTTATGCGGAAATCCGAACCAACGATCCAATCACCAAGGTTTGCAAGCCACATAGAGCCGCTTCTATAATAGTCACCGTTGCAGCTATACGCCGTTGCAGAACCAAGAGGTATTTCTTTGATGTCGGCAGCGTTATCAATGTTGATCTTATAGACCTTTGTTTTGTCATAGGACACCATATACAGATAGCCGTTCTGCAGAACACTCTGGACATTCCTCTGTGGATTGGTGTTATAACCGCCATGATAGCCTACTGCCTGACAAGTTACACCGTTCAACGTCATTCGTTCCTCTGTAAAAGAGAAGTCGGATTTATTGATTTTTATTTTTATCATACTTGCATTTCCGCTTTTGTTTGATCCCGCCCAAAAGCCGTACCAATAACCGTCCTTGCCGTCAAATAAACCATACTACCACTAACTGAATATTAAAATGTCTTTGATAACTATATAAATTTGATTTTAACAAAAATATTATAATCAAAACTATTGACTTTTGATTTTTAATGATGTACAATAGTCATATATTAAAAAAGGAGCGATAACTATGAAGAAAGCGTTTAATCCGGTCATGTTACCGTTGCCTGCTGATACACTTGATTATAGTGTTTTTATTAATGAGTTATTAGAAGCAACTTCAAAACTTGAGGTTTACAAAGAAAAAATCAAAGATAGCAAACTTGACAGCAGTTGGTTCATGCCAACTTTGCAGCAAAAAGAAGCTATTGCTTCTACAAAACTCGAGGGAACGCAAGCAACACTTGACGGAGTTTTAATCAATCAGATAGAACCTGATACAAACAATCAGGATTTAAACGAGGTTTCTAACTATTTTAAGGCAACTGTACTTGGGCTTGAAATGTTGAGAAGGGGTGGCTTTTCTGATGATTTTCTATGCGAAATTCATAAGGCATTACTTTCTGGAAATGTCAGAAAGCGTAAAAATGCATTGATTGGGGAATATAGAAAAACACAAAATTTTATCGGATTGACAAGTGGCTCACGAGAGATCACTTACATTCCTCCCACTCCCGAGAATGTTCCAATGCTTATGAAAAATTTAATTGAATATATCAACAATCCGCAAGATTCTTTACAGCCCTTGATCAGAATTGCAATTATTCACGCCCAAACGGAAACAATCCACGCATTTGACGACGGAAACGGTAGGGTTGGCAGAATATTGATTCCGCTGTATCTTTATGAAAAGCAACAAATTTCTTTGCCGTGTTTTTTCATAAGTGAAGCCTTAGAGTCTGACAAATTCAAATATTACAGACTTCTGGATGGTACAAGAGAAAAGGGAAATTGGAATGATTGGATAAAGTTCTTTTTGCAAACCGTAGCAAAACAATGCGAAAAGTACATTTACATCGTTGAAAGAATCAATCAGATGTATGAAGAGCATCTTGCTTTGGCAAAATCTCTTATTTCAAATAATGCAGTTGTTGATTTGATAAATGCCATTTATAAACAGCCGATCTTATCACTATCTGAATTTGAAAAGGAAACTAATCTTTCACCCGCAACCGTTAACAGATATATAAATGTTCTTCTAAAAAGCGGAATTATTGATACAGATGGCAGGAAAAGGAATAGGACATTTTTCTGTTACGAACTGCTTGATGTATTAAGGCTATGAAAATGTACAAATAGAAAGGACTGATTCCCATGAACTACTTATTCTGACAAAGAAAAAACGCACAGGGAAAATACTGTTGGTAGCAGTATCCCTATGCGTTCGCAGTTATGCACAATGCACAACCTTAGACAAGTTTCATTGTAGCATATTCTGCTTTGTTTGTCTATTGACAGTTTTTACAAAATTGACAAATCAACAGAAAGGCTATAAATTTATGTATAATTTGCTAAAACTTTCAGAAAAACTTTATACATATCTTCTGAATAATGGCATTAGTTTTAATCAGTACGGCTATCCCATTGTACCAAGTGATATGTTTTTAAACGAGTATCCCGATGAAATGATTCCTTTCTTTTGCAGAAATCAAGCAACTCACCCTAAAAGTAAAACTGTATTATGTTCATTTTCAAATGATGATCGAATATATACAAGGTTGTCCAAACTTGATGAGGATATCAAAATCTACAAAGAATATATGGGAATATCCGGCTTTGACTTAAGCCCAAGAATCAACTGGGACATAAGTCTTCAGAAATTTAATATATTACTATCTCAAATGGCAACCATTTATGTCGGATTACATGGAATCAAGTTTCTCCCCAATTTCAGGGTTGGTTCGTGGGAAACAATAAACGCATTATCTTCATACCCTCACCACTCAGTATTTGCAGTAGGTACATTGGGGTGTGCAAAAAGCCTGACGAAATATAATGTAGCTTATATGAAAGCAAAAATATATTTTGCATTACCGAAAAGCCTGCTTATATATGGTTCGTTAAAGCCTGAATATAAGACAGTTCTTGATGAAATGAATATTGAGTATACAAAGTATACAGATTTTCAAAGAACCAGTCGTCAAAGAAAGAAGGCTATATAATGGATTCAAAGCATGATTACTCGTCAAATGTTTCTGCAATGAAGCAAATTGCAGATATAGATCCACAATTAGCAAAAGAACTTAATAAAGGCTCCGAAAGAGCAAAAAAATATCACAGTAATTGGAAAAGTGTCAATATAAATGAAGTAGTTGATAGATTTGCACCTGAATCTACTGCTTATCAAAGAGGCGGAAAGATAGTATTTGAAAATAAAGATCATACTATTGCTGTTGTTGCTGATGCTGCCGGAGGCTACCTAAGAATACAAGATTTAACAGTAAAAACGAAAAGGGCATTGTATCTGACATTAGACGGTAAAGACGGACACAATGTAACTGTTGACGGCAAAACCAGAGGACGAACCAAAGAAGAGTACGAAGTTGCAACGCATTTTCGTATCAAAAAAAGGGAGGAAATGTGATGTCATTAGAATGGAAGAAATGTTTTTTGAATGTGCCTCTTAATAGTCAGGGTATAGAAGAACATAACTCATTTAATGAAGAATGGAATAATATTTTCACTGTAGAACTTTCAGAAAAAGAATATTATATCTTATCAATTGTATTTGATGAGTGGAATGAAAAGTTCGATATTATTATCGATATTTTTGAGGAAGAAACTCTTGAAATAGCTAACGAAGAAGAAGCATTAGAGATTTTGAATAAACACATTTCCAATAATATTAATAAAGAATTTGTTAGCGTTGCTAATAAACTGAAAGTCGCTCTCCAAAAAGCAATTAGTGTTCAAATGCCTCTGTATTTTGATTTTTGAGGTGAGTGACTTGCAAAACACATATTGTCGACAAAAATATCTTTTTGTATCAGAACATCAAGAAATACAGTTTGTAAAGTCAAGCATAAGTAAACAAGCATTAAATCAGATACAAAACTATAGTGAACCATACAATCTCTTTGATTGTAATACACCATATGTAAGAAAAATAAGTACAGATATTTTAGACGAAAAGGTCGATACATCTGAAGAATTCGATTTAATAGCGGATAGTCTTATTGATGTTGATGAACTGATTATAATAGATGCAAGAAAAAGCAACGATAATCCAATCATCAGAAGTTACGCAGAAAGTACACTAAAAGCATATGTTCATCTGTTTTCTCAAAAAGGAATTAAAAAGATTACTGTAGTAAATGCACCAGAATAATTTATAACAACCTCTCCGCCAAAGCCTCAAAAGACTTGACGGAGAGGTTGTATTTGACGCTTAACGAAACATTTTTGCGTTTTTCTCAAAATTCAGCATACAGTCATACGCTTTTATTTCAAGCGTTTTTATACTCCTGTTGGCTTCGCTTATCTCAAATATCCCCATCGGTACTTCTTCATATTTACCGCCGACATCCAAATGAAATGAAATGGTTATCGTGCCATCCTCCAAGCTATATCGGTCAATATCGGTAAAAAGGGAAATTCCCATTTCGGCAGCATAAACGGTGCCAAGCTCTATTTCCGTGTTGCCGCAGCATTGACGGGTTATATATCCGCTGCCTTTGACAATATCTTTATTTTCAAAGATGTACTTCTGACCTTTTTTGGTGGTGATCTCGCCTGTCCAGAAATAGCTCCGGCTGTTGCTTTGTATGGCTTTTATAAAGTTGTCAGAAACAGGGTACATCGGTTCACTCCTCTCTCAGGGTATAAAAAAGCACCTCCGAAGAGATGCTTAAAATCTAATCTTTTATTATCCGGAAATCAACAAATAGCTTCATGGGGAAAGTAACACACCTGTTCATCAATGCTTTATATTCTTCCGGCTCTACAGCACTTCCGATTCCCATAATGGAAAAGACTACGGTTGCCTCTTTCAGCTTGTATGGGAGGTCATGAAGTCCGCAATTAAGATAAAAATTATGTCTTTTGATACGCTGTTCCTTGTTTTCGGATTCTTCGTTACAATTCTCCAATGCAAGAAACAGACGGTAATCCTTGTACATTTCTATTATTGTTTTCAACGCCTTCGTTCCGTATCCTTTTCCTCTGTATGACGGATCTATCGCATAATAGAACAAATATGCAAGGTCTTTATAGGTCACCAGATAAGCCATACCTAAAATCTTTTCTTCATCACAGATAACTAAAAAATCTGCTTTCCCTTGTTCCGATCGTTTTCTGAGCAGGCGAAACGGAGCCCTTTCATTGGCAGGAAAGGACTGCGTATATAAAGATTTTATATACGAATAATCAGATTTTTGAATTTTGCGAAGCTCCATATCATGATCCTCTTTCAGTAGTTCTAAAGAGTATTATATCATTTATAAACGGATTATGCTACAGTAATTCAAAACCCCTTCAAATTAAGGAAGCACTGAATAAATCACGTCCTACGGCTAAGCACTCATCTTACTTAGCCTGCGCCGTCCTGATGCTCTCACTGCACATACTGCCCGACATATCCATAAGTATGCCTACCACAAGATGTAAAGCTTATGGTAAACTCAGATTTCGCACTATATTATATCTCGATCAGGTCATTTATATTCACTTTCAGAACCTTAGCTAAAGCATATAATTCAATATCCGTAACTGTTCTTGATTTGTCTTCGATTCTTGAAATTGAACCTCTGCATACATAAACTCCCATAAGTTCAAGACTGTTTGATAACTTCTGTTGGCTCATTTTTTGCTTTGTGCGAAATTTCCTCACGTTTTTACCTATAATATTCATTTCGTTTCCATCAATTATTCTCGACATAATGATACCACCTTTACATAATTGTCTTGACATAAGACAATATTTATGTTATCATTACATAAACAAAGAGTTGTCCTGTTATAGGACAACTGCGAAATTCTCATTAAAATATATTTGGAGGTTTAGATTATGGGAAACTATGTAAATAACAATTTATCCTCAGGGGAAACTATTATCTGCGAGGCGAATTTCAGCAAAAAAGTTGCAGTGATAGATTTTGTTCTTGGTAGTATTTTTTTACTTATCGGACTAATAGGAATAGGCGTAGCTGCAGGGGGTAATGCAGCAGCGGCTTATATTGCTATATCAGGGATTTGCATAGCTCCGGTGTTTATTGTTTTAGGATTAATTATTATTATTTCAAATGTAACATCTGAATTGGCAGTGACTTCAAAAAAGATTATCGGTAAAATTGCCGGTAAATCAATGGATGCACCACTGGACAAAATACAGACGGTTTCTGTTTCTAATGGATTGTTCGGAGAAGGCACAGTTCAGGTTAATACAGCATTCGGATTATATATTTTCAAACATGTAGATGACCCTGAAGCGTTTAAGAGGACACTAATGAATCAAATTGAATCCTATAAGGACGAACAGATGCACAAGGAAGCAGAAGCAATTGCAAATAGAATGAAGAATTAATTAAACTGAATCAATATACCCTCGCCTCCACAACAACGAGGCTGCCGTCAAAGTTGCAGATCTTCTTGACTATTTTTCCTGTGGGGTTACAAAGACGGAACAACATTTTGCGGTATTGCACATCAAGATACAGCGACTCTTTCAAGTCTTTGTTTTGTCTGACCTACCGCGTCACCGAGCAGCCTATGTTTTTGCGCCAAAAGCTCGGTATTTCCGGGGTCTAATTTCAGGAGTTTGTTGACATCCCGAAGCTGTGTCTGGGTACTCTTAATGGAGCTGTCTACATTTTTCAGAGCTTTTAAAAGGTTAGTGGTATCGCCGCCAATCTCGACAGTAATTCCTTTTATTCTGTTAGCCATCGGGTGTCCTCCTTTTTTTGTTATAGTATTGCTTTCATTTGCTTGCATTTGCCGAAAAGATGTGCTATACTCATATCAAGGAGCGTGATTACAATGTCAAATACAACAGCAGTATACGCAAGAATTGATACAGGTTTAAAGGAAAGTGCAGAAAACATCCTCGCTCGGCTTGGTATTTCTCCTTCAAGTGCAATTCAGATGTTGTACAGTCAGATTGTTCTTCAGAATGGTATGCCTTTTGATCTTAAGCTTCCTCAGCCCGCTCCGATTTCTATTGACGGAATGAGTCGTGAGCAGCTTAATGCTGTACTTCAAAAGGGCGTTGATTCTCTGAAAAACGGAAAGGGTCATACAGCAGCAGAAATTGACGAAGAATTTGCACAGGAGTTTGGAGCATGAGTAATAAATACACGGTGATATATTCATCGGAAGCAAGAAACGATTTGAGAGCGATTTATTCTTATATCCGGAATGTTCTGAAAGAACCAAAAACCGCAAAGGAACAGTCTGTCAGAATAAGAGATCAGATAAAAACTCTTGATACCTTTCCTGAAAGAAATATTCATGTTGATTGGGAGCCTTGGCTCAGTATGGGAATGCGTAAAATGCCTGTCGATAATTATGTTGTTTTCTACTTAATGGACAACGAATCACTTACGGTCGATATCGTAAGAATTGTTTACGGCGGAAGAAATATATCGGAAATACTGAAATAATGATCAGAGGAACAGTTCTTTTGCTGTTCCTCTTTTCGCACTAAAACGCATCCATATCGGATTGCGTTCCGATTTCAGAATACCCATTATAATCATCATTCCTACTTTCGATAAACATGTCGTTAACCAAACCGATCGTGAGCAGATCAAGGTCACGGATAGAAATACCAAGCTGTACACATCGGGGCAGAAACAGGGGAGTTGTCATTTCCCGGTCAGTAGCTCTAAGTTTTTTTTAGACTGTACTGTGGTCTGCACATTCAGTCCCCACAGTTCAATCAGCTTTGGCAGAACCTGATAAATGGAAAATGTATTGAAGTTATCAAGCCATTCCTCCGGGGTATCTGGGATAGATGCATCGGCGTGTTTAGCCATAATAAAAGCTATATTTTCAAACATCTCCAGAGAAAACAGATCAAGGTTGCTGTCGCCTTCATCCTGCTTACTGATGGATTTTTCAAGCAGGGATAAGTCCTTGTAAATATCCCTGTGGAAACGCATCCTGTATATCCTCGGAATAGCGGCGGATGCACGGAATTTAACCGGCTGTCCGTCTATTTCAATAGTCTGTGTCATGCTCATTTTTCATTTCCCCCTCAGTCCTGCATAGCAATAAATTCCGCTTCACCGCCGATAACGGCATTAGGCAGATACACCTCGCTGTACCAGTTCAGATATACTTCGTCATTGGTATCATCCCCGGTTTTCGCTTTAACAAGACCGTTGCCAAGCGGAGCAGCTTTTATTGTCAGCTTCTCTGTTTTTACCTCGATCTCGTCCTCATTGGTCTGGGATTCAATGGTAGGTCTGCTTGCAGAACAGTAATACATGACATGACGAATCTTTCGCACGTCGCCGTCAAATTCAAAGAGGAGTGCGAAGTTTTCAGTCTCCACATTTGAGCTTTCGATAAGCACTCCATTGCTGTCCAGCGTTTCCTTCAGTACATCCCTTCGGAAGCTCTCCGGGATAAGAGCAAGCTCCAAATCGCCCTCATATCCCATATTGTTACTGATCGTGTAATAGGCGTACCCATCTGCATAGAAGTTGTTCGGTTCGCCGTTAGGGTCAAGCGAAATCGACACGGCACCCGGCATCGGCACAGGTGTATCAAAGGTCGCTGTTCCGTCAATATTCAATCTGACTATAGCGTAATGCACATTGCAGATATTAAATTTGACCTTATTCTTTTTCTTCGGCATTATCGATTCCCCCGATCTCATAAGAGTACATCACCTCATAGAGTTTTTCGCTGTCGATCCATACTTCGGATTTGTTGTAAAAGATATTGTGCCTGTCAAGCACTTCTTCCACTTTCAGCTCAAGCTCCGTATTTTTATAATCTGTGTACAGTTCGATATGTACATCATTTATTTTGTAATAAACTCTGCCGTCAGCTGCAAAGTTATCACTGCCTGGCAGGAGATAACAGATAAAAGGCGGATTTGGTGACTCGCCCTCCGCAAAATGATCGTAAGCGTAGGGCAGTCCGATCTCGTTCAGTATTGATATAAGTTCATCCATAAATTCACCCCTTCAGTGCTTTTTCTATTACCTTTTCAAGTGCATTGATGCCGTTTTCTTCCGCAGGTGCGATATGCGGCTGGGCTTTGGTTCTGCCACCGCCACGCTTTGCACGACCGAACTCCAAAAGGTGAGCAAGCTGATATCGGTTTTTTGAATGTACAGTCACTTCCAGCTTTTCGGCAGATTCCCTTGTTGTCTTTACAGCCCAGCTCTTTGCATACGCTCCTGTTTCCTTCGGAGCAGTAGATTGTATTTCTTTCCGCACATCGTTTCCGGCTTTTTTAACAGCTTTCTTCATATCAGCTGTTGCGAGTTTGGAATACTCCGTCAGCCCCTTCATGACTTCCTCTGCAAGGTCGTCAATTTTTACTGTCTTTCCCAAACTATCGCCTTGCCTTCCTGCACCTGAATTTAATGCATTTCTTTTTATAGTTCATGTGGTCGATTGCAATGATATCGTAAATCTCGTTTTTGAACATAATGCGGTAGCCTGTAGTGCTGACAGTCGCCGTCATGGCACACCAACGAACGGTAAAGGTAACATCTGTATTCTCAACAGTCGTTCCCACAATAGCCGTTTCCTTGCCGCTTTCGCCGCCGACAGTTGCATAGCAGGAGAATTCATCATTCCAGCTGCTCATGTGGTTGCCGATACGGTCAGTAAGTATTACATTTCTCTGAAAGGTTATCCTCTCATTCATAAGTGCAATTTGCATCAGAATTCCTCCTTCCTGCTCCCGAAAAGCAAGGCTCTGAGCGAGATCGTCAGAGCCTTGTAATCGGCTTCTTCTCTGTGTTCATAAAAATAGGCGACAGCATACATGATTGCTATCCTGGCATTTTTGTCTGTCCTCAGCACATTGCGGTCATTTGTTCGCAGAATGTCCAGACATAGATCCTCGGCAGCTAAAATATATCTCCGAATCAATGTATCATCATCTTTGAAATCTACACGGAGATAACTTTTCATTTCAGTCAAAGAAACTGTCATGCCATCACCTCATCAAGGCTTAGTGACTTTTCCGGTCGAACCAATTTTCAGTATCTGCACAGCTTCGGGAAGTACCAGCTTACCATCTACACGCTCCTTTGCAACAAAGCCCACCATATCATTTCCGGCGAAAAGCTCTGTCAGCTTTTTGAAGGAACGAGTACCTCTGTCGCCGATATTATAGTAGCTGTAGTCACCGAAGGAGATCATATTTGTGGGAGCGTATTCCGAAGTATAAACAGGATAGCCTGCCAGTCTTTCCGGCTCACCGTCCTTAAAGGACTGCTGCCACAGATACTGACCTTCGGAATCCTTAAGAGTGCGAACGGTTGCCAAAATCTTATCGTTCATAATGAAAGCCGCCTTTTTACGATAAGGACGCTTGAGAGCGTAAACAAGATTGATGATATCGTCACCCTTGAGAGTGGTAGTGGATGAAGCGATGACACCGCCGCCTGTTGCTGCAAAAATGCCAGTAGGCTTACCTCTGCCGTTGCCGTTCAGGAAAGCATCCTCCTCAGCATTGGCGAGAGCTTTACCAAACTGTGTGATGATGTAATTCTCCAGTCCGAAAGAATTGTCATAGAGAAGCTCCTCGGTAACTTTAATAGCAACATGGAGTTTGTGTGCATCAAGGAGTATCTGGTCAAAGGTTGCGTCACCCCATACGAGAGGCTCACCTTCATCAATCCACGATGCCGCAGGCTTTGTCGCAGCTACATTGATCTTATGATCTCCGCTTGTCTTTATCTTAGTGCCGAGGGTACGCATGATGTTTTCGCCGTTCAGCACATCGATAATGCGTTTATCATATTCTTCGGGAACGAGGTAGCCGCCGTCTGCGTCAGAACCCTCACGCAGAACATTTGATACATCTGCAAAATTACTGCGGAGTGCTCCCAGCATTGCTTTTCTGTATTCCTCGCTTGCTCTGCCTATGCCGCCGATCTCGCTCTTAAAGGGTTTACTTGTCAGGGGTGTATTTATCGGCTTGTTCAGCTCCTGCTCCATAGCGTCCTCACGCTGCATACGGCTGATCTCGCGGGAAATATCCTGTATCTCTTTTTCCATCTGCTCGTATTCAGCATAATCGGCATCGTTGAGAGTGTTGTTTTCATTCTTGTGGGCAGCCGCAAAAGCACGGGCTGCCTCAATAGCCTTATTCCTTTTTTCGATCATCTGCATAATAGTCATAGTCAGATCCTCCTTTTATCTCATCAGTTCATTCACTCTGCTCTGTACGGCAGAATAGTTGTAGCCTGCGGCGGTCAGTCTGTTTTTACGATCATCGCCGTTGCCCCACTTACCCTGAATAACCTCACGGGCGAGGGTCTCCACAGACTTCTTCTGCGTTGAGCCGGACATCAGTTCATTGACCCTGTTCTGTACGGCAGAATAATCATATCCGGCAGCGGTCAGCTTTGTCTTGCGCTCATCTCCCGCAGACCATTTACCCTGAATAACTTCCTTTGCAAGCTCATCCACAGACTTCTTTCCGGTCGTTGTTCCGGTAGAAGTGCTTTCCACCCATTTCGGACGATAAAAAGCGTAGACATTGCTGTCGTTCAGGCTTCTCGTTTTTCTTTTGAAGGAAGATGTGCTTGCCCAGTTATATCCGTAGCCGTCCACATTGCCTTCAAGGGTAGTGATCTCCGTACCGTTCACAGCTTCAACAATACCGATGTGGTCGCAGAAGTATTTATCCTGCTGCGGATAATCGGAGTAGCGAAGGAAAATCAAATCTCCGGGTTGGGGCGGCACCGCCCTCAACGGACTTTATGTATTTGCCGATAAATCCGCAGTCCTTCATGATAGCGGACACAGCAAAGGCACACCAGTCGTAAACCGAGCCGAGACGCAGCTTTGTGCGGCATACATAATAGCCGTCCCTTCCGATATAGGTCAAAGCCTTATCGAGCAATTTTTCTCTATCTGTCATATAAAACCCCCCTCATATAAATTTTTGAATGGTATCCAGACGGTCAAATATTTCAGCGACAGAATGACCGTTATCTGTGTTTTTCTTTGTCAGCTTGTTCAGCAGACTTGCGTTGACAGCCTTGCGGGAAAACAAAAAAGAGATTGCATTCTTCTGCTCCTCTTCATCATCTTCATCCTCGTTTGGTGTATTTTCTTGTCGAGTTTCATCATCTTTCTGCTCATCTTCTTCGATAGACTTATTATTTTTCTTACCGAAGATATCGTCTGCAAAGCCAAGCTCCACAGCCTTATGAGCTGACATCCATGTTTCCGCTTCCATCAGTTTTGAGAGCTTTGCACGGGACAAGCCTGTTTTCAGCTGATAAGCGTTGATAATGCTTTCCTTAACTTCTGCAAGCATATCGATTGCTTTCTGCATCTCGTTATGATCCCCAAAAGCAATGGTCGCCGGATTATGCACCATCAGGACAGCGCAGGTTGACATTAAAACTGTGTCTCCTGACATAGCAATAACGCTCGCAGCCGATGCCGCAATAGCATCAATTTTTACTGTGACCTTGCCGGGATATTCGGACAGCATATTGTATATCTGAGCCGCTGCCACACAATCACCGCCCGGAGAATTGATGTAAACTGTAATGTCACCGCTGCCGGAAAGCAGCTCGTCTTTGAACATCTTAGGTGTCACATCATCATCGTACCACGATTCGCTTGCTATAGTTCCACGCAGTTCAAGCACCCTTTCAACACCCTCTCCGCCGTCCTGATTGATAACCTTTTGCTTTTTCCATTTCCAGAATTTATTCATATTCAGCCTCCTTCTGATATGCTGTTATTATTTTGTTCGTAGGCTGCTCCTGCTTGTTTCAGTGGCAGCATATTGCCGTTGATGAGGTACAGGTTTATCATTCGCCGACATCCAGCCGTTCTGCCTTGCTGTTGCGTAACCGTTCATTCTGCTCTGATAATCACCGCGCAGCAGTCCGTCAACATTGAATTTGAAAAATAACTGCCGCTTTTCATCGTCATTAAAAACACAGCGTGATAAGCTCTGTTCCCATCTCGTCACCCAGGGTGCAAGAGTATATTTAACGAATTCAAGCGACATATTTTCAATATTTGAAAAGGTGCTTCTCTCCAGATCACCGACCATGTGCGGTGGCACACGGAATATCCTCGCAATCTCGCCTATCTGAAAC
>CACWVH010000047.1 GCA_902764235.1 uncultured Ruminococcus sp.
AAGAAAGATATAATAGATAGGCTTCTTGCTGAGGCTCGTGTATGGAAGATAGAATCAAGCAAAGACTTCCACGATGCTGTATTATCGCATCAGGAACCCATTTGCCCTGCTTGTGGCAAGGGTAGAATTATTTGTCCTCAAGGCAAAATAAAAAAGCCACATTATTTCGAGTGTAGTAATAACTGTGGATGGCACATGAATGTAGATTATAAAGATTGTCTTGTTGAGTAATTAAACAAATTCAGGTTTCATGCGATTGGGACTTCAAGCCCCGGATGAAAAGCAACTGATTTATATTAAAAAAGAATGAGTGGTGATACTATGGCTTTCGATTACAAAAAAGAGTACAAGGAATTTTATATGCCGAAAAACAAGCCGACTATTGTGGATGTTCCAAAGATGAACTATATCGCTGTTCGTGGAAATGGCGACCCTAACGCTGAGGATGGCGAATATAAGCAGGCTATCGGTCTGCTGTATGGCATTGCTTATACGATCAAAATGAGCAAAAAGACAGATCATCAGATCGACGGTTTTTTTGATTATGTTGTACCTCCCCTTGAAGGCTTCTGGTGGCAGGAAGGTATAAACGGCATAGATTATTCTCACAAAGAAGAATTTTGCTGGATAGCCCTGATACGTCTGCCTGATTTCGTAACAAAAGCTGATTTTGACTGGGCTGCCATTGAAGCGACAAGAAAAAAGAAAACAGACTTTTCCAAGGTGGAGTTTATGACTTATCACGAGGGTTTGTGCGTACAATGTATGCACATCGGTTCTTACGATAACGAACCTGCAACTGTTGAGCTGATGGATAGTTATGCACAGGAAAACGGCTATGTAACCGACATATCCGATACCCGTTATCATCACGAGATTTATCTCAGTGACGCAAGAAAGGTCGCTCCAGAAAAGCTGAAAACAGTTATCAGAAATCCGATCAGAAAAGCATATGATTAACGCTGCAAATATCATAACGGGCTTCCGTATTGTTCTCAGTGCAGCCTTGTTGTTCTGCACTGTATTTTCACCTGAGTTTTATATTCTGTATCTTGCGGCAGGAATTACAGATATGAATGGCTTTATATATGGATCGCGGTCATTGTGCTTATCAGGATCGTCAATATCATTTCAGGCTTCGTGATTCAAAAAAGATTTTTCATTCTCCATACGACAATGAATAAGCTTACAGGTGTGTTGCTGTTTATATTGCCGCCCACTCTGCAATTTGTCGATCTGTCATACAGTGCAGCTATTGTCTGCTTTATTGCAACCTTTGCAGCAGTTCAGGAAGGACATTACATCAGAGCCGGAAAAATCAATAAAACATAGAGAAGCCGTGTTTCCCAATGGCAGAACAGGAAACACGGCTGAAATATTTTTATAGGTTATTGATTATTGCAACTAAACAGAGTATAATAATATCAAATCACGATTTACTAAATCACGATTAGATATTGAGGTGATAATATGTTCATCGGCAGAAAACAGGAATTACAGTTTTTAGAAGATAAATATAACAGCAAGGGCGGACAGCTCATAGTGCTGTATGGTCGCAGGCGTGTGGGCAAAACAGAAACGCTGCGCGAATTCTGCAAGGGCAAACGGCATATTTTCTATTCCTGCCGTGAGGTTTCGGATAAATTGCAGCTCCGCAGTTTTTCGGAAAAGCTGCTGAAAGAGAACATCCCTGCGGCAAGCTATATCAAAGAGTTTGCGGACTGGGAAACGGCGCTGAAAAGCGTTCTTGACCTGCCTTACGGTGATGAAAAGAAGCTGCTTATCATAGATGAGTTCCCCTATATGTGTCGCGGAAACGAGAGTATCCCGTCTGTTCTGCAAAACCTGTGGGACGAGCTGTTCAAGGACGAGAATATTATGATAGTGCTCTGCGGCAGTGCTATGAGCTTCATCGAAAAAGAGCTGCTTGCGGAGAAAAATCCCCTTTACGGCAGAGCAACGGGCATTTACAAAATGGAAGCCATGTCCTTTTATGATGCGGTGCAGTTCTTTCCGGACTATCCCGACAGAGATAAGATCATTGCCTATTCGATACTCGGCGGTATTCCGCATTATCTGCGGCAGTTTGACGCAGACCTGACTCTGGAGGAGAATATCAAGCGTAATATTCTGACAAAGGGCTGTGTGCTGTACAGCGAGGTTGAGTTCCTGCTTCGTCAGGAGCTTCGGGAAACACCGCTTTATAATTCTATCATTGAAGCTGTGGCACTCGGAAACACAAAGCTGAATGACATCAGCGTGAAATCCTTGGTTGATGATACCTCAAAAACAAGCGTATATCTGAAAAATCTGATAGAATTGGAGATCGTCAAACGAGAGTTTTCCGTTAATGACGGTACAAAGGAACGGGCAAATACCAATCGTGGGCTTTACTGCCTGACGGATAACTTTTTCCGCTTCTGGTATGCTTTTGTATTCACGAATTATTCCGAGCTTGAAAGCGGAGATACAGACGGCGTATTTGAGTATGCTATCAAACCGAACCTACACGAATTTGCTTCCTTTGCGTTTGAAGATGTGTGCCGTGAGTATGTCCGCAAAATGCAGCGAACAGGAAGGCTGCCGTTCCGCTATCAGAGAATGGGACGCTGGTGGGGCAGAACGACTGTCCGCCGGAAAGATAAACCAGAAGTGCAGCTGTTTTCCGAGTCCGGCTTTGATGATAACCTGATTGCAGAAGCCGAGAAAGACGATCATCTGACGCTTGTAGGGATTGAAGATGTTGTGAAGGGTGTTTGAGAGGATGAGAGAATGAAAATGGAATATGATAGTTTTTCTTGGAAGGATGTTTATTTGTATTGGCAGCTCAAAACAAATGATTTATTGAATTGTGTAAATCAACCTATTCCATGCAAAAAGATAAAAGTTTCCGAAACATCTGACAAACGCAGGGTTTATTATCCTTCATGGTTAAAAAATGATTACTCGCATGATATTGTTCCGGCATTTAACAGATGGATGGAAATGCCGTTGTATGATCGTGATCTGCCATTTTCTGACGAAAGGGTATCGAGGTCTGCAAAATTGATGCTGCAGACGAGAACCGAAGCAGAACGGGCAGCCGTGTGGTTATTTATATTCTGTACTTCTTTTGAAAAAAGTAACCTTCCGTTTCCGAATAATATCATGATCGACTATGTTGGTGCAAAAGCAAGAAAACACCTTGAAGAAGCTTTCCAGAAATGGCAATTCAAATATCACCATCGTTTTCCGCATTTATTTATCAACGCTACTACTGTAAGAAATGTGGTATTTCAGGATTATAAGGCTGTTGTTGATTATGCGATCATCAATTCTTACATGGTTATGAAAGAGTACACAATAGTAGTATTTGATTCGCAGTCAGACGCCATCCCACTTCCTTCTCTGTTTGATGATTTAAGGAAACAATAACCAACAGGATAAAAAAATCGGCACAGTCAAGCCAATGAATTTCAGGCTCAGACTATGCCGTTTGTTATTTATGTCGATGCCAAAAAAGCAAGAAGTTACAAGGATACCAACATTACGGGCGTTATACCCTTGTACCCTTGAACTCTTAAAAACAATTCATCCATTTTATTTGTTGAAAAAAATTTTTTAACCGGAAAACCGAGCTTGAATTATGGAAATAATTATAGAGCAGTAAGACAATTTTACAATTATCCTCTATAGAAAATTTATAAATATTTGTATAAAATATATAAATAATAAGAATAAAACAATAAATAATAAAGCTAATTATACAATTATTTTTGAGACAGGATTTGAAGTAACGGCTGATAAGTCAGCGTTTTCGTAATTGAAAATTAGGTTGAGATCGCTGCTTTCATCAGAAGAAACGCTCCTTCTTTTTCTGATGGTAAATTACTATTCGATAGGCAAGAGTTCAAGGGTACAAGGGTACAACGCCCGCAGAGAGTAAACTCTTGATAAACTGTTGAATCAGATTATTGAAAAGTTGTCTTTCTTTCATATAATAATACATTGAAAAGTTGGTTATCCGATGCTGTATTATTGAAAAGTAAAAAAACTCGTATATGCTTTTTCGCAAAACAGAAGTTCTACTATAAGCGTATCTCAGATCCGGTTTTTTCTTTGATAGAATCAAACAGTAACCATAATTGTCATAGAGACGTCAATTTCCAAACACATCTAAGATCTTTTTAACAGCAAACGGCTTTGCGTATTTTATCTGTTGGTCACTAATGAAGACGGAATCATTTTCCACAGGCTCAATTTTCATGGCAGGATAAACTGTAATATACTTTGTCATACCATGTTGATTGACAGCGATACATCCGTCATCGTAACAAACATCAATACCATATGAACGCACGATACTCTCCAGTGGCTTAAATAATGATATCTGCTTGTTGGTGGAAATATCGGACGCGATCTGACCTCTCCTGCCCCATTGAAGAAGCTCCATTGCCGCCGCTCTGTCAAGAGAACCGTGAACTTGTTGATTACCGTAATGCTTCAAACACTTGTGGCAGGCCGTATCGCAATCACAAGCTAATATTTCTTCCGTCTTTTGCAAAAGCGTTTCAATATTATCTGCCAGACTTACAGAATACCCTGCTCCGCTTGACAGCGCATCATACAGAAATACGTCTATAAATTTGCCCTCTTCGTTTTCACGTATTCTGTAGCCTGCTATCAGCTCACTGAATTCGATATCCAGTTCCTTACTGACAGCAAGTCGCAGGGCTTCTGCAAGGGACAATGCGGCTCGTTTCTTCCATTGATTCTGAGGATCATTGACCTCGATTATACTACTGTCAATATAGAATTCAAGAACCAACATATCGGTAATGAAATCAAATCCAAGATCAACATTGATCGTATTCCGATGGCTGCATTTCTGATTCTGAACATACTTTGAACGATAGGGACGCAAGACATCCTTCAAAACATCATCATTCGCTCCCGGCATAGCAGCGCCGCATTCGCTGCATACCATAAAGCCCTGTTCATAAGGTCCATTGTTGACCATAATTATCCTTTGATTCTCTCTTGAAGCCATACGAATATTCCTGCAATCCTTAACAGGCTTCATTCCGTCAGAAGAAGGCAGTGTTGAATACTGAGGAACGGCAACGGACGAATATTGCTCTCTGAGCTGAGCCTCCGGAATCTGTTTTGCATCCTTCGGAGCAAATCCCCAAGGTCTGAGCATTGGCTTACTTTCAACTAATACCTTGCTGCGACAGAACGGACAGTTTTCATCGCCATCAGCCTTCAGACCGAACCAACCGCATGAGCACTTAACAACACTTTTAAGATAATTCGGGTCATTGATATAAGGTTCGGCAGGCTTGAATGTCAAGCCCTTTATCTTATCACTGCCCGGACGATAGAATCCTCCGATCTGATATGTCTTTTTATCGACAACGATAGAACGCCCAGGTGCATATTCACCAATAGCTATATCTATACCCCTGTCAACCTCGTATTTCACTTTTCCTTCGCTGTCAGCAATATATGTACTGACAACATTCTTCGGGAATGAGTACGTCGGGATGATGCCCTCTTCATACAAAGTATCAAGCATGGATTTTTCTTTTTGGTGTCCAAAACCATCGTCTGTATTAAACAGTTCGGGATGATTTTCCATCTTATCCTGTATCGCTTGCAGATCACTCAACATTTTGTCTCTGAATTCATCAAAATCAAAAGTGACGTTTTCGGGCAGACAAGTGGTGTCCTTTTGGGTGCATAAACTGGTAATGTATTTTGTAAATCCATCGGATCGTTCACCCAAAAAAGTTTTTGCCGAAATCACATCAAGACTGCTGCCTATTGAGGATAGATAACCCTGGAAAGCTATCATACTCATATGGCGATACAAAAGCTTTTTGCTATTAACGTCTATCCACGGCTTACGCGGGTCTCCGCGGAACATAGGCACAGGATCGTTGAAATACAGCAGATCATGGGGGCTATCCTCGCAGAATGTAACGATCGTAGATAAACTTGAACCTCTTCGTCCTGCACGTCCTGCACGCTGCTGATAGTTCTCTCTCATGGGAGGGATATTTCGCAAACCGACTGCAACCAACGAACCTATATCAATACCCACCTCCATCGTTGTTGTACTGCTCAGAATGTCTATTGGCGTTTCATCGTCAGACACTAAATCACGAAAACGCAGCTCGTAGGTTTCTGTCTTACTCCAAAGGTCTTCCCTTTGGTCAATGTGTGAAAGCTGGGCTGTATGTTCTTCTGTATCAATAACGGTTATCCTCTCACCCTTTACAGCTTCATCGATCGGGCTTCTCCAAAAAGCTAATGACAGATAATCCTGTTCCGTCATTTCCCTGAGTGATTGCTGATAACACATCGAACAGCAGTCTTTTAACGGATAAGGTGTAATCTCTGAACACTTCTCACACCTGTACCATTTATGAGACGGATCAAATCTCGGTCTTATGCGTGACAAATCAACATATAATCTGCCCGTATCCTGATTGGAATCGAGGAACACCCTGTTAAAAGTATCCGTCCAGGTGTTGATAGTATCGCTGTCTTTTGATTGACCCATCGCTGTCAGTATTTTATCAGGAAATGCCCAGTTCTTTTTGATACCGTAACCGTCATATACGCGCCTTACCTCCTGACGAACATCATCGGATATGGTCTGTCCAAGGGCTGTATGGCGGTCACAGATATCAATTATCCAAGCATTGAATATCTGCAAAAAATCCTCTTCTGCTATGTCTATGCCTTCATCAGAAAGCGAATCAAGCACATCCTCAAGTGCTTCTTCTGTCGGCTCTAACCAGCTTGTCGCGGATTCATACAGTGTATTGTAGCCCCCGGCAAACATTTTGATGATATATTCCTGCATTTTTTCAGGTGCATTGTTTATCGTCAGCTTGGGCTTATACTCTCTTTTTCTTCGCTCGGCTCTTTGATAATTGTCGCGTACTTTATCGCAGCCTTCTTCAAGCTTTTCCTTATCTTCTCCGTAAAACAGTGTAAGATGGTGTTTGACCACCTCAAGACAAAAGAAATCATACAGCTTATCCATAGAGCATTCATCGGAGAACTTTTCCATATCATTGATAGCCAGCGCAAATAGCTGACGCACGGCAGTTGTATCAGAAGCATCCGACATATCACGAGCTAATTTTGCAGCTCTTTGCCTGCTGTCCGAAAACAGCAGCACCTTTTTACCCTGATTGGGCAATTCCTCTTTCCCAGAAACAACGGGCTGCATAAGAAACTGTGATTTTATAAGATTGTAAAATGATTGGTTACCCTTTGTGTTGAAGGATGTCAATTGTGCCGATGAAAACTTATGCATACAATGAGGACATTTTTCAAATGTTAAGATCTGAGGTCTGCCCTTTGCGGTAAAATCAGACCAGTAGAGCTTGAGAATACCTTCCCGTCCCGCCCATGAATCGTCCTGAAAATTGATAAATCCGTTAGCAATATCAAGATAACACGGTTTTATATGTTTTCCTCTTTCAGGCTTAAAATCCGATTCAGGGATAAACAGATGTATCTCCTTCATCTGTTCTATTATCTGACCGGGATAGTGCCACAAATACCCCGGAGCCTCCGGTACTCCGTTTGCATCGCACTGAATATAACCCTTGTAATATAACGCGCCGCAGCGCCTGTCATTGTACAGCTCATAGACCATGCTGTGACATTCAGGACAGGTAAAACGCCCGTCATCTAAAAGCACCTTACCGACCGTTATACCCTTGTATGTATGATTGTGTGGGCATTCGAGATTTGAACAGGCATAAACTCCGGACAGACCCTTGAACAGCATATGCATTCTGGCAGGAAACAGCACAGACCCTTTTTTATTCCTTGCCAATGCCGCAACAGAAAGCAATACGCTGACAGCCTGTAATGTATCATCCGTTACTTTATTAAAAATCCTCTCTGCCAACTCCTCCAGTGAAACGGCGTTTCCTCTGCATTGGGTGATCAGAATATTAAAGGGCTTGTATTCGATAAGATGGTCATACATCCAGCTGCAAAAATCACCGAGATCATTTGAATCTGTCCGACCCGAAATACCATCCCAGAACCTTGCAAGCTCCGATAGTTTAGTGTCCTCGCTTCCTTCAAGAGCGCTCATATCAACTGAGCTATATTTTTCAAAGGGGATATCATGTTTTACACATCCGTCTATACTTTCACGCTCACCTGTCAGATAAATAAATTCAGAATGACAGTCATCAGCGGTCAGGTCACGGGCGAATTTCATCACTGTATTTTTGTCATCATCATTGTTGTTGGGCATACTGGCAGTGGTCAGAATAAACTGCACCTTATCTCTTCTTATACCAAGCTTATGGAACAATCTTCTGATGAGCAAAGAAACCTCACCGCCCGAAGAACCCCGATACATATGTGCTTCATCAATGATAAACAGTATGCGGTTTTCTTCTTTTTCGTGCAGCCATTTTCGTGTGTCATTCCATATTTTCGCTTCTATCGGACGCAGCAGCATATACTCTAACATGGAGTAGTTGGTGATAAGAATATCCGGGCAGAACTGCTGCATTTCAAATCGTGTGATCAACTCGGCATCGTTATCATCAGGTATATGTCTGCCGTTATGCAACCCTTCCAGAAAGGTACCTATATCAGCTTTGGCTGGTATCTTTCCTTCCGAAAGAAGCTGTTTGAAATAGTTTTTCTGCCCTTCATTTTTAGGGAACGAAAGCTGTTTTAGCGTTCTCTCCAGCTTTTTGTCCTGATCTGTTTTCGGCTCCATACCGGGATATGGTGTTCTTCCGGTGTACATTCCGAATTGCGGTCTGCGGGAAGCTTCTCCGCATATACCTCTGAATATGCTCAGAAACCTGTTTTCGGGATCACCGATAAGCCTCCTCAATCGGCTGATCTGATCGGAGACCAGAGCATTCATCGGGTACATGACGATTGCTCGGACACCTCTGTCGCACCAGGTTTTCGGTGAGTTTCTTGCTTCATCGGCTAATTTTGCCATAAGCGGCCACATAAAGCATTCTGTTTTACCGGAACCGGTACCTGTTGATACAAACAAGTCTTTTCCCTTGACAGCAGCTTTCAGAGCTTCAACCTGATGAACATACGGATTTTGATATACACCGACACCAGCATTGATAAGCTGTTTGAAATAAGACTTCATCCACTCAGGTATATCTGATTTTTCAATTCCGTTTGGACTGCTTTTATAGGCAGGTGACGACTCAATATACGGTCGTCTGTATAATAAGCCCTCCTTATCCAGTTCAGGCTGTACCGCATTCAGCAGCAGCATGGATTTTCCAAAATACTGCGACTGAATATAGTTTTCCAGTTCGGTTCTTATCGCTTTATGTACAGAGCTTGCTCCGTTCGACATTTTCTCACTCCTTCTCAAATTGATAACCTTGCAGGGATAATATATCTTTTATCATCTCAAAAACATCACGATCTATAATTCGATTGAACATACCGGTGATATTTCCATAATTTTCAGGCCAGCTATACAGCCTTATCAAATTCAGCTCCGCAGGCGGAAGCAAATAATTCTGATGAAGCCGTATAATACTTCCGTCATCATAATATCTTGCAGAAGGCAAAACGCCGTTTACATAAAGGCAGGCGTTTGACAAATCCCGATATTGAGAATCGGCGGTCTGCCATTCCGGAAGTTGATGAACAAGAAGATTTTTTCCATCATATTGATAGAGATAATAGAGATGTGCGCCCATCATACCTGAACGCATGATTGATATTCCTTTGTTCTTATAAGGAGTGTTCACCCAATACCCACTTGAAAAAGGCGGCTCCATTCTGAGGTATTCAGAATCACCGCCCGGATGGATACTTCTCCATTCCGTTATGTTCGTTATGAGATCGTTCCAGCGTGTTTTAAGGTCATTCTCTGACAGCTGAAACATTCTTACTACAGAATTCAGATCATCTTCACTGTTCGTTTTGCGATAGTTTCCAAGACCACTGACATTATGCTTTATTTCAGGAGAATAACCCCTCAATAATTCAATACCGTGATATGACGCGCTGTTCTCCTTCGCAGTGCGAATATTAAAGCTTTTGTGATAAAAGTGTCCTGTTTTAAGATACACATCATAAATTTCTTTAGCATAATCGTCTTTGTCAGAAAGAAATACAGGGATCAGCTCATCCTGATACAACTCAAGGTAGGTTTGCAGTATGGTTTTGATACGTTCCTTGAAATGCGTAATAGAAACCGTTTCTTCCGGATACTCATCATAAAGTGAAGACAGCCCCATTTGTCCAAGCAGGCTGTAAATGATTCTCGCCTTCCACATGGACTCGTTTTCAGTCCGACCCTTCCTGATGCCATATTCATTCGCTATTTTGCGCAGTAGCCCATCGTATTTATCCATCACTCATCACCAAACAAACGATTCAGTTCGTCAGCCAGATCCTTCGAAACGGCAAGTTTCTTATTATTAACCGCGTCCAGCAATTTTTCTGTCTGCATTGTCATATAAGCATACGGCAGTATGGCATACAGCACATCATAATCTATCGAATCATCATCCAGCATTTTATGAAGATCATTCATAACCCCATTGATACGATTATAGACCATCATACTCATGCGCATATCTTTGAGTATGCCAACTTTCTTTCCCTTTGATGACGTATGCTGATAATCCTGATAACCCTCACTGCGGTGACCGTATAAAAATTCACCATTTGGAATATCCGAAACAAGCAGTTCCGTCATAACAGGATAGAAATAATTCATCATGCCCTTCGGTTCAATGACAACATCCTCGATAAACGGATGTACGGGCATACAAAACTTATCAGGCTCTGTACCCATCTCAATGATGTAACTGACCCATTCAGCACTAAATGGATTCTTTATTTTTATTATCTGATCTTCACTTTCCAATGCCGCTGAAATGATCGACCTGTCATAATCTCCCACACATTCCAATGTACAGGCGGTTTTTCCGACCAACGCTGCAGAAAAAGCGTCCACTATTTCGGATGCATTTGGTCCTGCCAATAACAGCGGAGAATGATTCATATGCGCAGAATACATAAACGCAGCAAACGATTCTGAATAATCATTTCTGACACCCGCCTCAACAAGATTGTCAGAAAGAGTGTCTATCAGGTCTTTCCAATTTTCGTATTCTTCCGCTTGCTCTGACTGTAATGTTTTACCTGATGTAAAGCAGGAACTGTTGCTCTTTTCAACTGCTGCAGGAGTGCTGCCGGTTGTATTTACAAATGCCATCGAAGCCATAAACTCTGCGGCGTGTTCCTGCGCCTTGGCAATAATAGTCTCAACGTTGCTTTGCACATCAGCGGCCAATTTCTCTTTTTCAGAAATCTCTTTTTCTATACGTTCTTTCGTTTTGGTCAGGTTCTCAATATTATTTTCTATCTTCAAACTTTCCGCAGATAACGATTCTATTTGCCCGGTCTTATCTTGAATGTCACGATCTGCTTCGTCTATTTTCTGTCGATTCTCTTCCTGCCAATCTATCGTGATCAAGCCTTTGCAGCGTTCCATCAGGTCGGCATTCACAGAAATAACAGACAACAGGACATCATCTTCTATTGAATCTCCGACAATATACTGCGCGGCACGATCTGTAAACTCACGCAGCAGTTCCTCTGCTTCTTTTTCCGAGCATAAGCATTCCTTGCTTATTTTTTCTATGATATCAGCTGAATGCAGCTCTTCTATGTATGCCCTGTAGTTTCTCCACTCGGCTTTATTGACACCTCGCTGTTTGAATGAAGTCCAGTTGATATTCTCCAAAATGATCTGACGAATAATGTCAAATGAATCTTTGATCCTTGCAATCTTTACGGGCTTTCCAAGACTGATATTATTGAAAAACACTTTGCTGGCTATCTGAATACAGTTCTTCTCATCAAACTGATAAACAGGGATAGCTGTCACTTGTTCGTTCAGCTTTACCATACCATCATTTGCTTCCAACTGACTCTTAGTACAGCACACGCCCTGAATTACCCCATTATCATATAGAACAGCAAAAATGGTTTTCTCAGATACGGGGTCATTCTTAACTCCCGTTTTAAGCTGCTGAATAACATCATCTAATGAATGACACTCTGATAAATAGATTATCTCTGTCGGTATCAGATCAGGGTCGTAATTATACTTCAGAAAATCCTTTGACGGATCGGCATAATTCGGCTCAGACGACCACTGCCATATACCAAATTGACCGATTTCAGTGGGTCCACCCTGAGGGTAGAGCCTGTCCCTGTTCGCAAATTTCTTTTCCTGAAAAGGATCCGAAATAAATGAGTTAATAGCGCCCATTGAGTTAACGTCCGCAAATCTGTTTGCATACAGCACATTGTATGAATTATATCCTGCCAACTGGCACAAAGAAATATGCTGGTAGTCCGAGCTTATACTCCGTGCAACTTCACTGTCATCAAACACCAACAGACGGTTAAGTTCTGATTCAAGCTGGCTAATTTTCAACTGTGAAGCAG
Organism: uncultured Ruminococcus sp.; assembly: GCA_902764235.1. Taxonomy (GTDB): domain Bacteria; phylum Bacillota; class Clostridia; order Oscillospirales; family Acutalibacteraceae; genus UBA1213. Next base: position 12,484 of record CACWVH010000047.1, read on the forward strand.
ATAGCTGCTTCTTCAATGATTCCAATTCCTCATTATATCTCTCAGTATCAGATTCATGAGCTGCTTTTTCGGCTTCGTACTGTTCAAGAATAGTTTGCTCTCTTTGCTGCATTTCCGCAAGCTTTGATTCCATTTCCGATGTATCAGGTAATTCCGGTGCGGTTTGTACTTTCGCCGGAGCCTCTGATTCTATCCGGTGTTCCGTTTCTTCTTTTTGACGCATTTCATCATCTATAAGCGCAGTTATTTTTTGAATATACTCCTCATCGATTGGTCTATCCGTCAGTATAAAATACAATTCAACATCTTTATCAAAGCCAAACGATATTATGCTTTTTGCCAATGCCTCGTCTGCTGTCACTTCTTCATTGGTATTATTTTCGATATCTTCAGATGTTTTACGGTTCATGTATTCTGCGTTATCATTGATAAGCATTTGAATGAATTTATTGTTTCTCTTTTTCACTACCAGTTCTTCACATTCATTGTTCTTCAGTTTTTCAACTCTCTTGCCGTAAGCAAGTGTTTTGTAATCCTGCGGACGGTTTTTTAATATGCTTTTTATCGCTTTACCGGTTATTATGGTACAGTATCTTTTCAGTTCTTCATCGCTCAGCTTGGATATATGATCCTTCATTTTATTCATTCCCTCCATTGACAACAGTACTTTTTAGAAGTTTCAAAGCCTTTTCAGGCATCCTTCCCTGTCTAACACATTGATATATCCACTGTCTTATCTTCGGATAGTTTTTGAAATAATGCGCAAAACTTCCGAAAGAGTGCGGAACATCGACCATATTTCCGGAACAGGCTCGAAGTTTTGACAATAGTTCATCTTCCCCTTGGGATTCACTAATAGCCTTTTCAAAGCTTGCTTCCCAAACAGGATGAAGTCCCATAAATACTGTAACACTCGTGCCCCAGTTGATGTTGTTTATTGTAGTCTGTTCGTCTGCTTTGACTGATCTTTTTCCTTTGATGATGCCTTTTTCTTTTATCACAACAGTACCATCGTAAGGTAAGGTACAGCGTATTATCCGATCCTCCGGTAAACGGTCAGTAACTCCGGAAACAACAGTGTTATTCCTCTTATCTACGACATTGACAGTATGCTCAGACAAAGGCTTTTGTATGGGTTCCTGCCAAAAATACTTGTATTTTAACACCTGTGTTCTGCCGACAGATATAAACTGCTGCTTGTTGTTTACTGTTATTCCTGCTATCTTTCCATTAGAACAAGGAAACACACGAGAAGACGCTGTAGGAAACAAATGAAGTTCTGCTTCTCCAGCTATATGCAGATACATTTCCTTGCGGTTATGCTTTATCAGATATGGACTATCGGCATAAACAGGCCAGATGGGCTGTATTTTAACAGGATGTTCTGTTAATCGACAATGATGATCCAAAAAGAAGCAAGCCGATCTCTCGCTATATGCTTTGGCTTCAACACGATAGACTCTGATATACTGACCATTTTTATGACCTTCATATATTTCTCTGATATCCACACCAGGATAACTGGTATATATCCGGTTTCGGGTAAGCAAATAATAAGCCTTGTTTATAACAACATCCGCATCAACAGGAAGCTTTTTCCCTGATTCTGCGTCAAACATTGTTCCCTCCGGATCAACTCCGGCAATAATTGACGGCCAGTATAATTCTATATTTTTGGAAGCATTATGAACCCTTATTGAATACTGGCGTGAGGGATTCTTGCCAACATACAGATAATTAACAGCATCAGGCAATAACCTTTCGTTGTTATATCTGAATGATTCCGTTTCGTCATCGGAGCGAATCTCAATAAATAAATCCTTATTAAGATATTCCGGAGGCACTTTGATCAATCCGATCTCAAAAGACAGTTCACCTCTATTGATATGAATTTTCAGTGGAAGATCGTGTTTTTTCGTATCGTATTGAATCTGATATCCAGCGCCGAAAGTTCGTTCCGGGCAATCCTTGCTCAATTCTTCTTTACGATGCTTGAAATATGCAGTATATACATCGCCGTTTGCAAATGTAACATACTGCCCGCATAAAGAACACATAAACAAACCGCTATATCCGGAGACCCCGCCAATTTGATGCAGCGAAACGATCTCATGTGCTTTGACCGGTTTCCATTGGTTATCGACCCACATGCATACATGGTTTAATGATGGCATCGTCTCACTCCTCTGCAAGATATATATTCAACGAACTGATATCAACCATATCATTTTTCTGCCTAAATCAGCCCATAGATTTCCACGGAATAGAATACTCGAAATTGAACCTCAGCAGATCATTTCAAACATTGCTCAGACTTATAATAGTTTTATTTATTCTCATACAATAAAATCAATGCAAATCAGAAATAATCATTATAATCAATATATTCATTCTATCACATTATACAAATTAATTCAACACCAATCGTGCTTTTATTACAAAAGCCGAGAACAAAACATAATAACTATTATCAGGCACCTATGGTTTTAGAATTATCATCAGTAATTGAATATATCATACAAACAAATTATCGATAAAAGTTTTGCACCGCCAACTACCTGTTCAACGAACCCAAACATAAAAAATAGCAGGAGCATCAACCTTACATTAAGGTCTGATACTCCTGCTTGTTTTTTATTATCTGTATCCCCTCAATCCACCAGCGACTTCTAAAAATATTCTGAAAGCAGTCATGCTAAAGGAAATGAGTGGACCGTATCCATTGTTTGCGGATACACCAATCTTCGCAGGGGCATTGACGGACTGAATATTTTCGGATATTTATCATATCTTCTGACAGAGCTGCCTAAGCTGGGGGATAATCCAACGGACAAGCAGTTGGACAACCTGTTGCCTTGGTATGATATGTTGCCGGGTTATTGCAAGTAATTCTGAATTGGTCTGAACAAGTCTATAGAGTGAATTAGAATAACTCCCATGATTTTGCACCACGGGAGTTTTGCCGTAAGCGTCAAATAGTAAGCGTATAGACAAAAAATCACGGGACAAGCAAAAAGCAGATCCCGTGATTTTCTAATTATAGAAATATGTCAGTTATTGTTC
>CACWVH010000048.1 GCA_902764235.1 uncultured Ruminococcus sp.
ATTATTCCCACTCAATAGTAGCCGGGGGCTTGCTGGTGATGTCGTAGACTACACGGTTTACGTTCTTTACTTCGTTTATGATCCGGTTCGAGATCTTCTCCAGTACGTCATACGGTATCCTTGCCCAATCGGCTGTCATGAAATCGCTTGTCGTTACTGCGCGCATAGCTATGGTATTATCATATGTTCTTCCATCGCCCATTACGCCGACGCTCTTTATGCCGGTCATTACTGCAAAATACTGACCTACCTCTCTGTCAAGTCCGTTATTTGCAAATTCCTCGCGCATTATCGCATCTGCATCCTTCAGTATCTCAAGCTTTTCCTCTGTGATATCTCCCATGATGCGGATCGCAAGTCCCGGTCCCGGGAACGGCTGACGGAATACAAGAAACTCCGGTATACCAAGCTCAATACCTGCTTTTCTTACCTCGTCCTTGAACAGGTCTCTCAGCGGCTCGATTATTCCTTCAAAGCCTACATCCTCCGGCAGTCCGCCTACATTATGATGGCTCTTTATCACTGCCGACTGACCCACTCCGCTTTCTACTACATCAGGATAGATCGTACCCTGACAAAGATATTCTATCTTGCCGAGCTTTTTGGATTCTTCCTCAAATACTCTGATGAATTCCTCGCCGATGATCTTTCTCTTGCGCTCCGGCTCGCTTACTCCTGCAAGCTTTGTCAGAAAGCGCTCCTGTGCATTCACACGGATCAGGTTCATATCAAACTGCTCTTTGAATACTGATTCCACCTGGTCTCCCTCATCCTTGCGGAGAAGTCCGTGATCTACAAATATACATGTGAGCTGCTTGCCGACTGCCTTATGTACAAGAAGTGCTGCTACGCTTGAGTCCACTCCGCCTGAAAGTGCGCAGAGAACCTTTTTATCTCCGATCTTTTCCCTGAGATATTCTATCGTATCATTTACAAAGGAATCCATTCTCCAGTCAGCTGTGCAGCCGCAGGCATTATAAAGGAAATTCCTCAGATACAGCTGTCCTTCAACCGTATGCTGAACCTCCGGATGGAACTGCACTGCAAAGAAGTTTCTCTTGATATCCTCCATCGCTGCAACAGGGCAATCCTTTGATATTGCTGTGATCTTGAAGCCGTGGGGTACCTCCTCGATACGGTCTGTATGGCTCATCCAGCAGATATTCTTTGCCTTTGCACTATGGAACATCAGTGACGACGGATTGACCTCGATCTCGGTCTTTCCGTATTCTCTGTTATCCTCTATGCCGATGACCTTTCCGCCGAGCGTTACTGCCATCAGCTGTGCACCGTAGCAGATGCCAAGCACAGGTATGCCAAGCTCAAACAGCTTCGGATCACATTTCGGACCCTTGTCGTCATATGCGCTGTTCGGACCGCCTGTGAAAATTATTCCGCGGTATCCTCTTTCTGCTATTTCCTCAGCTGTTATATTATAAGGCTTTATTTCGCAGTATACATTACATTCTCTGACTCTTCTTGCGATCAGCTGTGTATACTGTCCTCCGAAATCCATAACAAGTATGGCTTCATTTTTTATCTCCATATATTCCCTCCTGGAATTAATTAATTAATAATTAATAATTAACAATTATTGCGGTTGAGCTGCTTTTATCTGAGGAATGAGGGAGGAATGAGGAATTAGGAATGAGGAATTATATAAGCTGTCTGTTTTTTCTCTTGACAGCACAAAATACCTCATCCGTATTAATTCCACTTTCCAAATTCCAAATTATTATCAGTTCCAAATTATCATCAATTCCTAATTTCTCACTCCTAATTCCTAATTGAAATGAATTCCTAATTGGTTTCAATTATTCAACCGTGACTGATTTTGCAAGGTTTCTTGGCTGGTCGATATCGCAGCCCTTGAGTGAAGCAACATAATATGCGAAAAGCTGAAGCGGTATAACCGCAAGCGACGGAAGCAGCATATCGCAGACCTTCGGTATGAAGATCATCTCGCCTACTCCCTCAAGCTCCTTGTGATCGTCACAGGCTATACACATTACCTGTGCTCCTCTTGTCTTAACCTCTTCGATATTGCTTACGATCTTTCCGATAAGCTCCTCGTGAGTTGCAAGGGCGATGACCGGCGTACCCTCCTCGATAAGAGAGATCGTTCCGTGCTTCAGCTCACCTGCTGCATATGCCTCGCTGTGAATATATGATATCTCCTTGAGCTTCAGTGAGCCTTCAAGGGACAGTGCATAATCTATATTTCTTCCGATAAAGAATACATCCTTGCTGTTGAAAAGCTTTGACGCAAGGTACTGTATCCTTTCCTTGTTTTCAAGAACCTGATCTATCTTTTCAGGCAGCTGCTCAAGCTCCTTTACAAGCGCCTTGTATTCATCAGGTACGATCGTTCCCAGCATTTCTCCGAAATACAGCGCCATCAGGTAAATGACCGCAAGCTGTGTGCTGTATGCCTTTGTTGTTGCAACAGCTATTTCCGGACCTGCCCATGTGTAGATGACATCGTCTGATTCAACTGCTATCGCACTGCCGACTACATTTACAATGGAAATTACATGAGAGCCTCTTCTCTGAGCCTCCTTCATTGCTTCCTTTGTGTCGGCTGTTTCACCTGACTGGCTTATCACAACGGTCAGGGTCTTGTCGTTCACGATGGGATCACGATAGCGGAATTCTGACGCAAGATCGACCTCAACAGGAAGCCTGAGCATTTTTTCAAAGATATATTTTGCCACAACACCTACATGATATGCACTTCCGCAGGCAATGATATTTATCTTATTGAAGCTTTTAAGCTCCTCTGCGCTCAGGTTTACCTCATCAAGTACGACTCTGCCGTTTCTGATCCTCGGTGCGATAGTATCTGTTATCGCCTTGGGCTGCTCCATGATCTCCTTGAACATGAAATGCTCATAGCCGCCCTTTTTGGCAGCGTTTACATCCCAGTCAACAGTTTCCTGCTCCTTGTGGATCTCTTCCTTATCGGTATTGATTATTTTTACGCTGTCTCTGCCGAGAATAGCTATTTCGTTGTTTTCAAGTCTGTAGATGGTTCTGGTTCTTGCAAGGATAGCTGTAACATCAGATGCAAGGAAGTTTTCGTTTTCTCCCAGTCCGATGATAAGCGGACTTTCCTTTCTTACAGCAATAATCTCGTCAGGGTTTTCCTGACTTATCACTCCGAGAGCATATGAACCGTCAAGCTTTTCGAGAACCTTGATAACTGCGTCAACAAGGCTGCCCTTATAATAATATTCAAGAAGCTGCGCTATTACCTCTGTATCCGTTTTTGAGCGGAATTCAACTCCCTTTGAGGTCAGGTAATCCTTGAGCAGCTGATAATTTTCAATGATACCGTTATGAACAACAGCAAATCTTCCTGATTCGCTCAGATGGGGATGTGCATTGACATCTGACGGCTCTCCGTGAGTTGCCCATCTTGTATGACCTATACCGACGGTTCCTCTGAGGTCGCTGCCGTCATGCGTCATATCCTTCAATACCTTGAGCTTGCCCTTGGCTTTTTTGACTATAAGCTTGCTGCCGTCATTCAGGCAGACTCCTGCGCTGTCATAGCCTCTGTATTCAAGCGTCTGTAATCCGTCAAGCAGGAACGGACCTGCCTGTTCATAACCGATATAACCTACTATGCCACACATAATAATTTACCTCCGGCTTATCTGTAAATAATGTCCTCACGCTTAGGACCGTTGGAGATCATTGTAAACGGTACGCCTACTGCCTTTTCCGCAAATTCGATATATCTGCGGCAGTTTTCAGGAAGCTCCTCGTAATTTCTGATTCCTCTTATGTCTGTTTTCCAGCCGGGAAGCACCTCAAGCACAGGCTTGCATCTCTTGAGCTTTGTTGTTGACGGGAAATAATCTATTTTCTCGCCGTCAAGCTCATATGCAACGCATACCGGTATCTCGTCAAGATAGCCCAGTGCGTCAAGCACTGTGAAAGCCACCTGTGTTGCGCCCTGCACCTTGCAGCCATAGCGTGTTGCAACGAGATCGAGCCAGCCCATTCTTCTTGGTCTGCCTGTTGTTGCGCCGTATTCGCCGCCGTCGCCGCCTCTTTTTCTCAGCTCCTCTGCCTCATCTCCGAAGATTTCGCTGACAAATTCGCCTGCGCCCACAGAGCTTGAATAAGCCTTTACAACAGTGATGATATCCTTGATCTCATAGGGCGGGATTCCGCCTGCGCCTACTGCACCGTAGCCTGCGATAGTATTTGATGATGTTACCATCGGATAGATACCGAAGTCTGTATCCTTGAGTGAGCCGAGCTGACCCTCTAAAAGTATATCCTTTCCTGCCTTTACTGCGTCATGTACAATATCAAAGGTGCTTGCAACATACGGCTCAAGAGCCTTTTTATATTCCATGAGCTTTGCGAACATTTTATCTGCGCTGATAGGCTCTTTGTTGTATACATTTCTGACGACAGCATTCTTTACTTCAAGTATACGCATGATTTTTTCTTTAAGACCTTCCTCATCGTCAAAAAGCTCATTTACCTGGAAGCCTATCTTTGAGAATTTATCCGAATAGAACGGGGCAATACCCGACTTTGTTGAGCCGAAGCTTTTACCTCCGAGTCTTTCCTCCTCATAGCAGTCAAAGAGAATATGATAGGGCATTACGATCTGTGCTCTGTCCGAAACGAGGATCTTCGGCTTCGGAACACCGCCGTCGATAAGGTGCTGTATCTCCTTTACGAGGTTTTCCACGCTGAGTGCAACACCGTTGCCTATTATATTTGTTATGTTCTGATTGAATACGCCTGAGGGAAGCTGATGAAGTGCAAACTTGCCGTAATCATTTATTATGGTATGACCTGCATTGCTGCCGCCCTGAAATCTTATTACCATATCTGATTTCTGTGCCAGCATATCTGTGATCTTGCCCTTGCCTTCATCGCCCCAGTTGGCGCCGACTATTGCTCTGACCATTTGTTTTTTACCTGCCTTTCAGATGCAGTCCGGGGACGGAGGATACCGTCTGTTTTTCCGGCTGCTGTTTTTTTTGCGGCATTTCTGCCGGCTTATGATACCGGTGCGACAAGCACACGGCCTGTACCTCTGTATACATTAACAAGTCCCTCGCCCGACGCTGCTGAGCCGACGAGTGATCTTGATGATCTTTCAACCGTAAACTGGAGTGAATGTGACCATGCGATAGCCATATTTCCGTCAATTTTCAGTACATCGTTATTGAGGTCGAATACAAGCAGTTCATGTGAGGGTACAGGACTTTCAAGAACTGCAATACCGTTTCCGATAAGAGTAGAATTGAAAAGTCCCTCTCCGCCGAGCGCTGCTGATGAGAAATTCGCTCTTGAGGTCACCTTGAGGTCAACTGTATCATCACAAGCGAGGAAAAGACCGTCCTCGATGGTCATTGCTCCGCCCCATTTTGAAAGATCCTCAAGAAGGATGTATTTATATGTAGGCTCAAGAAGAACCTGACCTGATCCGAAATATCTGGGCTTGATACCGCTTTCTCCTGTGACCTTGCCGCCGACCATTTTCTTGAAAAGGTCGCCTGCGCCCTTGACGTTGGTATTCATATCCACATTTCCGCTGATGATCTGCATTGCTCCTGCCTGAAGTATGATACCCTGATTATTCAGTGTTGCGAGAACCTGTCTTTTTCTGCAGCCCATCTTGCCCATAAAATAAGCTGTCTGAGCGGATGCAGGTCCGACAGAAATATCCTTTTCATACTCAACCACGCTGTACATTCCAAGCTGAGCTATGACCTTGCGTGCATCTGTTTCTGTAAGTATATTATTTGTTATCATATTGCATCTTCCTTTACAATTTTGTATCAAATCTTCTGTCGGTAGCTCTGCCCTGCCCTGTCGGTGTCTCCGCCCCCGAATCCCTGCAAGGGCTCTGCCCTTGACCCGCAAGCCTTTAAAAAGGCTTGACCTAAACTTTAATTTTGCTGTGTTTCACTTGATTTACGCACGAAGACTGTTTCTTTCGGCTTAAACCTTCCCACCAGGCAATGCCGTCAACCTAAGAATACAGCCCCGAAATCGGGTGATCTAAAGCCTTCTCCCTCCGGGAGAAGGTGGCACGCAGTGCCGGATGAGGGGGCTTTGCGTCAGCAAAGCGTTCATCCGTCAGGATGAATAAGACTAAGCTTGATGCCTTTGTAAAGCAACAGCCCCGACCGCACGGCACTGCCGCTTTGATATCAGATGTTGATCTCTGCTTTTTCGGTTTTCATTTCAGCGTAGGGCGCAAGTGCCTGTGCAACTGTTTCATTGAGGAAATCCTCTGTCTGCTGCGGCGCTCTACCTACATAGTTTTCAGGTCTCAGAAGCGATTTCAGCTCATCAAGTGTTACTCCGAATGCGCTGTCACCGGCAATACGCTCAAGAAGGTCATTCTCGCCGCCGTCACGCTTTACCACTGCCGACGCTGCCATGGAATGTTCTCTGATTCTTTCATGAAGCTCCTGACGGTTTCCGCCGCGCTTTACTGCATCCATCATTATGTTTTCTGTTGCCATGAACGGAAGCTCGCTCATAAGTCTTGAGGTTATTACCTTATCATATACAACAAGTCCGTCGCTTACGTTTATATAGAGGTTGAGAATCGCATCAACTGCAAGAAACGCCTCGGGTACGCTCAGACGCTTGTTTGCTGAGTCATCGAGGGTTCTTTCAAACCACTGTGTTGCCGCTGTGATATACGGATTGAGCACATCAATCATCACATATCTTGAAAGCGAAGCCATTCGCTCTGATCTCATCGGGTTACGCTTGTATGCCATTGCGCTTGAGCCGATCTGGGTTTTCTCAAACGGCTCCTCGATTTCCTTGAGATGCTGGAGAAGTCTGATATCGTTTGAAAACTTTGTTGCACTCTGTGCAATGCCTGCAAGAACATTCAGCACACGGCTGTCAAGCTTTCTTGAATAGGTCTGACCGGAAACTGCAAAGCAATCGTCATAGCCCATTTTCTTTGCGATAAGCTTATCTATCTGCTTGCACTTTTCATGGTCGCCCTCGAAAAGCTCAAGGAAGCTTGCCTGTGTACCTGTTGTACCCTTACAGCCAAGAAGCTTCATATTTGAAAGCACAAATCTTACATCCTCAAGATCCATCAGAAGATCCTGAATCCAGAGTGTTGCTCTTTTGCCTACTGTTGTAGGCTGGGCAGGCTGGAAATGTGTGAATGCAAGCGTCGGGAGATCCTTATACTTTTCTGCGAATTTTGAAAGCTGACGAATAGCACTCACAAGCTTTTTCTCAACTATCCTGAGTGCCTCTGTCATAATGATAACGTCCGTATTGTCGCCCACATAGCAGGAGGTAGCTCCAAGGTGGATAATACCGGCTGCCTTCGGGCACTGCTGACCGTATGCATATACATGGGACATAACGTCATGGCGGACGATCTTTTCTCTTTCCTCAGCGACCTCATAGTTGATATCCTCAGCGTGAGCCTTCAGCTCGTCTATCTGCTCCTGAGTTATATCAAGTCCAAGCTCATGCTCTGCCTCGGCAAGTGCGATCCAGAGCCTTCTCCATGTCTTGAATTTCTTATCGGGAGAAAAGATATATTTCATTTCCTTATCCGCATATCTTGAAGAAAGCGGTGATTCATATGTATCTCTCATAAATATAGTTTCCTTTCCGTGTTTTCAATATCCGGGAATACGCAGGAAAAAGCTTGTGCTTCTTTTATTCCTGCTTTCCGAGACAGGCTGAGCCGTCCTTTTTTTCCGGGAGCTTTTTGTCGAAATTAACTCCGCCTCTCTCCTTGCCTGCAAGCATTTTTTCCGGTATCTTTGTGGGATATACTCCAGAGAAGCAGGCGTCGCAGAAGCCGCATTCCTCTCCGCCGAGCATTTCTCCTAACTTATCCGCAGGCAGGAAGCCCAGTGAATCAGCTCCGGTCAGCTCACATATCTCAGGTATCGTATGCTTTACAGCGATAAGCTCATCACGGCTCGGGATATCCGTTCCGTAGAAGCACGGCCAGATAAACGGCGGTGAGCTTATTCTCAGGTGTACCTCGGACGCTCCGGCATTTCTTAGCATTTTTACAATTCTGTCGCAGGTCGTTCCACGGACGATGGAGTCATCTATCACAACTACCCTTTTTCCCTCAAGCACAGAACGCAGCGGATTCAGCTTCAGCTTTACGCTGTTTGCTCTTTCCTTCTGAGTAGGCTTGATGAAGGTTCTTCCGATATATCCGTTTTTGACGATACCCTTTTCATATGGTATGCCTGATTCCTCGCTGTAACCGATTGCTGCATCAATTCCGGATTCGGGTACACCGATGACGATATCTGCTTCAACGGGGAATTCCCTTGCAAGGATTCGTCCTGCCTGCTTGCGTGATTTATACACGCTGATACCGTCAATTTCGGAATCGGTTCTTGCGAAATATATATATTCAAAGACGCAAAGCGCCTTTTTGCTCTTGTCTGTGCAAAGTGTTTTTATCGAGCGCACTCCTGTCTCATCGACCACAATGATCTCGCCCGGCTCAACATCCCTTACAAATTCTGCTCCGCAGGCTGCCAGTGCGCAGGTCTCGGAAGCAAACACTATGCTGTCGCCGAGCTTTCCCATGCAAAGCGGACGGAAGCCGTGGGGGTCTCTTGCAGCGATGAGCTTCTGCGGACTCATCACAAGCAGGGAATATGCGCCCTCGATCTGAGTCATAGTTTTTTCCACTGCTGCTTCAACAGAGCCGGTAGTTATACGTTCCCTTGCGATAAGATAAGCTATCGCCTCGGAATCTATCGTTGTCTGGAAAATAGCTCCTCTGCGCTCAAGCTCACGTCTTATCTCATAGGCATTCGTCAGATTTCCGTTATGTGCTATGGCAAGAGTACCCTTAACATAACGCATAACAAGCGGCTGTGAGTTTTCACGCACACTGCCGCCTGCCGTTGAATACCTTACGTGGGAAATTGCCATCTGTCCCTTGAGGGAATTCAGTATCTCTGTGCTGAATGCTTCGCTGACAAGTCCCATATTTTTATGTCCGGATATAACTCCCCTGTCATTTACCGCAATGCCGCAGCTTTCCTGACCTCTGTGCTGCAAAGCCAGAAGTCCGTTATAGCAGGCAAATGCCGGTGCCAGGCTGTCATTTCCGTAAATTCCGAATACGCCGCATTCCTCATGCAGCTGCTCAGAAAAATAATCCTGTGAATCAATACTCAAAAAATCAACCCCATGATCTCTTTTCTGAGGGCTATGCCCTCAATCCGCAAGGGCTCTGCCCTTGACCCGCCAGCCTTTGAAAAGACCGGACCTGAACTTAAATCTCTGCATAGCAGTCTAAGGGCTGCGTCCGCATATTTTTAATATACTATCATCTGCATATCCGAAAAAAGCCTCGGCAGATAATTTTTTTTTGAATCAGCGTAACCAAGTAGCCCACTCTTACACAAACCCCAACGCCGCTTTGAAAGTAAGCGAGCACGCCGAAGGCAGCGCAGCGTGGGAAACCGGGTGCAGTAAGCGAGCACGCACACCGCAGGCGGTGGGCAGCGCAGCGGAAGGGGTGGGGTTAAGGAGAGAAGATTTCAAAAGAGGAGAACCTTAAAGGGAGGGGCGTAAGCCCCTTCTCTTATGGGTCTTCTCTTTTGCTGCGTCCGCATCCTGCGGACGCCCTCCGAATAATCTGCCGGTCAGCAAAAACCGGGAAAAACGGATCATATCGTCCGCCGTAAAAGCCCCACATTCCACATTAAGCCATGCTCTGATATTATTTGCCGAGACCTATTCTTCTCATCATCTCGGCATATGCTTCCTCAACACCGCCGAGGTCACGGCGGAAACGATCCTTGTCAAGCTTCTCGTGGGTCTTGATATCCCAGAAGCGGCAGGTATCAGGTGAGATCTCGTCAGCAAGAACGATCTCGCCGTCTGCTGTCTTACCGAATTCAAGCTTGAAGTCGATAAGCTCAACACCAACGCTCTCAAAGAATTCTACCATATATTTATTGACATCAAATGCCATTTTCTTTATTGTTTCGATATCCTCCCATGTTGCGGCGCCGATAGCCACTGCATGATAGGAATTGATAAGCGGATCGCCCAGTGCATCATCCTTATATGAGAATTCAATTACAGTTGTTTTAAGCTCGAAGCCCTCCTCAAGACCAAGACGCTTAGCCATTGAACCGGCTGCCTTGTTTCTGATGATGACCTCAAGAGGAACGATGCTTACCTTTTTAACAACAGTTTCCCTGTCGTTGAGCTCCTCTACATAATGAGTCTTTACGCCCTTTTCTTCAAGAAGTCTGAACATAAAGTTAGACATTCTGTTATTGACAACGCCCTTGCCTGTGATAGTTCCCTTTTTGAGACCGTTGAACGCAGTTGCGTCATCCTTGTATTCAACCACGCACATCTGCTCATCGGCTGTTGCGTATACCTTTTTTGCTTTTCCTTCATAAAGAAGCTCTGTTTTTTCCATTTTTATTACTCCTCTCGGTAATGTATCGGACAAAAAGCTGTCCGAAGGTCATTTTCCTGCCGCAAAAGCACAAACCGTCTGTCCCGACAGTCCATGCCGCTGCGTCATTAGGGAAACGCAGATCAATTCATTGATCGGGGGTTCAGAACGTGGGGCGAAGCCCCACACAAAGCCACCTTCGGGTGCCGTTAAAGCACGGAATGATATTTATTCAGCGTTTCCTTAGAAATAATGATACAAACACATTATTAATTATACAACGATTGTTTGATTTAAGCAAGAGATAATTGAAATTTAATATTTTTTGACGAATAAGATACAACCTGCCAAAAAAATTATACTTTATGCACAAAACAGATCAGTCCCTGTCAGAGCAGTTTTTCTGACAGAGACTGAAATTTGATTAATGATCTATTCAGGCAGCAGGTGTACGCAATACGCCTGCCGCCGTCCACTGAAAACTCCCCCTTCCCTTCGGGAAGGGGGACGGGGGATGGGCTGAAAAGCTGCACCTTTTCAGGAAAAATATACTCAGCCGGACTTCACGGATCCGGGTATTTTTTATTTTGTAAATAACAGATTATTTTCATCCGGTGCCGCCCAGATAGTATGCTCTGCATATTTTACCAGCTTCTGTGAAAAATACACCTTACCATCCTTGAAGGTAATAGTATACTTGTAGGTATTTAACCAGCTGTCCTTTGCATTGAATGTTATTGTATCGGATTTTATATCGGCAGTATGACTCATCTGACTGATACGCATTCCGCCGTTGAAGACAAGCTCTGAAAATATATCATATCTTCCGTCAGAACGTCTGATAATATCCACACTGCCCATATAGCTTGTGAAGCGGCCTGTATATTTACTCATATCAAACTGATTCTGATTTACTACATTTATCTTACAGCTTGCCTCCTTGCCGTTATATGTACGTACTGTTACATACGCTGTGCCTGCCTTTACCGCCTTGAAGCTGCCTGTCCAGTTCGTCTTTGTCATCTTTACCACAGAGCTGTTGCTTGTACGGAAGGTTCTTGACGCACAGCCTGCGTTTGAAGGGATCGAAGCGCTGAGGCTTGCGCTCTGTCCCACCTTCAGAGTCATTGTGCCCTTACTCAGTGAAACCTTTGCCGGAGCTGCCTTTACTGTTACCTTGCAGGCAGATTCCTTTCCGTTATAGGTGCGTACTGTTACATATGCGACACCCGGCTTTACGCCGACAAAATCGCCCTGCCAGTCCGTGCGTGTCATTTTCACCACACTGCTGTTGCTTGTTCTGTATGTTCTCTTTGAGCAGGCTGCTCCGCTGTTAACGGTTGAACCGACTGTGAATTTCTCGCCAACACCGATGGTTACTGCACCCTTTGTAAGCGTAATCTTACCCGGTGCGTTCTTAACTGTGATTTTGCAGGCTTTTTCCTTGCCGTTTGAATTTTTCGCCGTGATATATACAACGCCTGTGCCGACTGTTTTCACATTGCCGTTTTTATCAACCTTTGCAAGCTTTGAATCTGATGTGCGCCATGCAACACTCTGGTTTGCAGTAAGCTTAAAGCTTTCGCCCCTTCCGAGCGACAGGGTTGTTTTATTAAGCACAGGCGCCGGATTGACGGTCACCTCTCCGGGATACATATGATATTCAGGTCCGGCATAATTATATATTTTATAGATAAAGCCCAGCTTATTCTTGCCGGTGGTAAAAAGCGCACAGCTGTTTATATTAGACGATGTCATAGTCTTTGAGCGGTCGCCCTTACCGATAGATCTGTGATCGTTGGCATAGCTGACATAATTATACATCAGGTCATATGCTTCCTTGTCACTGACACCGAGTGCGTTTTTAATATCCTTATTATAAAGTCTTTTTCCGGTCTTTACGTTAAAGTTATATGTCAGATAATCAATGTATAAGTTATTCTCATCGTCAATATCTATGACAAGACTTAAAATATTACCATTCAGATAGCTTACATAGTCAATTTTCTTTTTTGATCCCTTGCTTCCCTGTGACCATGGAGCTTTATACTTATTTATTATTGAAGTGATCTCACTGTTTGCTGCTTTCGCATCCGCACTTGTCAGCCTGATCTCCGGTGTTTTGTAAACAGCTGTATAATTATTGCTGTAATTATATATCTTTGTTTCCTTGAGCTTAACATAATCTGCTGTTGTCGCAGCCTGAACTGCAATCGTACTGCCTGTCACCTGCGGCAGCACTGCCGCTCCTGTGCACAGCATCGCAGCAGCCATAGCGGCAGCAAAGGCTTTCCTGATAACATTCTTCATTTTCATTTTCGTTACCTCCGTTTCATTTATGCAGCTTTACCGACCAACAGACCGATCGGTGAATTATTAATGGTATTATTATACAATCTCACCTTATTATTGTCAATAGGCAATCCGCCGCCGATGCTGTCACGGAAATCAATTTTTAAGGAAGCACTGATTAAATCCAGTGCCTGTATTGCGTCAGCAATTTTTTCGTCAGATTGTGCAAAAAAACCGCAGGCAACCTGACGGTTGTCAAGGG
>CACWVH010000049.1 GCA_902764235.1 uncultured Ruminococcus sp.
TTTCCTAATACATACAATCTTGCAATGTTAATTTGGAAGCTGCCAAAACCAAGTTTTCTTTTTGAATGATTTGATATTCAGATTCTTTTTTGCATCATTCAATGTTCTATTGCCAATATTCCTGTAACTTGCCTGTTGCTGAATTATCTTTTGCTGTTTTGGAGTTCCATCAGAAAGAAACTCCATTAAAAACTTTTCCGCTTGTTCTACTTTTGAAACATTGCCTGTACCATTAAGAAGATCATCAATAGAAATATTATATTTTCCGATAAATCGAAAACCTGTTTCCTTGTTAAGTTCAAAGGCGATTGGCTCGCCTTCCGGAGCAAGACTGCTCTTAACTTGTGCCATTACTCTGACAGTGGGATTGTCTTTAATCCTGCCGACAAGCAATACACTTCTTGCCGATGCAGGAATGTCAATAGAGCCTAAACCTCTGTAAGAAGATTTCATTCCCATTGCTTTATTCAGGTGACCTATAAGAACGACCGCACACTGTTGTCTTTGTGCGACTTCCGCTAAGTGTTTCATGATAGGTCGTATCTCATTGGCTCGGTGCATATCAACACTTGCTCCTATGTATGCCTGTAATGGATCAAGTATAACCAACTTAGCTTTGGTTTCAATAATTGCCTGCTCAAGTCTTTCGTCGGTAAATGATAATTCGCTTGTGCTTTCGTCAATAACCGTTATTCTCTTATAATCTGCATCAGCTGCAATCAATCTTGGTTTGACAGTATCAGCAAGTCCGTCTTCTGCTGTTTGATAGATAATGTTGATCGGCTCATTTTTAATTTCGCTTTCAGGCAGTTTATCACCTTTTGACAACATAGCAGCAAGATTGAGTATAAGAGTAGTTTTGCCCTCGCCAGGATCGCCCTGTATAATTGTTATCTTTCCGTAGGGAATATACGGATACCACAGCCATTCAACCTCTGTTGCTTCTACATCAGCCATGTTTATCAGCTTTAATTCCGGTTTGTTACTCATTCGTTTTGTACCTCCGGTTTCTTACCGACATCAGAATCAGCCTGTAAGTCGATCCATTCCATCAGCTTGTCTGTTGCGATGAGCCACTTCTTACCGACACGAAAGCTCGGAAAACCTTTTGTGCGTATGAGCTTGTAGCAAAACGGCAGTGAGATACCCATTGCTTCTGCTAATTCGTGTGGTGTGAGCAACTGCGGCAGATTTTTGATTTCTTCCCTGTTAAGCATAAAAACACTCCTTTATCTTTTGATTATCTAAATCATAATATAATTAGTTTTATATTCTGATTAAATAACAGTTTATCATAGATAACGTTATTTGTCAATCAAAATTTTAATATTTTATTGTTTTGATTTTAATTTTATTGAAATTCGTTATCTTTTCCTGTATAATAAGAGTAATCTATACTTTAGGGGTATCGAAATGAAAAATTATAAGTTTTATATCAGGGACAATAAAGAATTTTTTGAAATATGGAAAGATGGGAATTTATCAGAACAAAGGGAAAGCTATGTGACATATTCTTTATGTGATTTTGTCACCAATCATGAAGCAGATTTTACAGATATTTTCTTTTGGATAAGACAAAACTATGATTATATAAGGAGTTTGGTCGAACACAAAGGCGATCCGAGATATGAACCGCATCCATGTCCTCATAGTCTTATGTCTTTTGGAAACATTTTTTGGTTTTATTATGATTCCATAGATTATCTGTTTGAAAATGATCTGCTTGAAAGCTATGATAAAAATACATGGATAACATACGGTTATTCTGAAACGGAAGAAACAGGAACTATTATTGAAATAGAAAATTTGTTTTCTTTAGCACATCGATACGTATTTGATATGATCGATGGAAAAGAAGATAGTATGGATACTCCTGTTATTAATCGTACACTTGATATCGGAATTGAAAATATAGATGGTTTATTGTGCAAAGTTTTATATCCGAAAAATATAGGTGATATTCTTTATTTTCTGATGTACTATCTTATCGGCAAGGATATCTCATATAAAGTATGTAAACGCTGTGAAAAGCCATTTCCATGCTTTATCAACAAGCATACAAAATTTTGTGACAGGTATGATTCGTTATTGAAGCAGACTTGCCGGGAAATGGGGCTTGATTATTCAGAACACGATACATACATTGATAAGAATACTGCAAAAACAAGAGTCTCATTATTGAAAATTTTTGATTCTGCCTATTCAAAACAGAGAAGAAAATTGAAAGCCAAGCTGATTGACAAAAACGACTTCAAAATATGGTCAGCAAAAGCAAGAAAAATGCGAGATAGATGTATCAACTTCGAGGTGTCCTTTGATGATTTTGTCCAATGGTTAGAAGAAAACGAGGATAACTATATGGAAGAAGAATGACTATTTATTATTGCTGTATAAGGTGACAACATGAGCATAGGAATGAAACGAGGAACGGTTTATCTTGAACCGCATCAAGCTGAGTGGGAAAGAATCGCCGAAGAAACGATACAGACACTCAAAAACATACTCGGCAGCATAGCCGCAGATATTCAGCACATAGGCAGCACTTCTATCAGAACGATAAGTGCCAAGCCGATCATTGACATTGCCGTTGCTGTGAACGATTATGAGCTTATTTTGAGTAAGCGTGATGTGCTTGAAAAAGCAGATATTATTTTCAGGTTTGACGAAAGACCGGAACAGCTTTTGTTTATTATGGGCGATTTTGCAAGGGACACACGCTCGCATCATATCCATGTGGTGCTTTTCGGCTCTGATGAATGGAATAATTACATCAACTTCCGTGACTATCTGAACAGCAATATCGAAGCTGCAAGGGAATATGAATCGGTCAAGCTCAGGCTTGCAGAGAAGTATCCTGATAACAGGATAGCATACACAGACGGCAAGCAGGAAGTCATAGACAGGCTGCTTGTAGAAGCTCGTGTATGGAAAATCAAACAGCTATCCAAGTAAGTGGGACTCCAAGTCCCACTTATTAGGTAATGAAGTGAAAAGGAGCAGTAGTAAAATGAATACATATATAGAAACGAAATCAAACGGAATAGTATCTCCGAAATCCGGCAGTAATCATCGCTATCTGTATGAACATCAGAAGAAGGCTATGGCTAATCTCGATATTATTAACAAAACAAACTCTTACAGTACGCTCGTTGTATTGCCAACAGGCGGCGGTAAAACCTATACTGCGGCTGTTTGGCTTCTGAGAAATGCCATAGATCGGAAAAAGAAAATTCTTTGGATTGCTCACAGACAAACTCTGCTCGATCAGGCTGCTGAAACCTTTCAGAACTATGCTTATTCTGAATTGATACCGGGAATATATTCTTTCCGATACAGAGTTATTTCAGGTGCTTCCGAACACGATAAAATGGTTGACATAGACAAGAAAGATGACTTGCTTATTGTCAGTAAAGACAGTATTGGAAGAAATCCAAAAGCACTTGATAAGTGGCTGAAAGGCGAAGATGAAATATTTTTTGTTGTTGATGAAGCACATCATTCTATAGCCAAAACATATCGTAAGGTTATCAGCTATGTAAAAGACAAGGTTGCAAATGTCAAGCTGATTGGTTTGACTGCTACTCCATTCCGCACTGCCGAAAGCGAAAGAGGTTTACTTGGCAAAATATTTACTGATGGCGTAGAAAACGGAGAAATTGTACAGAATGAGAAAGGCATAACATATCAGATCTCTCTAAAAGAACTGATCAACAGGCAGATACTCTCACAGCCGATTATTGAAAGCTATAATACAGGGGAAGAATATGGATCTTATTTAGGTGCAAAGGACTTAGAGAGAATACAGCGTTTAGATTTGCTTCCTGATGATCTTGCTGATGAAATGGTAAACAATGCTGTCCGTAATAAATTCATTGTAGAAACCTATGTAAATAACAAAGAAAGATACGGTCAGACTATTTTGTTTGCATTGAATGTCAATCACGCTATAGCTTTGTCTGCACTCTTTAATCATTATGGAATTAAAGCAGGATATGTTGTTTCTTCCGTTCGTGATGCAATAACAGGAGTAAGCAGAAGCCGTGAGGATAATGCAAGAGTATATGAAGCATACAAAAACGAAGAGATACAAGTTCTTGTCAATGTCAATATCCTTACCGAAGGAGTTGATCTGCCTAAAACACAGACTGTTTTTCTCACAAGACCGACTGTTTCAAAAATATTGATGACACAGATGATAGGCAGAGCTTTGAGGGGTGAAAAGGCAGGCGGAACTAAAAAAGCCTACATTGTTTCGTTTATTGATAACGGACTTGATAAGATTGCTTGGTCTAATCCTGAAACCATATTTGAGGACAACAACGGTTTTGCAGATACAAAGACCGATTACGAAAAGAGAGATATTCGCCTTATCGCAATTTCAAAGATAGAGGAATTTGCGAAAATGCTGAATGACAGTGCCGATACAAAAGACTTGGAAAAAGTTCCGTTTACAAAGCGTATTCCTATCGGAATGTATGCGTTTACATATCTTGAAGAAGATGGAATGGATATTTCCTATCAGGTTATGGTTTATGACAGCACAGCAAAAGCGTATGAGAATATGATGCAGTCCTTGCCGGAACTGTTCGCTTCATTCGGTGATACGAATGAGTATATCCCACAGGATGAGCTTATTCAAATGGCACATCAATGCAGAGATACATTCTTTCTCGGAGAGATGATACCTCCTTACGATGAAAGAGATATTATCAACATTCTGAAATACTATGCACAGTACGAAACAGCTCCTACATTCTACACTTTTGACGTTCTTGACAAGAGTAAAATTGATGTCTGTAAAATTGCAAAATATATTGTTGATAACAAAATGGATCCGGATACCCAATCTGCTTATGTCAGACAGCTTTGGGATGATGGAGATGAAAATATACTCAGACTATTCTTTGGCAGGCAAAAATACTTTTTGGATCAGCTTTACAGAGAAATAATCAGACTTATATTTCCATTCCCGCCTGAAGAGAACGGCAATGTTACAGTTGGAAAGAAAAAACTTGAGGATATGACACTGATTGAGATTCGCAAGATAAATCCTGAATACGAAAAAGAACTCCGTGATGCAGTTTTCGCAAAAGCTACAGATGAGGATGGAATGTTTACCTGTGCATTATGCGGCAAGAAGTTTTCAAACAGAATTATGCTTCAGGTTGACCATATCAAGCCTATGAATAAAGGCGGTAAAACAATTCTTGATAATTTGCAAATTCTTTGTCGTGTTTGTAATGGAGAAAAAAGCGACAAATAAAGGAGAATAACGATGAAAAGCTATCTTTATACTCCATTTGAGCTTGCACTTATCATTCAACATCACGCTTTGGACTGCAATAAGTATATGGACTTGCTTCATAGTATTTATCAGAATGACAAGTCCTTTCTTCTCCCTGAGTATCGCAACAATCAGAAAAAACTGTTTTTGGATGTAATGGACAATTTGAATTACATAAACAATACAGAAAACTATCTTTCCGAAATAGAAGCTATCGAAAAGGACAGCGAAGCATTAGGTCTTGTCAATAACTATTCGGGAGATAATTTGCGTGACTCCTTTAATCATCTTATTTTCAAGGAACTGCGTATAAAAATTCTATATATCAACTCAAGAGGATTTGCTTGTATGAAGTTGAGAACACTGCTTTCTGCATTTGGCTACAAAAGGCGTTCTCCACAAATAATAAAATATATTGTTGACTGTATGAGATATTATCATATTTCGGCATCACTTAGAGGAAATGCACCATGTGATATATGGAATATTTCACTTAATGAAACTATAGTTTTCAGAGTTGTATAGTTATCCGGTCAGAGTGTAATGTGTGTATTGCCGGAGATTTCACCTATTTTTTCAGTAATAATTATTTACAATGCCGTGTTTCCCACAACCAGAACGGGAAACACGGCTGAAATTTTTTTACAGGTTATTGATTATTAACTCTAAAAGGCGTATAATAATATCAAATCACGATTTAGTAAATCACGATTAGATATTGAGGTGAGAGTATGTTTATCGGCAGAAAACAGGAATTGCAGTTTTTAGAGGATAAATATAACAGCAAGGGCGGACAGCTCATTGTGCTGTATGGTCGCAGGCGTGTAGGCAAAACTGAAACGCTGCGTGAGTTCTGCAAGGGCAAGCGGCACATTTTCTATTCCTGTCGGGAGGTTTCGGACAAGCTGCAGCTCCGCAGTTTTTCTGAAAAGCTGCTGAAAGAGAACATCCCTGCGGCAAGCTATATCAAGGAGTTTACAGAATGGGAAACAGCCCTAAAAAGCGTTCTTGACCTTCCTTACGGTGATGAAAAGAAGCTGCTTATCATAGACGAATTTCCTTATATGTGTCGTGGCAACGAGAGTATCCCATCTGTCCTGCAAAACCTGTGGGACGAGCTGTTCAAGGACGAGAATATCATGGTCGTGCTTTGCGGCAGTGCCATGAGTTTCATCGAAAAAGAGCTGCTTGCAGAAAAGAATCCGCTTTATGGCAGGGCAACGGGCATTTACAAAATGGAAGCCATGTCCTTTTATGATGCGGTGCAGTTCTTCCCGAACTATACCGACAGAGAAAAGATAATTGCCTATTCAATACTCGGCGGTATTCCTCACTATCTGCGGCAGTTTGATGCCGATTTGCCTTTGGAGGAGAATATCAAGCGTAATATTCTGACAAAGGGCTGTGTGCTGTACAGCGAGGTAGAGTTCCTGCTCCGTCAGGAGCTTAGGGAGACACCGCTTTACAACTCTATCATAGAGGCTGTGGCACTCGGCAATACAAAGCTGAACGACATAAGCGTGAAATCCTTGGTTGATGATACCTCGAAAACAAGCGTATATCTGAAAAAACTGATCGAGCTTGAGATTATCAAGCGTGAGTTTTCCGTTGATGACGGCATGAAGGAGCGGGCAAATACCAATCGTGGGCTTTACCGTCTGACAGACAACTTTTTCCGCTTCTGGTATGCTTTTGTATTCACCAATTATTCCGAGCTTGAAAGCGGCGATGCAGACGGCGTATTTGAGTATGCGATAAAGCCGAATCTGCATGAGTTTGCATCCTTTGCGTTTGAAGATGTATGCCGTGAGTATGTCCGGAAAATGCAGCGAACAGGAAGGCTGCCATTCCGCTATCAGAGAATGGGACGTTGGTGTGGCAGAACGACTGTCCGTCGGAAAGACAAAACGGAAGTGCAGGAGACTGAAATAGACTCGCTTGCCGTATCTCAAAAAGCGGATCAATACCTTGTAGGCGAGTGCAAGTTCAAGGGCAGACCGTTCAGTTATGCAGAGTATCTTGATACATCAGCAAAGCTTTCCCAGCAGAAAGAAAAAGCTGAATTTTTCTATTACCTGTTTTCTGAATCAGGCTTTGATGATAATTTGACCGCCGAAGCTGAGAAAGACGAGCATCTGACGCTTGTATGGCTTGAGGATGTTGTGAGTGGTGGTTAAAAGATATTTTCTTCTCTGTTAGTATAATATTATATCGTGACAAAAGCCGTGCGGTTCATTTAACTGCATGGCTTTCTTATAAAATGTCATAAGTTTTTTCTGTTTTATCAAGGTTATGTAGTTGCAAATTCACTGCAATTTAACAAATTTTAATAAACTTTGGGATTTAGTGCTTCTTTATTCAAATACCATATTAGGATTAACATCACGACACGCTTGTATTACAGCTTCTGGAATCCTACCCAAGAAATAATCCTCCAAAATATTCCACATATCATCACTGTTGAATCCATTTTCGTACAAATATGTAAGCATTTTAACTGAGATTAAATGTCTTTCAGATACAGAACTTAATAATTTGTTATTATAAGATTTTGGATAGCTAATGATATTTTTTAGCGTTTGAATTTGGTTGATGTAAATATATAATTGACTGTTTGCCCCACCAATAATTTTGAAAGTCAAAACATCGATCGATTCAAGTATTCCCAGTACTATACTCGTTTCCTTTGCCAACGAGCAGCCATCGTTTATTATGTACAGTTCACCTTTATCTGTATCATTAACTATTCTGTGAAATATTCTATTTACCCAGTTAAAATACGAACTCACAGCAACATGGAATTGATATTTTGTTGTGTTGTCTTTCATGGCTTTTTCTGTTGAAATCGCCGACATACCTTTCATATAATTCCTACGGTACGAGTTCATAGAAGCAATCAACACTTCGCATATTGACTGAGCTTTATATTTACTTTTCCCACATTCCGCTTTCAAAACATCTACAATTTCTTCCTGAGATGTATATTTTTCTGAACGTACTTTATCATTTATGAATTTTTGAATTACTGTCCAAAATTTATTAAAAACGCTTGAATAATCAGATGCATATTCAATATTAACACAGAGTGCTGCACGCATAGGAAATAATTTCACAAGATCGAGTTCCTCATCTCGTGTATAAAGTAAATACTTGAATTGTGGAAGGGAACGATTTGCGTAATCTTTTCTCCAAATCTTTTCAAGCATTACTCTGCAAATATGTTTTTTGTGTTCTATTTCTTCTAAGCAGTCATTATATTTCTCCAATAGCCTTGCTTGTATCTGTGGTTG
This sequence comes from uncultured Ruminococcus sp., assembly GCA_902764235.1. Lineage (GTDB taxonomy): Bacteria > Bacillota > Clostridia > Oscillospirales > Acutalibacteraceae > UBA1213. The sequence goes on from CACWVH010000049.1 coordinate 8,575, forward strand.
GATCTGAAAAAAGCCAACAGAAAACAAAGGAATTGGTCGAATAGTAACCGGTGAAAACCCAAATTTATTTTCAAAATCTTTCTGAATAATCAACAGTGCAGTCTTTACTTTATTGATATTATTGTCATCATCATCAATTGGTGAACCAAAAATATATGTAAAGTTTTCTGCATCCAGAAGTAACGCATTTCTCTTTCGAGTTGAAAGCTGCCGTCCACTACTTTTAAGACTATTACTATATATTTCATCAATCTTTTTGATTACTTCAATGAGTTGATATTTTTGGATGGTTGATAACCCATGAAGACGGTTAATATGCTTAAAATCTCTTGGCTCATAGGCATAAAAGGCTTCGCCTCTTAATGACGGATTTCTGGCAGCACGACCTATCTCTTGAACATAATCGCAAACATTACCAGTCGGAGCAAAATGAACGACGATTTCTATATCATCAATATCTATTCCCATACCAAAGGCCTTTGTTGCAAGCATTACCAGTTTTTCTTTTCTCATGAATTGCTCATAATTCTCCGTCTTTTGGTCTTTGTTTAATGAACCGTGATAAATTGCAACTTTAGAAATCATTCGTTTTGCACGCAAATATTCATAACACCTATTTATAAGTGCAACCGTCGGGAAATAAACTAAAGTTTTCTTATTCGTAATCATTGCTCTCATGATTACATTCTCTATTTCAGAAAATTTATCCGGCTCGTACTCTCTCCTGACACTTCTGTCTTTTTGTGACCGTTGAATAACAATATCAATGTCATTTCGTTTAACATAGCCAAGATACGTAATAGGATTTATCATATGCAAACTATTGATAGTTTCTGTATACATATCTTCCACGCCTTTATAAATGGCAGTTGCTGTAAATGTTGCTATTACAAATGACCTTCCTTTGCGATCAATTTGACGCTTTCTAAGCTTTCTGATATGATCTCCCAGATACCAGTAATCCGGTCTGAATTGTTTTCCCCAAGTTGTTACAATATGTGCTTCATCAATTACTATCATACCAATTGTCCGATCACCGATTAATTGTTCAACATCACTTCGAGCAAGTAATGTTTCGGGAGACAAATATAGAATATGATACTCACTGGATGCCACCTTTTCCATTATTTCCTGCTTGATAATAGGAGAAATATCCGAATTTATTGTCTTTGCATTTTTGTAGTTCTTTAACTCAAGATTCTTTATCTGATCATTCATAAGACCTATCAGAGGAGAAATAACTATTGTAAGAAGATTGTGCTTTTCTGCAAGATATATAGCGGGAATTTGGAACATTACGGATTTACCCGCACCAGTAGGAGCCGTAACAAAAACATCTTTGGAATCTGCATTTGGATTTCCACAATTTTCTACCTGTTTTACAATATCTGATATAATTTTTTCTTGAGAAATATTTGTTACTTCTTTCTGATGTTCTTCCAGTTTTGCCATATCATAAACTGGTAAAGAACGAAATGAATCAAATCCCCAATGTTTTTTAAGAATATCAGTATACTCAGCCTTGTGTTCAAATTCTATAGTACCGATTTGTGGCTGTAGAATAGATAGTGTAACCTGTTCAGCCCAGTTTTCAGCAACGATTTGAAGGTGTTGATTTAATTTATGAAGATCTCCGGTATAATTTGAAATTCTGATGCACAATTCATTTGGGGCACTAAAAATTACATTTACAAGTTCAATATAATCTGCTTCTTCAATAATATCAATAAATGTTTTGGCAGTATTTGTGGTTCTTAACTTAAAACGGCTTTCTTCAAAAATCCTTATTACCTCGACTTTTGAGCTATTATTTACTTTATTATCATTGTACGCACCGATAATTAAACCATTAGAAGCTTTTACACCGATATATAATGATATCAGTTCTTGAACAGCACCTTTTCCTACTTCCAGATCATCATTTTCATCGTCCTCTACTTCCATAAAATGATTAAGCAAACCTTTTCTGATTTTTTCTGAGCAAAGTAACTCAACAGGATACTGATCCATATAGATGTTATTTTCAAAAATGTATACCTCACTATACTGTGCAACAATGAAATCATATAGCAACAAAAACTCTTCATAGGTTACTACTTTCCTGTCGGTAATCAACTTTGAAAAGTACAATATCCTGTTTGTCGCAAGAGTCTCTAAATCTACTTTTTCTATGTATTTTGGAAATAACATTTCCAAAGAAATTCCCTTTAATACAATTATACTGTTTGATACTTGTTCTTTTTCTGCAAGTTTTTCTTCAAATTTCTTTTTAATCACATTAAGCATATAATCATCCTCCGCTATCATTGTAGTTCTTTATTATATTGCTTTTGGTTGGGTGTCTTAGTTTTCTAAGTGCGTTACTTTCAATTTGACGAATACGTTCTCTCGTTACTCCTATTTCATTTCCGATTTCCTCAAGTCTTCTTGGTCGACCATCATAAAAGCCATATCTTAACCTAATCACTTTTTGTTCGGTTTTAGTCAGTGTTGATAAAATCCTATCTAAATTAGATGATAAAGATTTTTTAATTATTTGGTCTTCAACATTGAATGAATCATCTGCCTGAATAAATTCACCAAGTGTTGTCTCCTCTTCTTCTCCAACAGGCGTATCAAGTGACACTGTACTCAAGAATTGATGTTTAATTGATAATGCTTCTTCAACCTGTTCAATTGTCAGATCCATTTCTTCGGCTATAAGGTTGATTCGTTGGATATAATCCATACCATCCGCTGCGTATTTGTTATCAAGTCGTGTTATTTTGGCAACTTTTTCCATCATGTGTGCAGGAATTCTGATACGAAATCCTATTTCAGCTATTTGACGATGTATCGCTTGTTTAATCCAGAATACGGCATAAGTGCTAAAGGCAGATTCCTTGCTAAAATCAAATCTTTCTGCTGCAGTCAATAATCCCATGTAACCAGCCTGCATCAAATCCTCAAAATCCAAATCATTTCCAAAGTAACGATAATAAATATTTGCAAACTTACTCACTAAACTTTTATTTTTTACACATAAATCTTGTTTTGCCTGTTTATTCCCTTCTTGAATCAATCTAATAAGTGTATCGTTTGATTGTTTTATATCTTTATAAAATAATACATATTCTCCGGTATTCTCTGAATCCTTAAAAAGTCTTTCGTCAAAAAGTGGCTCAGTATCGTCATCTTCTGTGTCTTCATATATATCTTCTAAGTGAATATCATTTTTATGGAGTATTTCACAAACTTGGTATTGCTCCTTTCGAGAAAGCATACCATATATCCTGTCAAACACTTCGTATGTTAACACTCCATTTTTCAGACTTGATTCAGCCATCTTCAATACTAATTCTTCGTTCATGACTAACTGTGTGTACCTCCTCTCAACAATTCAAGTGGCTACAATACATAGACTTAATATATACAACTGCTCAAGTTATTAAGAATCATTATGTATATCAAAAGTACATACACATTTATTTTATCATGTTCTACACAATTATACAAGTTATATATTTTCTTTTATGTATAAAGTGTACAATAAATTGTACTATATTTCAATTCAGTAAATCTATAATTTGCAATTCTTTCTTTATTGCTTTCTCCCTGAACTTCGCCGCTCCACCCGTAATCTTATACACATAGCAGACCGCAAAACCAGACTGCTGTATCATCCAATCGTTTCTCTTGCTGATAGCAAATTTCTTCGGAGTATTTTCTAAACCATCAGGGAAGAGAGTATCGTTACCATACACATCTTTGATATACTCATCAGGCATATAAGCGAGAACAACAGTATATCTGATCTGCGGATATTTCGCTTTCAACTCTTTTAGAACGGAATAAACCATATTGTCAAACTGTCCCTGATGACCGACATAGAACTCTGTAACACCGTCCTCTGTAATCAGCTTTTCGATTATTGCTATCAGCTTATCTTTTATATTGTGAGTAACCTCACGGTGTCCGAAGAAGCAGCAAGTCTTATTCTTTTCCATATACATCACCTATTCAATCTGATATTTAAGATATAATATCTACTTTAATTAGATATTATAACATAAATTGATGAATAGACCAAATATTATTAGTAACCATGTATAGTAGAATTATATACGGTGGTGCGACAGTTCAGTGTCGAAAATATAGTCGGTGGGAAGCCGATACGGTAAGGAGTAGTCAACCGCCGTTATCCAGCCTTGGAGCCAAAGCCGTGGACTAAGCGAGCCGCAATGCGAAAGCGTGAAGTGATAGAGCCTCGTTAGAAATAAAGAACGGAAGCCGATGTTCTCACCTAAACAGCAGGCAACAACATTTGCTCGTTAATGACGAGAGTAAATGGGTTCCGTCGGGGTCTGAGAGCGTGGCGAGCTTAAGATTGTTATTCTCGGCATACCTGTGAGGTCTTGCGTGTTCTGAAAAAAATCAGTATTTGCCGTACAAGGAGCATTTCGTCTAAGACGGCGAAAACGACATGCAAGAAGTCGGATTAGCCCATAGTACCTGTGAAGCGGGTAATGACCGCGGAGGGAAGGGGCTGACATACCAACCGCTCTGAAAAGAGAAACAACACTTACACACAGAGGTAAAAAAAGTTGGCAAGTGATTTTGACAGAATAGCATTACAGTCACAACATCACGAAAGAGTGCAAACCGTAATGCACTATGTGAACAAGAACACCCTTAGAGAAGAACACAGGAGACAGAAATACGGTAAGGCAACAGGCATAGATAAGGTCAGCAAAGAAGAATATACTCTGAACTTGGAGGAAAACCTCGAAAATTTGCTTGCGAGAATGAAGCGATTCAGCTATAAACCGCAGGCTGTAAGACGGACGTATATACCTAAAGCAGGGAGCGATAAAATGCGACCGCTGGGAATACCTGCCTACGAGGACAGACTTGTGCAGGGAGTTATGCGGAAGGTTCTCGACCAAATCTACGAATGGAGATTTTACGATTTCTCATATGGGTTCAGAAAGGGAAGGAATTGTCATCAGGCAATCAGAGAAATCAACCAAACAGTGATGACAAAGAAAGTCAATTTTGTGGTTGACGCAGATATCAAAGGGTTCTTTGATAATGTAGACCATCAGTGGTTGATGAAGTTCCTTGAACATGATATACAAGACAAGAATTTTCTGCGGTACGTTGTACGATTTCTTAAATCAGGAATAATGGAAGATTTGAAGTACTATGAAAGTGATAAAGGAACACCGCAAGGAGGACTGATATCACCGGTGCTTGCAAATGTATATCTTCACTATGTGCTCGATATGTGGTTTGACAAAGTGGTAAAGAGAAGAAGCAAAGGAGAAGCGTATATAGTAAGATACGCTGATGATTTTGTATGCTTCTTTCAGTACGAAAATGAGGCGAAAGCGTTTTATGAAGCACTAAAAGAACGCCTTGCAAAATTCGGACTTGAATTATCGGAAGAAAAGAGCAGAATCATGCGTTTTGGAAGATTTGCGAAACAGCACAGCAAGGACGGTAAAACAGAAAGCTTTGATTTTCTTGGGTTCACGCTCATCAACGGAATGACGCTGACGGAAAAATATAGGGTGGTTTATCGCACAAGCAAGAAGAAGCTGAAGGCAAAGAAACAAGCGGTAAAAGAATGGCTGTGGGAAAATATGCACGGCAAACCGTCTGATACCATAGAAAAGCTTAACAGAAAGCTTAGTGGACACTATGCCTATTACGGAATAAGCGGAAACTGGGAAGGACTGTTGAAATTCTATCGGTTTACGGTTAATGCGTTCTACAATGCATTGACAAGACGGAGCCAAAGGGCATACCTCACCAGCAAAAGATATTATTCTTTACTAAAGAAACATCCGATAGCTTTGCCAAAGATATATGTGAATATATGGGCTTAATGTAAGATTGGTATGAGGAGCCCAATGCCTTAATAGGGCACGTTGGGTTCTGTGAGGGGCGTAGACAAAACCTCACATTTGAAATATAGAAATAGAGAGGTGAAGTCGAGACGTCTACTCGACA
>CACWVH010000050.1:0-12771 GCA_902764235.1 uncultured Ruminococcus sp.
GAATTGTTTTTTTATTACACATTTTCATGCGCTTTTTAGTTCCCAAGTAGAACATTATTCACATTTTCCCCATCATCAAGCCGTTTTCAGCCCCGGAATTATTTTTTTCCAATTATAGTTTTATCAAAAGCTCTTTACAATATAATACAAAAATAGTAAAATAGTTTTAGTCCTTTTTCCGGGACAGCTTATCCTGTTTTATCTATAATGAGGTGATCGCTTTGAAATACATACGATTTTTTCCCCGTGCAGCAGTCGTTTTTATCTGCATAGCCGTTATGCTTATCTTCTGCTCCTGCGGTGAAAAAGAACCTGAAAATGTGGAGCTTACAACCTATCTCAATATTTCTTCCTCCTTCTCAGGCTCAAGAACGGTCAGGGTGTCTTATCCTGCCTCTGTCATCGAGCCCGGCTCACAGACCGCTGATGATCTGGATAAGATCATCCGTATGCATTGTCCCTCTTCAATGACATATACCTCTGACCGGAATTCAGATAATATCGTCTATGTTTTCACACTGGCTTTCTCTTCATTTTCTGATTATAATTCAAAGCTTGCAGACATTCTTGGCAGCAGTCCGGTTGTGACATTTTCAAACCCCAATACAGCCCTGACCAAGGGCTGGCGTATCAGCGAGGATTTTCAGAGCAGTCAGCTCTTCGACTGGATAACGCTTTCAGCTCAGACTGAAAAGCTCACACTTCCCGAATATAAAACCGCCGAGCCGGAAACAAAGGTCACCTTCGGCAATACAACTGTTTCAACAACCCCGGCAGTGTCAGTCAATAAGCTGAACGGTCAGCCTATCGAAAAAATCTGCGTTGTCACAGTCAATAAAACAACTGCCACCGAATCAAAATTTGACCGCACAATAACATTCACAGTCACACAGAAAACCTTTGACTCTCTCGGAGACAGACTGACAGATTACTTTTCCTCTGTTACCGATGACTCGGCAGGCTATGACTGGCTCCTTGAAAACAATCACTATATTTACAAGGTCAACTTTGAAGATGTGACAATGAAGCAGCTTGAAGGCTACACCAACCGACTGCTTTCTTCTGTTTACGGAGATATCTCATATGTTGACAAGACTGTGGGCAGTACAGCACTCGCTTATCAGAACAGCTTTACGGAAACCCTGGATTTTTCAAACTATGTTGGTCCGGAAAATACCGATGTTCCTGTGGAATACAGCTATTCACTCATAAACAATTCCGTCCTTGACGAATGCCGAATATATTCAGACCTGAAATGGGTAACTGCAACTGACCTTCTCAAGGAAAACAACCCCGGAAAAATAGCTGCTATAAAAAGCAGTAATCCCTCGCTTACACTTATGATAAAAGACGGCAAGCAATATGTACCGGAATCCATAAATATCGACGTCACACCGCTCGATAACGATAATATCAGAAAATCATATTCTTTCGTGTATGATATAGCCAATGAAGGCTACGAAGCCTCTGATTATACAGCCTCTTATTTTACTCCTCTCGGGATAATTCCCTCTCAGACAGTTGACCAGGGAAATGCGGTATGCACTATCACCTTCAGCGGAAGCTCAGGAGAGCTGAATTCCAAGGTGACAGATATTTTCGGCGATAAAAACCTGATTACTTCATCCTCTGAGGTTCCCTTTATGACGCTCAGAACCAAGAAGCATATTGAGGATAATATAGATCTTTCCTCGCTGCTTGTGGGTAAAAATGTTGATACTCCGGTACGATATACTATCCTGCCTGCTGACGGTGAGCTTGCGGAATCACTTTCCCTCAGACATGAAGGCGGCACCGAGGATATTACCGCAGAAAAAAATGATAACGGTGTTTACACAACATTGCTCGGAGATTCTCAGGGTAAGCTCACTCTGACCGTTTCCGCCGCAAATATCTCAGATATTATAATCTTCTGTGCAATCTCAGTTATAATGCTGCTGGTTTCACTTGCATTTATCATAATCCTGCGCAAACAGAAGCTGCCCAGACCTGCCCTTGACGGAAAGAGCTACGAAAAGGAAGAACTTCCCGATAATCCCGCAGCAGCCAATCTTCCGAAAAAAGCATCGCACAGATCCAAAGGAGCAAACAAGAAATGACAAAAAAGCTATGTATATTTGACCTTGACGGCACACTCATCAATTCACTTTATGACCTTGCAGACGCAATGAATCATGCTCTCAGAAAACACGGCTTTCCTGAACATGACAGGGAAAAATACCGTTTCATGGTCGGAAGCGGCATTTCCGTTCTTGCGGATCGTGCAATGGTCGTTCCCGAGGGTACAGACAGCGAAATAAAGGCTTCTGTCCTTGAGGATTTCAATGCGTATTATAATGCGCACAACACAGATTTCACCATTCCCTATGACGGAATACCGGAGCTGCTTGACAGTCTCGGCGAAAAGGGTATTGCATACTGTGTGCTGTCAAACAAGCCCGATAAATTCACGAGGGCGATCACAGAGGAATTGTTTCCCGGCAGAAAATTCGCCTTTGTCATGGGAAAGAGGGATGAATTTCCAAGAAAGCCCGACCCGACTTCTGTAAATGCTGTCATGCAGGCGGCAGGAGTCACCGCAGAAGAATGTCTGTATATCGGCGACAGCAATATTGATATGCAGACAGCTGAAAATGCAGGCATCGAAAGCGTTGGCGTCAGCTGGGGGTTCAGACCTGTTCAGGAGCTTATCGACTCCGGTGCAGATCATATTGCTGACAAGCCCTCAGATATCCTGAAGCTTGTCTGACAACCCTTTCAGGATGTCTCTGTGATGCTCCTTTACTTTTCCACCCGAAGGGATCAGATATGCTTGTTTAAAGAATTCTGATAAATAACCTGAACCTCCCGAATCAAATATCTGTGCAAACTCAGTGTTTATCATGCCAGAAATCATATTTATTATTGATAAGAAAGGAAAACCAAAAATGGTTAAAAATAAGAAAAGAAAAAAATCAGGTCCGAAGCCCTCAGCTCCTCAGACTACAAAAAAGAACGATGCACCTGAAAAAAAGACTGATGTCACATCAATTATACTTATAGCTCTGATAATCGCTATTGTAGTTGCTCTGATCGCAGCGATCTTTATTTTTGCTGTTCCGAACAGCAGCAATCAGGATAATGCCGGTTCACAGACAAGCGCAGCGGCTCAGACAGATAATACTGATACTCAGCTTGACGAAAACCTTGTTTATACAGCCAATATCAAAATACAGAGTTTTGGTACGATCAAGGTTGATCTCGATCAGGAAGCTGCACCTATTACAGTAGAAAACTTCGTCAGTCTTGCACGCTCCGGCTTTTACGACGGACTGACCTTCCACAGAATAATCGAAGGCTTTATGATGCAGGGCGGCGACCCCAAGGGTGACGGCACAGGCGGCTCCGACAAGGAGATTAAGGGTGAATTCAGCGCAAACGGAGTCAACAATCCCCTTTCTCATACAAGAGGTGCTATATCCATGGCAAGAAACAGCGTCAATATGGACAGTGCAAGCTCACAGTTCTTCATTGTACAGACTGACGACCACACTGCATCCCTTGACGGTCAGTATGCTGCCTTCGGCTATGTGACAGAGGGAATGGATATCGTTGACAAGATCTGCACAGAGGCAGAGCCGATTGATGACAACGGTACGATCCCGGCTGAAGCACAGCCTGTCATTGAATCAATTACTATAACCGAAAGAAACAAGACATAATATTGAAAAAGAGTGAGATAATATGAACAAGGAGCAGATGAGTCCTGAGCAGCTGAGCCGTGAAAAAGCATACCGGAAAAGACTGAAAAGAGTCAAAAGAATGAAAATGAAATTTCTCTTTATGAGTCTGCTCGGACAGGACAGAAAAATGAACTGGCTGGTTAAAAACCATATTTTCGGAATGATAGGAGAAAAGGTGCTTTACCAGCCCAATACCCTGCCGAATGAGCCGGAGCTTATCAGAATACATAATAATGTCCGTATCGCCGCAAATGTCACCTTTTATACACATGATGTAATAAATATGATGTTCGCAACGCTTGACAATGAGCCTTATATTCCCCACAGAGAATGTATCGAAATATATGACAACTGCTTTATCGGAGGCAACTCCACCATACTTGGAGGCGTTGCCATCGGTCCGGACTCTGTTGTGGCTGCCGGAAGTGTTGTCACAAAGGATGTACCGCCGGGAAAAATCGTCGGCGGTAATCCGGCAAAGGTCATCGGTGAGTTTGAAGCTCTTCATCAGAAACGAAGAGCCGAGCTTGGCACAACAGACGATATTCCCCCAGACGAAGAGCTTTGGGAAAGATTTTACAGCAAAAGAAAATAAACAGCACTTAAAAGAGTCGATGAACACGAAGATTCATCGACTCTTTTGCATTTTCAATTAAAAATAAAGTTTCGCGCAAGCCTTTACAAAGGCAGCAGGGTCCAAAGGAGTGCACAGACTCTGTGCCGCCCTGGGAAAGAGGGCGTCCCCTTGCAGCAAACAATAAAACTTTAAAATGATGACATTGTCCTCAGAGGTAACAATGCAGACTTTATTGTTTCTCATAAATAAAGGAATAAAGTCTGTCCTTTTCAAGCTCGCTGTCGCTTATCACAAGCACCTCGCCGCAGTAATCATAACGATCATTATAATAATTGTCGCTTGAAGGGAGTCTGTTCTCCTGACGGTCGTATCCGAGCGCCCCGAGAAGCTCAAAGCCCTTGCCTGTCAGACTTATGGGGTTTATATCTGTTGACAGGTATTTCGATACTGAAAATACCGTTCCTAAAAGCGTAAAGGGATTTGATTCCTTGAGCTTGGTGAATATGGTGCTTATTACTATACGCTGACGCTGCGTTCTGTCAAAATCCGAACCGGCACTGTCTCTGTCGCGGGCATACCATAATGCCTGCCTGCCGTTGACATGAACAAGTGCTACACTGTACCCGTCCTTGTCCTCGTAATATTCATATTCATCCTTTTTAAGCTCGTCCTCATCCTCAGTCTGATTATTCCGGTAGGACTGCCAATTGATATATGCTATTTCATTGTAGGTCAGCTCAAGATCAATACCGCCGAGAGAATCAACAATATCTGTAAAGCTGTTGAAATCCACGATCATATAATCATCTATCTTTATGCCGAAATTGTTTTCTATCGTTTCACAGGCAAGCTTTGCTCCGCCGAAGGCATATGCTGCATTAAGCTTGTTGTCATCATATCCGGGGATAGATACGAATATATCACGCATAAAAGAGGTCTGCTTGAGCTGTCCGTTGTTTTTGTCAATGCTCAGAAGTATCATTGAGTCAGCTCTGCCGTTTTCCCCGTCCTTGTGATTATCCTCACCGAACAGCATGATATTTGTAACTCCGCTTTCCTGTTTAAGAGTGATCCCGTTGCTTTCAGCTATGGAGTGATCCGGGTAATCAAATGTATAATGTATTCTTGAGAGCACCAGCAACAGATAAATTCCTGCCGTAAGGAACAGTAAAAGAAGTATGATAAGTATAATTGCAAGAACTTTCTTTCCTTTTTTCTTTTTCACAGCATTCTGGTATCTGACCGGCTTGCCTCCTCTTGTGGGTACAGGCTGTCTGATACCGGGCTGCTGCTGAGCGACCTGCGGTGCATCATCATCTGAAAATCCATCACCGTAATTCATTCTTGTGCTGTCGCTGTAGATGTTTTTATCCTCCATTGTGTCACTTCCTTTTATTTTTTCTTTGTAATTGCTGGATAAACAGGCTCCCCGGGCTTTTACAGCTCCTTAGCACTGCGTACCCACATGATATATGTTTTCCTGTATTATTCTGAACGCCTGTACATTCCTCAAGGAAATGTACAGGCGCTGCTCTATTTAATAGCTCTGCTGTTTATAAGGCACTTTGCGGTCATTCATAGTGTTACGGGATCGATCAATAATAATCATAGTTTTCATAATCCTCGTAATATCCGGTATCGTCTGCATCATCTGTATTCTGCGACTGCTCGGGAACATCAAGTCTGTTTTCGTTTTTGAATACAAAATCTGCTATCTTTGAACGGAAATCCGTCCAGTCCTCAATAAGTATTGCCGAAACAAAATCACCGTATACATATACCGGACGCTCGTAATAATCCGAATATACGTAATCTATGCCAAAGGAATCACGGTCCGGTGCAGACTGGGAAACTATCTCATATTTCAGATATTTTGAAATATTCTGACCGAGTGTGATAATATTCTGTGACGTGAAGTTTGTGGTTATCATTGAACCGATCTCTGAAAGTGTGCTGAGAAGTGTAGCTGTATCAGCTTTTTTCAGTTTTTCAACAACTATGCTGATAACATTTCTCTGACGCTGCGTTCTTGTGTAGTCGTCACCGCTGCAGATACCATCCTCACCTCTGTTTCTTGCGTGCCAGAGCGCCTGTCTGCCGTTGAGATGGATCTTTGTGACCTCCTCGCCCTTGCTGTTCGGCTTGTATTCATAGCTGTATGCATCAAGCTCGTTTCTTGTGTCAGCCTGATTATTCATATAGGTCTGCCAGTCGATATAATCGACCTCTTCCTGAGTAAGCTCAATATCAATACCGCCGAGCTTGTCAATAATATTCTTGAAGCTTTTAAAATCAACTATCGCATACCTGTCGATCTTGATACCGTAATTTGCCTGTATTGTCTTTACGGTAAGCTCTGCGCCGCCATAGGTAAATGCCGCATTAAGCTTATTTTCCCCGTAGCCCGGTATCGATACCCATGTATCACGCATGAACGAAAGCAGCTTCAGCTTTTTGTTCTTGGTATCCAATGAAAGCAGGATCATGGTGTCGGAATTACCCTTGGTTTCACCTTTTCTTGTATCTGCACCGATAAGCAGGACATTAAGTATCTGCTCATCATTAAGCAGCTTTCCGTTGTATGCCTTGGTATTCTGCGCAGTATCGGCAGCCTTTCCGGCAACCGGCTCTTTCTTATCAGCAGCTGAATTTTCATCATCCGTATTGATAGCCTGATAATTGATCGTGCTGAGATAAGAATACAGAACGATACAGCCAGATCCCGAAATAAGCATAGCCACAGCTATTACACAGGAAACAATGCTGAGCACGATCCTCTTTACAGGCTTTTTTCTTTTCGGCGCCTGTTTTTTTTCGATATTCTTTTCCTCGTCAGCTTTTCTGGCAGCAGACTTTACTTCAGGCTTAACGGCAGGCTTTTCCGCTTTTTCAGAAGCTACAGTCTTTTTTACATCCGCATTATCCATAGCAGAGGACGAAATATCCACCAAGTCTTCATTATCATCTTTTACTGTCTCAGGAAGAACATGAACCATATCCTTATCATCTGAGGATATTGTGCTGATCTCTGTCTTTGCAGTATTATCAGCATCTCCGTCATAGTTTTTTGCTGAATTATAGAAAACTATTTCCTCTTCCTCACGGACTTTTTTAGAAGGATGTTTATTTTTATTCTTTTTTTCTCCGGCAGAAATATTTACCGGCTGCCTGGAGTTTTTTCTGTTTTCATTGTTATCATTTGCCATAAGATTCTCCCTTTCAGGCATAATGCCTAAGTAAAAGCCTTTTAAATACCTTATCCAAATGCCTATAATACGACAAATTTACTTATACAACAACATTATAAGCCGTTTTAATCAAATATTCAAACTATTTTTTAAAATACGGCGGTATTGATAGATTTTAACAAGTTCATACTATATATACTGTACATTTTTACAAAGCAATATTCTGTTCATCAAGAGACAGAGAATAAGACGGGAGAAAATCTCTGATAAATATACCTACCTCAGGCAGATCAAGCTCCTTCAGATTTCTTTCACATTCCTCCTTTGCCTTCCGGAATTCGTTATTTCCCATCTGAAGCTCCTCTATACATTTGATAAGGGCAGAAAGCTTATCAGCAGCTTTGACAAGCCGCAGGGTATATTCATCCGTATGATCCTTCGGAGACAGGATCTCCCTCATCTCATCACTCATATAGCCGGGAAGTGTTGACAGCAGCTGATCTGCGGCTTCACTCTCGATATCCGCATAAGCCTTGCGCAGTGTCTTGCTCGAATATTTTATCGGAGTAGGCAGATCGCCTGTTATTATTTCCGTACAGTCATGGAAAAGCGCGATCACTGCCGCACGGTCTGCATCTGCATTTCCGGAGCAGCATTTATTATTGATAATGCAAAGTGCATGAGCGATCATAGCTGTATCAAGGCTATGCTCACTGAGATTTTCATTTCTTGTATTTTTCATAAGCGACCATCGGTCGATATATTTCATTCTTGACATCACTGCATAAAAATGATAATTTTTCATAAGCTTTCCTTTCCGGGGATTCATCCCCCGCCCCCGGCATGAGGGATTCTCATGCAAAGGATTTCGCACTCTGCGGAGTGCGACCAAAGGCTCTGCCTTTGGAATCCGCAAGCCTTTGAAAAGGCCCCTGCGAAACTTTAAATTTTTGTTAAGATAACTTTACTCTCAAACGCCAATTTATGGTTCAATCAGCGTTTCCTTATATTTCCACATCTGCGACCGTGTTTCCGGATTCTACCCGTTTTATCACGATACGCTTGCTTATAAGCTCCTTGAGCCTTGCAACATGGGAGATTATCCCGATCAGACAATCTCCGCTGCCAAGCGAGGTAAGCGCATCAACAGCTTTTTCAAGCGAGCCTTCATCAAGCGAACCAAAGCCCTCATCAATGAACATGGTCTCAAGTCTTATTCCGCCTGATGCCGACTGTATCTCATCCGAAAGTCCCAGCGACATTGCAAGCGCAGCCATAAAGGATTCACCGCCGGAGAGTGTGCTTACGGCTCTGCTCTTTCCGCTTTCATTGTCGATTATGTCAAGCTCCAGCCCCGAGGTTTTTCTCTTGTCAGCCGATGTTTCGCTTCTGACAAGACGATACCTGCCGTCTGTCATCATCATCATGCGGCTGTTGGCACGGATTATTATTCTGTCAAAATACTCACCGAGAATATATGAATCAAGCTTCAGCCTCTCACGTCCGGCAAGATTTCCGCTTGCTGTGCTGTACAGATCGTCACAGGCTGAAAATCTTTTCTGTGCCTGTGCAAAGGCGTCCTTCCTTCCGTTTATCTGTTCGAGCGCCTTTTTATTATTCTGAATACGTATACTGATCGCTCTGCCGCTTTTATTCAGCTCATCAAGCTCAATGTCGGTCTTTTTCTTCTGCTCAAGTATAACAGAAAGCTCCGGAGCATCATTCTCCGAAATATGCTTTTTCAGCACCTCCTGCGCTGAGATAAGCTCTCCGATCATCTTTTTTCTTTGCTCAAGGGCATTCCTTGCAGCTTCAAAAGCCTTTTCTGCATTTGCAGCCTCTGTGACGAGCTTCTGTATACTCTCTCTTGCCGCCTTTTCAGATGAAAATTCAAGCTTAGAACGTCCCTGTGCTGCCGATTCCTTTGCAGCCTTTGCCTGCTCCGTCTTTGAAGCTGCTGCTGCGGCAAGTCCTGTCAGCTTTTCGGACAGCTCTGCGCTTTGTTTTCTCAGAGCTTCAACATCCTCTTCCATGTTCTTTTTCTGTGTAACAGCTGTGCCCAGCTTTGAGATCAGGGCTTTCAGCTCTTTTGCCCTGACCTCTGCCCCGGTCATTTTTTCTTCAGCAAATTCACGCAGTTGTTCAACCTTTTCCGGAGATATCTCCTTTTCAAACAATTCAGCTGTTTTTGCCGCAATTTCCTCACGAACAGCCTGCTGAGCCCTGTTTTCAGCAGCAGCTGCTGCGGATGCATCCCTCATTTTTGCGGCTGCCCTTTCTGAAAAATCCTTGGCTTTATTGACCTGAGCCTTGTCGGGTGCTTCTCCGTGCATGACAGCAGGACGGGGGTGCGAAAGCGAACCGCAGACCGGACATGGCTTGTTATCCTCAAGGGTCAACGCAAGTATGCCTGCCTGATCGTCAAGAAAGGCTGTGTTCAGCCTGTCGTAATCCTTCTGTGCCTGCTCATACGCAAGTCTTGCAGACATATATTCCTTCTGCTTTCTTTCGCAGTCAGATACCGCACTGTCAAGCGACTGATATTTTTTTTGCAGCTGCCTGAGCGACTTTCCTGTTATTACAATATTATTGAACTCAAGCTCTGCTTTATTCTTTTTATCTTCTGCTCCCTCATATGCTTCAAGCTGTTTTGTCAGCATTTCAATTTTTTCCGTATTCTGTCTTATGATCCTCCTGCTTTGCTCAAGCTCCGAGACCGTATGCTCAGCCTCTTTTTCAATCTTCACAGCTTCTGCCTCAAGCTTTTCAAGCCTGTCATATTCCGGCAGCTTCGATCTTATCAGCTCAGCCCTTGCCTTGAGCTTATCTGTACCCTCGTTATTTTTTGCAGCAAGCTCAAGCTGCTTTTCAAGCTCCGGCAGCGCTTCCTGCATTTCAATGCATCGTTTGGTTTTTTCCTCAAGCTCCTTTTGCTGTTTTTGTTTCATTTCCGCCTTGGCAAGAGCTTCTGCGGTCTGTTCTGCTTTTTTTCTGTTCTGCGAACTCTTTTTTTCGTTTTCGGCAAATTTTTCACTGTCTGTTGTAATAAGCTCACCAATCAGGGCTGCGGTTCTTTCAAGCTCAGGTACGGAAATATATGCAGCGGTTTTTTTTGCTTCTGCCTCGTCATAATGCGGACTGTTTTCATCACAGGTAATAAGACTCAGCGCAAATGTCAGCTCCTTGTAACAGCTGTCACGTTCTTCCTTGGCAGCAAGACGGTATTCCTTGAGTTTTTCCGTAAGCCTGCCGTATTTCTGTGTACCAAAAACAGAATTGAGGATCTTCTCCCTGCCCTCTGTTTTTTCACGGATCACCCTCATGAATTCTCCCTGTGCGATCATAGATATCTTTTTGAAATTTTCCTTTCCGATACCTATTATATCCTTGATTTTGTCCTGCGCATCTTTTTCACGGGTATAATCTATATTTTCCTCGATGCACCTCAGCAGAAAGCTGTTTGTATGCTCACGATGCTTTGCCGGGGTGTTTTCGTCCTCTGATTTTTTTCTTGTCTTTTTGAGTTCATCAAGCTCATATTTCGGGCTTCTCATTATATAGTAGTTTTTTCCGTTTGCTATGAATTCAAGCTCAACGTAGGTATCCGTGTCATCATCGGCTTTTTTATTTCTGAGCATTTTTGCATCTCTGTCGCCGCCGCTTACCGTCTCTCCGTAAAGAGCATAGCAAATCGCTTCAAAAATCGTACTTTTGCCTGCACCTGTATCACCTGTGACAAGGTACAGACCGCTGTTTCCAAATGTAGTAAAATCAATTTCCGTTCTGCCAAGATACGGACCGAATGCAGACATTACAAGCTTAACAGGTTTCACAGCTGCTCACCTTCCTCTCCCCAGACTTCATTTATTGCTGCCTTGAGAATAATTTCCCTGTCCTCATCCATATCATCACCGTCATGCATTTTCTTATAGAATTCCTCAAAGATCTCAATCGGTGCTTTGCTTTTATGCTCACCGGCGCTGTCGGGAGAATACAGAGTCGCTGTTCTGCCGTTTCCCTTATAGCTGACACTCAGAAGATTGGGGTAATGCATACGCAGATGTGACGCCGGATCATTTATATAATCACTGTCAGTAAGCACAGCGTAGACATAATCCTCTGTCACAATACCGTTTTCGGCTGCTTTTGCACTCATAAGCTCATCAAAGCTTGCCGTTAGCTTTATCATATCATGCATCGGGACAAGCGGAACTGTTCTTATGGTCATTCTGCAAAGCTTTTCTGCGGAGGGCTTTTCGAGAAGCTCAATTACTGTATATGATTTTTCAAAGCCGATCTCCGAGGCGGAATATTTCAGCGGTGTACCGCAGTAACGCAGGCGCTCGCATCCTATATTCTGCGGCTTATGTATATGACCGAGAGCAGTATAATCAAACGGTGCATAGACTGCGGCGCTTATGCTGTCGATACCGCCGACTGCACTTTCCGATTCTGAAAACGAAGCTCCGGCTACAAACTGATGTGACAAAAGTACATTTCTCTGTGAGGGGTCTATCCCCATTTTTTCAACAACAAGTGAAAAAGCCTCGCTGTAATCACGCAGATCTGTTTCATAGATGCGGTTAACATCAGAAATACGGATGAAGGGTACAAGATAAAAATTGACGCTGCCGTATTCATCCGAAAGTATTACAGGGGTCAGATCACCGTCGAATATACTTTTAATGTAAAGACCGCTTTTTTCCATTCGCTTTGCACCGAAGGAAAGACGCTCGGGACTGTCGTGGTTTCCGCTGATAAGAAGCACCGTCAGTCCGTCTATCTCAAGCTTATTGAGAAAATCATCAAGCAGCATAACTGCTTCCAGCGGCGGAGTCGTTTTATCATAGACATCCCCGGATATCAGCACTGCATCCGGCTTTTCTGCTCTGATGCCCTCAAGTATCTGACCGAGGATATATCGTTGCTCGTCAAGCATTGATCTTTCGTTAACTTTTTTCCCGATATGCAGATCGGAAAGATGTATAAGCTTCATTTTTTACTCCTTCCCCGGGCAACAGGTGCTGCTTCCCGGCAATTTATCTGAATTTGAAATAATCTCACTGAATTTATTATACAAAATATCATATGAATATTTTACACCATACAGCAAATTAATACAAGAAATTATTAATTTTTAATCAGTCATTTTTACAGGGTGCCAACAGCACCAGCAAATGTAAAGTTATACCTGAATCCGTGAAATTGAATTAAATCTTTTTTTAAACCTTCCGGGTTTTCATTTCAGCCAGGCGGCAGGCGTGCGCAGCACGCCTGCCGCCGT
>CACWVH010000050.1:12777-27324 GCA_902764235.1 uncultured Ruminococcus sp.
TGGGTGAACAACTTAAAAACCTGAAATGCATAAAACAACGCATTATCTCTGGGTTTTTCAGAACAATCAATAATGAGTTTCACGGATTCAGGTTATAGTTAACAAAATCGAACACAAAAAGTTGAGGTGGGCAAGAGCGGAGCGAATACGAAGCGATTAACACATCACGCCACCGGCGGCACGCCGGTAGAAAAATTCTTTTTGCTATTGCCAAGATGCGAAAGTTAAGCTATAATGTAATAGCATGACTGAATGATAATGAAAAAATGCTGCCGGAATAGTTTACGCAGCTGATCTTTAAAACGGAGGATCTTATGGAAGGAATAATACAGGGAATGGTATCTGCCCTGAACGGGATACCTGCGGAGCTTGTTGTCTTTATAATCTCACTTTGCCCGATACTTGAACTGAGGGGCGGTCTGATTGCTGCAAGCCTGCTGAACATGGATATGTGGAAGGCTATACCTATATGCATACTCGGAAATATCCTGCCGATACCATTTATTCTTCTCTTTATTGAAAAAATATTTGACCTGCTGAAAAACACCAGATTTGTCAAGCTTATCAACAAGCTTGAGGCAAAGGCTGAAAAGGGCGCTCAGAAAATAATGAAGCATAAAAAATTCGGTCTGTTCCTTTTTGTTGGAATACCGCTTCCCGGAACAGGCGCATGGACAGGCTCGCTTGTTGCCGCCCTGTTTCACTTCAAGCTCAAGGATGCCTGCATTGCTATACTCGGCGGACTTATCCTTGCGACAGTAATTATGACATTTATTTCTTATGGAATTCCATATATCATTTCGCTGTTTATGTAACTCAGAGGATTTCAGCCTCCGCCCCCCTGACCAAAGGCTCTGCCTTTGAAAATATACCTGAAAAACTCTATTGTTTTTATTATTTGATTGTATAATAGCTTGAATACATTTATTCAGACTCATAATACAGCGTACAGAAAATTTAATGGCAGCCGTTCATAGAGTCGGCTGCCATTTTTGTTGATTTAAAATCATCAGAAAATAAAAGCGATATTTCTTAGTGCAGAGTGAGCTATATCACCAAATTGTTTTCGCAGGCACTCCGGCTTTTTTAATTTATACTGATTTCCTTATTATCTGTAATATAATGATCGTTGGATGCACCGCTCTGATATTCTGAGTAATATGTCGAGGTCCCCCAGTGCGGAGAAAATGTGACTTTTACCTTATCATTTTCTGCGGATACATTTCTGACCGTAAACGTTATCTCACTTACGACATTATTGCCATTTGCACCAAGCTGGAGCGTATGATACGGGATACTGTCTCCATCCACCTTAACAACACAGAAGCCTGTTTCAGCTGTGCTGTCTGTTGTTTTCCGGATCTTTATTGTATATGTCTTGCTTTTCTCTATCTGAACAGAATAGGAGCTATCCTCCTGAACCGGGACAATACTTGTCGGCTAAGGGTTGCTTTCATCGGTATATGTTATCTCTGTTTTTATTTTGAATGTAGCAGCTTCAACGTGATTATCCTTTGAGGAAACGTCACATTCAAAATAAGAATATGCAGCAAAGCTCATTACAGCTACGCAGAAAATCACAACCAAGACCATTGAGATCAGACGGCAGGTCATGACCCTGTCGCTTATTTTTTCTTCACCAGAAATTCTGTAGAACTTATTATAAATTTTTCTCAAGCTTGTCCCTCCCTCCGACCCTTCTCAGGGTTTTTATTATGATGTCTTCTGAGCAGCGTTTACAACAAGACCCAGCTCTACCTTCGGAACAACGTCAAAACGATAATTTGCTTCATTTCCGACTTCCTCAGGCATACGGACAATAAGCGCCATATACTCTTCATCGCCTGCCGCAAGATCGGAATATTCGGTAGTATAGTTATTCAGCGGCAGAGCAGCAGACGACTTTGCAAGGTCACGGTCTGCAAGCTTCTGCTGAAGCTCTGATTCTGTGGCTGCTGTCACAAGTCCGAACCTGAGATGATCCTGAAGATTGAATCTGTTTCCGAATACATTTGTGCCGGGTGTGTAATCAGTCACATTCACAGCAGTCTTATATCTGAAATCAAGCTCGCCCCGGTTTTCGACCTTGAGATAAACGATCTGAGTATACCCCGGTTCATAAAGAGCCTCATCGTCAAACACCTTTGTCTGACCGTTAAGCTCTTCATAGCTGCCGTCATCGGTCTTATGAGATACCACAAGGTCAAAGCCTGAAAGATGGAATATATTTTTCAGCGGATCGCTGGTATCGGTAAACCACGCAAGAGAAGCACTTGTACCCAGCGTTATCCAAAGAAGTATAAGAGCGAGACTGATAAGCAAAGCTAACTGTTTATACAATTTTTTTCGTGAACTCACTCATATTCCTCCAATACTGATTATTCTTAGCTGATTGTAAATGTCAAAAATTCATTTGTTTATGCGGATTTTGTATTTGCATTTTTACATTTTTCTCCGCTTTTCAAAGTTTATCAGGTTTTGGCGAGGTGTCAGCCCGCCTGCGTCGGGCTGACGACCTTTCGCCATTTTACAATTGGCTATGATTATTCTTAGCTGATTGTAAATGTCAAAAATTCATTTGTTTATGCGGATTTTCGTATTTGCATTTTTACATTTTTCTCCGCTTTTCAAAGTTTATCAGGTTTTGGCGAGGTGTCAGCCCGCCTGCGTCGGGCTGAGAACCTTTCGCCATTTTGCAATCAGCTATGATTACTCTTCTATGCTGCCCGGTTATATATTCCTGAAAAGCCGGAATGTTTTACCGACTAATCCTCTTTATCATTCTTTTTTCTTGCGGAAAGAATCACACCGCCCATAGCCGCTGCCATCAATACAAGCAATACAATAAATACAGCAGCTTCGCCTGTCTTTGCAGGATTCAGCGGCTGATCGTTTCCTCCGGGAGCCATATTACCCGTGCTGCCGCCGGGATGTCCGCCCGGATAGCTTTCTGCTCCGCCGGAAGCTGAACCCGGCTGTTCAAAGCTTACCTGAGAAACAACTGATATCTGTTCTTCCGCTTTGGAAGGTTCACCAGCAGACGACTGCTCCGGTTCGCCTGATTCCGGTTTATGTTCATTTGCGACCTCGCTTACAGAAAACTGCCATTCAAGATGACCCATTCTGTCTGCGTAAGTGTTATCAAGCTCTCCCGGAACGATAAGCTTCACATCAAGCTGAGCTTCCTCTCCCGGAGCAAATTTTCCAAGAGATACCGGATCGATAAGCGTCATTGCCTGATCTGCCTTGTCATCAAAGATAACCTTGCCGCTGCTTCCAATAACCTGAAGATTGAGCTGTGACAGAAAATCCGCCGAATCATCATCAGCAGCAGCACCGAGAGCCTGAAGAAATATCTCCACCCTGCTTTCTGCATTATTTTTAACGGTGATCTTCTGAGTCAGAACATCACCGGGCATAACATCCTTGAAATCTGCGAAAAGGTCAGTCGGAGAATAATCTGTCCCCGGTTCAAAAATATAATCTCCTGAATTACCGCTGTAAGTCACTTTACCATCGGCGGCATCGCAGACAAATACCGGTATGAGAAGGCTGATAACCAAAGCAGCCAATACGAAAAGTTTTTTCATCATGCCGCCTCCTTATGCCTTCGGCCAGCCGGAGAGCTGATCGTAATTGCCGTCCTTCACGGGATTATTTTCACTCTGCACGCCCTGAGCATCGACAGTAAGCGTCAGAGTCTTTCCTATATATAAATTATCGACCTTATCGCCGACTATCTCAACATGAGAGAAAACCTCAGGAGTCGTATCACCGGGTTGGACGATACCCTGATAATAATACCAGCCGTCCTTATATTTCCATGCGCTTTCATTGATATTAAGCTTGAAGCAGTCAGACGACGGAAGCTCCTGAGAGCTTATTCCGTATACTATTTTGACACGGAGATAGAAAGGATGCGTACAGATATTTTCAACGCTGACCTCTTTGCTGACCACATCACCGGGAACGATGTAAACTCCCTCACTTGGGAATTCCGTACCCTGATCTGTTTTCTCGTGTATTCTGAGCTTTATTTCGCCGGAGGTCACAACATTGTCAGCAGTACCTGTTGCGGCATAGTATGCAAGAGAGCCCTGCGAGAAAAACGTTAGCACAGAAGCTATCAGTGCGATAACGATAAGCTTCAGCTTAGCTCTGCCCAATGTCACTACCTCCTTTATTCTGAAATTACATTAAATCCTGTCAATCCGCTACGCCATGATATGTCACACCATCATATACAACATCTGCATTCTTACAGTAAGATTGTGACCATGCAAGATTCTTATTGCTTGCATAATACTTGTATCCATTGACTGAAATATAATGACTATCATTTTTTGTAAGCCTATTTGTTGACTCATTTACAGTATTATCAATTATAATATCATTCACAAGTCCTGCAAGTCCGCCCGTATAGAAAATACCTTTTACTACCGTATTACTTATAGAACATGATGAAATAAGAACAGCGTTGGAGTTACCATTTTGCAATCCAATAAAACCACCAATCAGCTGAAGTCCTTCTACTTCTGAATTTTCGATCGCTACATTTCTGATATCTGATTTTCTGGCATAGCCTGCTATAATGCCTGCCATTTTATCAGTTACTTTTATTTTCGCATTTTTAACGGTAAGGTCAGTTATTGTTGCTCCCTCAATATTGCCGAAAAGACCTCCATACTGAGATGTCTGAGAACTAAGATTTTTGATATAATGCCCCTGACCGTCAAAGGTTCCCTGAAATCTCTTTGAAGAATTTCCGATAGGAGTCCATGTCTTTCCTCCAAGGTCGATATCTGCCATAAGCTTGAAGGTTTTCTTGTAAGTAGGATATCCGTCCAGGGTATTTGTTATCTTTGCCACACCGGCAAGCTGCTCGGGAGTATATATCTCATAAACACTTATGTTTTTATTATACCAGTTTGTATCTACGGAATTTCCATCCCATGCAGACAAAGCTTCAATATCATAATTTTCATCAAAGCTGTCTTTTTCGTTTGTAAGCTGAGTTGCAAAGAGACTTATATCAAAATCGCCGAGATCAAGACCCTGATATTTTGTATCGGCATCATCCACCATACTGAGAGCAATTCCTATATCACAGCTGCTGTCAGTCTTATTCTTGGGCATAAGCGTTCCGGTAACTACATTACCCTTACCGAGAAATTCTCTCAGGGTTCCCAGTTTCTTCCATGGTTCAGACAGAAGGTCGGCTCTGGAATGAGGAATAGTGTTGCCTCCGGTCTGAGGATTAGAAAAAGCATATACCTCAATAACATCAGCGAGACTCAGCTCGCTCGTATCCACAGGCAGATCGAGACCCTTGAAAACCGCGCGGTACTTGAGAGAAAGCGTTCCGGTATTTGCAAGTCTGAGTATCTCACCATGAGTATAGCCGGGTTCCCATTTACTGTAATTAAAAATGGAGGTATCAGTTTTTTCTGACAGATTCTCAAAGCCTGAGCCGTTCCATCTTGAAACGGTCATAGTGAGCGTACCGGAAACTATCTTATTGTTGTGAGAGGTCACACTCTCAGAAAACCATGCATATGTCGTACCTATAAGCATAGAAATACAAAGGAGCATAGAAATGCAGCTAAGCGCCAGAGATTTCCTTACAGACAATCTCATTTTCATCAATCTGCCCCCTTTCCTGATATTATTAGCTGATTGTAAAAGTCAAAAAAGCATTTGTTTATGCGGATTTTTGTATTTGCAATTTTACATTTTTCTCCGCATTTTCAAAGTTTTTCAGGTTTTGGGACCTTTCGCCATTTTACAATTGGCTATGATATTATATATACTTTTTACAAAATTCAGCTTTCAAAAGGTACAGAAAAGCTCTGTGCCCTTTGAAAGCCGCCCACTCCCGGAGGAGTGGGGGCAAAACATCAACGTATAGAAAAGTTATGGTAATACAACTTCGCCGTTGATTGTAAGATGTGAATTATCTATTGCTTCCTGTGAAGTGAAGGAGAAATTATCAACGATTTCCTGAATATCTGTTATCTCTACGCCGTCTTTCCAGAAAGTACAATTATCAAATACAACTGTAGCACCATCAGTTGCACGGAATGAACAGAATGTCTGCTTATTACCTGTTGTCTGATTTGCCTCAATTCTCGAATTCCTGATTGTAATAACACTTCCATCTGCCGGCTCATTGATAACAATAGTTGAGAAATTATTCCAGCCATCAGCATTATATGTAAATGTATTATTACCTACAAGTGTAGAATTATTAACATTAATAGTTGCATTCTTAGACCATGTCTGTATAGCACACCAACCAGTAATTTTTGAATTATCACCTGAATCCGTGAAACTCATTATTGATTGTTCTGAAAAACCCAGAGATAATGCGTTGTTTTATGCATTTCAGGTTTTTAAGTTGTTCACCCAGATTTAATTCAATTTCACGGATTCAGGTATTAATTAATCAGATGCCTACTGTCCGGAATGCCTCGTAGCAGCTGTTGCCGACATTCTTAGTCTGGACTGCGTCTGCGACTACATCGACTCCGAATTCATTATCAAAGGCTGCTGCCTGATCCGCTGTCATATCTGTGGGGATCTTTACCTTCTTGAATACCTCAACACTGTTGCCCTCGGTAAGAATATCCGTGAGATAAATTGTAAATACAAGCTTATCGTCAGAGGTTACTTCACAGCTGCCGTGCTCCCACTTTCCGCCTTCATATCCGTCAAAAATATCAGCCATTCTGATAGTGTCAGCGTTCTTGCCGAGAACAGCCATCCATGCTGCTGCATCGGTTACAGTGATCTTTACTCTTACATACTGATCGTAGTGACCGGTATTCTGTACATTAGCCTCTTTCTTGAGCTGATCGCCCGGCTGAACGTCACTGTACTCATAACCGTCAGGGTCGCTGTCTCCGTCCGGGGTATTCTCCCACACGTCTACTGAGAAAATGTCGTCGGGGTTGTCATCATCAGATGATGCGATGTAGAATTTGTTCTCGACCTTATCCGTGTCACTGAACCACGCAATAGATCCCAGTGATACAGTTGCGATAAGACCAACGGCCAATGCTGCAACCAGTATCTTCTTCTTAGTCAACTTCATTCTAACGATCTCCTTTCAAAGATAAAAATTTATATTTTAAATCCGTTACACGGTGCGGCCGTCGGCGGATCCAAAAAACTGATTAATTTAAGCTTTTTCACAAAGAGAATTATATTCATTTTTTATCAGAATGGATTTCACTCATTCGGAAACAATAACACATAGTTTTGAAAAACATCATGCTGCATCTCATATTCAGTTCCGATCTCTCAGCCGGGGGCTGGCTGAGAGGCCATATTAATCATTGCTTTGTGATGATTTAATCCGGAAAAGCTGAATTATTCCTTATTTTCTTCCTGAATATTTCCCTCTGCTTTCTCCGGGGACGTTTGTTTTTTCCCTGAATCCGTGAAATTGAATTAAATCGTTTTTTTTAAACCTTCCGGGTTTTCATTTCAGATAGGCGGCAGGCGTGCGCAGCACGCCTGCCGCCGTCCCCTGAAGTCTCCCCCTTCCCTTTGGGAAGGTCAGAACAATCAATAATGAGTTTCACGGATTCAGGTTTTCTTTTTATTTATAATGTCCGGCAGGAATACAAGAACAACAAGTATGATGCCTGCTCCTATGGTGATGTACATTCCGGGGGGATTCTGAATGAAATCCAAGACATATCCAAGCTTCGGTATCGCAAACTGCGGAACACCTATCAGGTTCTTGAAATGCACCGGTGTTGAATCCACCGTTTCGTTTGCATCGCCCTTTGTATAAAAATGCGAATTTTCTGCATCGATCCTTACAACCCTGTGCGTTGCGACCACAAGATCCTCATTCAGCACAAAGGTTATCGGGTCGCCGACCTGAACATTTTTCGGGTCAGTCTCCTTTACATATATCAGGTCTCCCACGTTATACTGCGGTGCCATACTGCCCGACAGAACATTGAACACCCTGTACCCCATGATCCTCGACCCCATAAGGAATACCGCACAAAGCACAACGATCACCACAATTATAATGGAAACAATGCTCCAGGCCTTCTTTACTGTTTTATTCATCTTTCTTCTCCCCGGCTTCTTCATCAGACTTCTTGTTCTCACCGGATCTTCCGTCATTTTCGGGCTTATCCCCGACCTTTGACTGAAGCTCCTGCTTGAGTGCCTGAAGCTCCTCCATCATTTTTGCATTCTTTTCTCTTTCCGTCTCAAGACGTTCTCTTTCTGCGTTCATTTCCTCAAGCTGTTCTCTTCTGTATCTGCGGAAAATAACCACAAACTTAACTGCCTGATAAATTATCAGCAGCATGAAGGGAATGAATATGCAGATGATATATCCCTGCGGAGTTTTCATGAAATTGAAGAAGGTTCCGACTCCGGGTATTGTCTTTTCGTATTTTCCAAGCACATACATATATGTAACTATCGTATCATCATCCTGATCCGTCGTTGTACTGTATGTAATAAAACCGGGGTTTCCCTTTGCGTCTGTTGTGAGCTTACGGATCTTATGGGTGATGGTTTCACCGAAGCTCTCGGCATTCTGGGACATATACGTAATTATATCCCCCTCCTTGAGTGTAGAAGGATCTGTTTCTTTTACAAGTATCAGATCGCCTGCCTTGAAATCCGTTTTACTCATTGAATCTGTATTTACTATGTAAGCCTTGTATCCAAGAATGTTCCGATCGTTCCGGTTGAATGTGTTTACTGAAATTATTGTAAAAAGTGTCATTGAAATTGCAAGTATGACAAATATCCACACAAGAATTGTTTTGATTATTCCTAAAGCTTTTTTCACCTGACCTGAAGACATCTCACAGATGCCGGTTATTCTTCCTTAAAGCATATTAATAAATGATTTAGGTACACCGTTTCACAGAAAGAAGCCTGTTAATTTTTTCACCAATTCTCACTTTGATAAAAAACTATTTTGATTATATAACACTGCTCAGACGATGCCAAGCATAAAGCAGCATATTTTTTGTATAAAAGTGATATATTTTTTGCTTATTATACAATAAATTGTCATAGTTTTTATTTTTTGAGTTTAAACCAATTTTATTTTTTTCACTTTTTGTTTTGCTGAATTTTTTCTGTTTCACACTTTTGTATCACTATATAAGCTCACAAAATCAAAAATAGTGCTGTGAAAGGTACTTTAACAGCACCGGAATCTCTTACATCTGTTTTTTTACTACTCCGTATTCATCATCTCTGCGATAATACGGGCAGCTCCTCTGCTTTCCGCTGACAATGGCATAATATTCGTCCTCATCAAGACTTACAAGACATTCATACTCTTCTATATCTTCATTATATACATAATAAACACAGCTTTCACATGAAGCTCCGCTGCTCATTTTCATCCCCTCCGATCCGGCAAACTGTACAAATGAACAATACCGCTTTTCAAATTAAAAAATCTGTACCGTTTCAAAGCTTTCCAAGGTCGATAAACTTTATCTCGTCCGGATTTTCCTTACCGCCGTAAAGCACCTGAACATCCCTGCTCTCAAAATCAAACACCGCCATATGCATGAAATTTTCGCTGCGGAAATTATAAACCGGACTGTCCTTGATTTTTTCAGAGGTCATCAGAGCCTTGAACCGCTCCATACTTATCTTTTCCTTTTCACTGCAGAACAGGTTATTGTATTTTTCCCATCTGGCATAATTAACATTCCGGTTTGTAAGCAAATCGGCATTACCCTTTGCAGCAAAGCTGTTTACAATGCACATACAATCAGGGTCGTCCCAGCTCAGTCCGTCATTGAGCGGAGTACCGCTGTCACGGATAACGATACTGCCGTTGGGCTGTGAAAGCGGCACCTCAACGCAAAGCGCATCCTTATCATCCGCTACAAAAGCATTCATATTATATGTATACGCCGGGCCGCGGGATGCAATAAATTCCGCACCCTTTTTTGCAGTCGTGCAGTTTTCCATGACATAACGCAGATCAAAGCTGTAGCAGGTTTTTCCCTCGCTGACAAACGGCTCTCCGTAATAGCTGCCCACATCAAGCTCGCCTACGACAACACCGCTGCTGTTGATCGCCGTAAGAATATCAAGCATACCGAGGGCAGCGATAGATGTGAATGAACTTTTGCCGTTTTTGAAATGGGTAACGCTCTGATATTTACAAAGCTGCTTTTCAGTGCCCAGATCCCATTCAAGCATTCTTGCTGCTATCCTGTGGCCTGTTGAGGTCTTATTGCCGTTTACTGTCATAACGCTGCAAGAGGTCGCACGGAGCGCATCGGGAACCATGCTTACAAGCATTGCCTCCTCGCAGGAGAAAACACCGTCATCCTTAACTCCGTGTTTATCCTGCCCCATTTCTTTTCCGAAGCCCTCAAGCTCCTCGCGGTACTCCTTTTCAAGAGCCGCTTTAAGGGTATTTATCCTTTCCGTCAGTATCTTGTCGGGATCAGCTTCTGTTCCGAAGGCTGCGTTGATATTTTCAAAAAGATAACCCTCAAGCACCTTTTTATATTCCGGGCAGGCTTTCTGTATTGCCTGTGCATAAGCTCTGCCGGCTTTTTCTCCGCTGCCCTTTTCAAGATCAAGGGTAACGTCATAATAATCCTGCTTTTTTTCGATAACACAGATACCGTCGTCAGAGCTGAAGGTCTTTGATGTTTTTTCTGTCTCCGCCTTCAGCTCTGCGGATGTTCTTTCTATATACCAGCCCTCAATCCTGATCTTTGAAAGCTCGCTTTCGCCCTGCTTCGGGAAGGAAAAGCCGCTGTATGACGGTGTGCTGCATCCGGCGCAGATCGTCAGCGTCATTGCACCTGCCAGAGCACAGGCAAGGACAGACTTCAGTCCTTTCATATTTCACTCCCCCTTACCAGCCCTGAGACATAAGCCATGAATTAAGCGTCTGATCTCTCTGAGCAAGCTCCTCATCACTCTGCATCCTGCCCATGCAAAGCTCACCCATGATATTTCCGTCCACGAGATAGATCACTCTGTCGCTTTGTGCAGCGACCCTTATGCTGTGGGTGACCATCATTATACCTGTGCCGCTGTTATTGATCTTTCTGAGCTGCTTCATAACCTCGTTTGCAGCCTTTGAATTAAGCGCACCGGTCGGCTCGTCAGCGAAAACGACCTTCGGTTCATTGATAAGCGCTCTGCATATGCAGGCTCTCTGAAGCTGACCGCCGGAGACCTCGCTTATTTCTCTTGTGCCGATATCCTCTATATCAAGACTTCTCATAAGCTCAGTTGCCCTGCTGTTGACGGCATTCCTGTCCTTGCCTGCCTGATAGCCAGGCAGCACGATATTATCAAATATACAAAGCTTTTTCATCATATACATCTGCTGGAAAATAAATCCCATTTCGTGCAGCCTGACTGATGTAAGCTCTTTTTTCTTCATTGCGGAGATCTCCTTGCCTCCGAAGCTGACGCTTCCCGAGGTAACGGAGTCCATACCGCTGACGGTATAGAGCAGAGTAGATTTACCGCTTCCGCTGGGACCCATGACAGAAACGAATTCCCCCTCCTCCATTTCAAGGCTGACGTTTTTCAGGACTTCGTTGTTGTATCCTTTGAGACTGAATGTTTTGCAAAGATCTTTTACTGAAATTATACTACTCATATTATCCTCCTGTTATTCGTCCTTGATATTGCGGATATCCGCCTTTCTGATCTTTCTCAGATTGAGCCACTCTGTGAAAAGCACTGCTGCCGATGCAAGAACAGGTACAACAGCAAAGCTCATTATGAATTCGGGCAGAAGCCTGAAATTGGATATTCCAAGACTTTCCATTATTATGCTGACTATCAGCTGACCTGCTGTCTGAAGAAGCAGCTCAGCTGCAATAACAGACACAACAGCAAGTATCAGTATTCTGAATATATGCGATGCCTTCACAGCTCTCTCTGAGAAGCCTATGCTTTTCAGAAGAGCGATCTCAGACATTTCCTCAGCAATGAAAACGCTTGAATACAGATATGTCATAAGTATCAGTATAACAAGCACCGCAAGACCGATCACCACCTCAAGAAGATCAAAAAGCTCGCTGTACTGCATAAGAGTCATTCTTGTATATTCCATTTCGTCAAGAACACATTCCGGTCCGTAGAATTCCTGAAGCTGACTGAATACCTCGTCCTTTTCGCTGCCCTGTGCGTCTATGACCGAAGCCCAGCACGAGCCTTCATTTGTAAAGGTCTTATTGTATGCATTGCTGAGAACAACGATAGGCACACCGCCGTCCATAGCATTGATAAAGGCAGTTATCCTGAATTTTTCCTTTGTTTCCTTAGTGCTGCCTGTATTATTATTATTGATATTCAGCTTTATTTCCACTTCATCCCCGAGCTGAATACCAAGGCTGTTTGCTGCTGACCAGCTTATAGCTGCCTCGTCCTCCTTTACCGGGATTGAACCTTCATGGTAGGACAGCTTGCTGATATCGCCGCTGCCGTTCCAGACCGTAGCATTGATATCCGCACCGAACTGCTGCATAACGCCGGTTGTCTGATAATGATCTGCGTCAAAATGAGCCTTTATCCCATTCTTTTTCAGATCGTCATTAACGATGCTCCAGAGTCCCCTGTCTTCATTTGCCATACGATCGAAATATTCATGTAACTGTGTATCGTTGAATTCAACAAAGAAATCAGTCTCATAGACCATGTTGTACTTGAGGAATTCAGGATTGATGACCGAGTTCTTGATATTCACAATAAAGAGTATTATCAGCACTCCGAGAGTATAGGCAATAAAGAGAAATGCATATCTTTTGAAGCGCTTGAGAATATCAGACAGCGCAATGAAAAACGACGGTGACATTTTCTTTTTCGTATGAAGCCTGATGCCTGAGCCTTTTGAGAAACGCTCTGCACGGTTTTCTCCCCTTATCGCATCAACAACCGATATCCTGTTTATCCTTCGCATAACGAGCAGTGAAAAAACAATTATCAGCAGGATTATGAATATTACGGAAATAATACCGATAATAATTATCTCTCCGTCCGAGGGCATTATTTTGCCTGGAGAAAAGGCTGTGAGAACATATTTTGAAAGCGGGATGCCTGCAAAGATACCGACTGCTCCGCCTGTCAGGGCAAAGGCTATGTATTTAGCCGCAAAAATCCATCGGAAACCAAATGAATCCGCACCGATCGCACGAAGCACACCGATCTCCCTTTCCTCTTCCTTGAGGGCTGCAACCATAGTAAAGCGTATCGTCATTACTACTATAAGGATAAGGAAAATACCGACAAGGCAGATAAACACTGAAAGGATATAGCTGAGAACATATTCATCACTGCTTTCTGCATCGAGCATGACAGACCATGCATTTGTATCCTTTCCAAGATCATCGTCAAGGCTTTTATAATTCATATAATTCATTTCATCGAATTTTACGCCGAACACCTCAGTCGTATTGAAATATTCTTTCTTGAGATATTCATAATCCGGATCAGAAACAATATACCATTTGAAATTTGAGGAAGTTGACTGTTTATAGAAGCCTGCAAGGGTAAATTCATATGTATTTCCGATATCAGTCGTAAGTCTGACCTTATCTCCGGGAGCTGCGCCTGTCACAGAGCGGAGCTTTTCCGAGACCCAGATCGTATTGTTTTCAACTCCGAAGGGCTGATCGTCAAGGGTATATACAAGATCGTGATCCTTCGGCACGGTTGTAAGGTAGTTATCAGAATAGCGGAATTCATTGGTTTTTTCCTCATCGACATAATCAAAGTCGATATATGCCGGCAGAAGGGTAAAAACCTCTTTGCTGTACGACTCTTTAACGTGCTTATTTTTTTTGATAACATCGCTTACCTTTTTGTTTGCACTGTCGCCCTGCGCACCCTGAGAAACATTCAATACTATTGCATCAGAGTTATTGCACGCAGCCTGATTTCTTTCATTTCCGGTGAAGAACTCATAAAGCTGTACCGAGCCGACAGAAACAAGAACAGAGGCAATAAGAATAAACAGAAAAAGGACGATACTGAGTCCTTTTTTCTGTTTAAGATCGCTTTTCAGCATTTTAAAAAACATAGTTATCATCCTTTGCTAAAATGTACTGTCTGATCTGTTTTTGCAGTTAAAAAATGTCATTAATGTGATTATAGCATATAATTATTAAATCATCACCACTTTTTTCTCGTTTTTTATGAATTTTTTGACACCGGGACAGCTGATACATTTATATTAAGAATTGCAGGATATGGTGACGTAATCAAAATTTCATTGAGCAGCTGCGGCAGGTGAATTTTTTATTGGTTTTTGCTGACGGCTGTTTCTTTTTTGTTGCCTACTCTTGCCTTCCTTGAACGGGAAGGTGTATTTCAGTCACACAAAAAACTAAAAGACGGAGAGGCTTCAGAGCGGATTTACCTGAGTGTAAGCAGCTTCGTTCCGCTGACTCAGGGCTTTTACGTGCCGCTGGTTTATTCGCAGGCGTCCGCAGGATGCGGACGCGGCAAAAGAGAAGACCCATAAGAGAAGGGGCTTACGCCCCTCCCCTTAAGGTTCTCCTCTTT
>CACWVH010000051.1 GCA_902764235.1 uncultured Ruminococcus sp.
CCAAAACTAAATTGACAGCGGAGGCACTCCGTCGCCTCGTTCTGCGAAATTTTCCGCTCAAATCTGATTAAAGCTTCTTATCGAAAATTAGTATAAGCTGAAATACAGCATTTTCTCAGATAATTGTGTTTTCAAAGCTGCTTTATCCTCCCGGGCTGTGTTTTAAACGGACATGCCCGGCATCTTATAAAAATCTCACACTTGCTTATTCATCTGTTAACTCTGATATTATTGCTAAATCAATAATAATTATCTGTAAATTCAGTACAATAGTGCCAAAAATGTAAAAATTATGAAAGAATTGCCCGATTGTTCAATAATTTGTATAGCCAATTTTTGACAAATCACAAATATTGAGTTATAATATAGATGAAACACAAAACAAAAATCAAGGGGGAACCAATATGTCTAGAAAAAAGAATCAGAAAATCAAGACCTTAATGGTTCTCGATATTCTGAAATCTCACAGAGGTGAAAACAACGCCATCAGCACGAAACAGCTTACTCTTGCCTTACAGGAAGAAGAAATACCATGCGACAGACGCACTCTTATCAATGATATCGAAACACTTGCAGCCTATATCACCGATAATCCGGATTATGATTTTGTGATCAGACTGAAAAACACAAGCAGGGGTAACGCCTATTATACCGTTACCAAGCCTGACAGGGTAAATCAAACTTTTTCTGAAAAGGAATTCATATGTCTTATCACCGGTATCAATAATCTGAGACTTACTGATGATATTGATAAAAAGCTTGCCGATTCTCTGAAGAACAAGCTCATCAGCACTGCACCTGAGCAAATGAGAAAAAAGCTTATGCAGTATGCTGTTGATGATAATGTTTATCCGCTGGATACGGTTGCTGCAAAGATCCTGATTGATTCAATCAATTCCCTTACTTTTATGAAGGGGAATTCCTCAGAAAAAATTATTGACACACTTATCAACCTGTCTGACAAGGATGATAAGAATGCACTTATTACCGAAAAGAATAACCCCGTTTACAGCAGGCATAGCAGTGAAAGTATCACACTATATGAAATTGATAAAATTTTCAGAGCCATTGATACACAGACAAAGTTCTCCTTCCGGTATTTCGATCTTGACGAAAACCGCAACAAGATCTATCGCCATGACGGAAACAGATATCATGTTGAGCCTCTGACTCTGATTCCCAATGACAATCATTATTACCTTATATGCTATGATGAAACCACCGAGCTTAAGCTTCGCACCTATCGGATTGACAGAATGACAGATGTTGATGTGAAGGGTTTTTCTGAGCCTATATCCGAGGAAGCAATGCTGATGAAAAAGACTCTGCCCTCTCATACCAACCAGATATTCAGGATGTACAACGGTCCTGTCAAGCTTGTCACGCTTGAATTTTCTGACAAGCTCATCGGCAATATTTTTGATAAATTCGGCACTGAAGTCAAGATTACCAGAATATCCGATCATACCTGCCGTATCACAGAGGAAATACAGATAAGTCCTCCCTTCCTTGGATGGCTTTTCCAGTTTTCCGGCGATATGAAGCTTCTCGGCCCTCAGGATGTTATCGAATTTTATACCAACAGATGTGCATCCATCTGCGGCTTTGAGCCGTAGGTATCTGCATTAAAAAAATTTCAGCACTGCCTCTGTTACGAAGCAGTGCTGATTTTTTTATTATACAATCATTTAAGAACGATAACGCTGCGTGCGGGAAGTGTTACCTCCTGATCCTTGACGATGAAATTGTCAGCCTCGATCTCGCTCTTTTTCTCGTTTTCCGAGGGAGCTGCAGCAGCAAAAAGATCGTCTCCGCCGCCTGATGCAGCATCGTCAGCTTTTTCTGCGCCGGCGATAACATAACCTCTTACTTCACTGATCTTGAAAGAATCCTCAGGCACAGTTACCTTTGTTGCATAATCTGCTGTGTTGAAAAGAACAAATACCTTTGAGCCGTCTGCATCCATTACGTAGCCTGCGGTTTCCTTATTGTCTTCGCCAAAGTCAACAGCTGTGGGTGTACCCTTTTTGATCTCAGGATTCTGATTTTTCAGAGCAATAACTCTCTTGTAGAAATTGAGCAGGGAGTTTTCATCCTTCTGAAGCTCGTCAACACCCTTTTCGGGGATCTCATCCGTTGTTTCTCCGGGAATTGAAGGAACATAGCCTGTTTTGTCAGTAGCTGACCAGTACATACCCTTACGCTTGTCAGGGTCACTTGCTGCGCCCTCCATTGCGATCTCTTCACCATAGTAGATAAAGGGGTTGCCGGGTGCAAGAATATAAAGTGCTGCTGCCATCTTTCTTGAATAATCATCTCTCAGGAAGCCTGCGCTTCTTCCGGTGTCATGGTTAGAGATGAAGGGAGTGTTTATAGCATCCTTATTTTCTTCTGTTATTGTTTTCTGCCATGCTTCAATGCTCTGAGCATATGACATTGCATCCATCTTGTTGACAGCGCTTGCAACTCTGCCGCTTGAGCCTTCGCTGTTGAAGTCGAAAAGACTGTCGATGCCGGAGCCGTAATATTTAGCAATTATATTGCCGCCCTCCCAGCACTCGCCGACCATATATACATCTTCCTTTTCCTTCTTGACAGCATTATAGAACCATTTAAGCTCCTCAATTGACTCCTCGTCATGTGCGCCCTCAGCATAGGTTTTCTCAAACCAGAGCACAGCGTCAAGACGGAAGCCGTCTACTCCCTTGTCGATCCAGAATTTTGCAGCATCAACAAGCTCTGCCTGAAGCTTTTCGTTCTTGAGGTTAAGGTCAGGCATCTGATCCCAGAATTCACATTCGTAGTACCAGTCGTCTACTCCTGCCTTATTCCAGCCCTTAACGCCGTCCTTGCCCTTTTCAAAGTTATAATATTTTACATAACCGTCGGTTTTGCCTGCCTTCAGTTCTTCGATCGCCTTTTTGAACCATTCGCACTGAGTTGATGAATGGTTGATAACAAAGTCAATTATGACATTGATACCTCTTTTATGTGCTTCTGATACAAGCTTTTCAAAATCCTCAATTGTACCATAGCTTGGGTCTACTGCCTTATAATCCTTAACGTCATATTTATGATAGCTGTCTGAAGGCATGATGGGCATGAGCCAGATACCCTCGATACCAAGGTCATCAGTTGTTTTTGTATCGCCGTCGTTGAGATAATCCAGCTTTGAGGTTATTCCGTTGAAATCACCGATACCATCCCCGTTGCTGTCGCAGAAGGAATAGGGGAATATCTCATAATATGTGCGGTATTTGTCTGATCTTTCTGTCAGCTTATAGTCAACTGTTTTGAAGCCGCCGTCCTCAGGAAGGGGAAGTGAACCATCCTCAGCCTGTGACGCTGCGCTTTCCGCAGTGCTCTCTGTTGAAGCTGCCGATGAATTGCTGCTGACGTGGGTTTCCTTTACAGTACATCCGCAGAGTGCTGTTGAACATATCATTCCGGCACATAAAAGTATGGAAGTTAATTTTTTCATTGCTTCTTTTTGCCTCCTTGTTATAGAACAAAAGCAGGGAGCTTTCGCATCCCTGCTTTATTGATTTTACAGATCAGCCCTTTACAGCACCGCCTGTTACACCTGCAACATAGAATCTCTGCATGATTACGAAAAGGATCGTGATCGGGATAGCTATGAGCACAGCACCTGCACAGAATACTGTGAAGTATTCGCTGTATGTTTCGTTACTGAGCATCTTGAAAAGACCAAGTGCAACTGTATATGCACTTTCGTTGTCCTTCATGAAGTAACTTACAAAGATGTAGTCTGCCCACGGTCCGATGAATGTTGTCAGAGCCGTGTATACGATAATTGGCTTTGAAAGCGGAAGAATAATGATCCAGAAAATCTGGTTTCTTGTTGCGCCGTCGATCTTTGCAGCCTCATCGAGTGATCTCGGGATCGTATCGAAGAAGCCCTTTGCTACCTGATAACCGAGACCTGCGCCTGCGGAATATACGATAACAAGTGCTAAAAGCTGCTGCTTAAGACCGAAGATCTCCATGATGTTATATGTAGCTGCCATTGACATGAAGCCAGGGAACATACCAAGGATAAGACCGAGGTTAAGGAAGGTCTTACGGGTCTTGAAACGAAGACGTGAGAACGCATAACTTACCATGAGGATAAGGAGCGTTGAGATTACACAGGAAAGAACAGCAACGATAAATGTATTGATGATCCACTGAAGATAGGGGAATCTCATTTCACTCATCGGAACAATTTCGCCTGTATTAGGATCATGCTCTACGAAAAGTCTGATATAGTTATCTAAAGTAAATGTTTTCGGTACAACACCGGTTGAAACGCCGTCGCCGCTGAAGGAAGCAAGTACAAGCCATACGATCGGTGATATCCAGATGATAACCATGATCGCAAGGATAACATAGATAAGTGTATTGATTGCCTTCTTTTTTGCAGCGTAGCCGCTCTGCATTGTAGAAGTTGATGTATTTGTCATGAGAATTCCTCCTCATTCTTTGATGCCTTAGACATATTGAACGTAATGAGAGAACCGGCAGCACAGATTATGAATACGATAATACCGATAACGGCTGCGAGGTTGTAGTCCTTACTGTCAATTGTCAGCTTGTAAAGCCATGTTACAAGAAGGTCTGTCTGACCGGCTTTATAGTAATCCGTGGAGTCTGGTCCACCGCCTGTAAGGAAGAAGATTACGTTGAAGTTATTGATATTGCCGACAAAGGTTGTGATAAGGTAAGGTGTAGTTACGAAGAATATGTAAGGGAATGTGATCTTTGTAAACTGCTGGAAAGCATTTGCACCATCGATACGAGCACTCTCATAAAGGTCTTCAGGAATGTTCATAAGAAGACCTGAGGAGATAAGCATTGTATACGGGATACCTACCCACATATTTACAATGATTACTGTAACTCTTGCCCAGTTTGCATCTGAAAGGAAGGGTATCGCACTGAGACCCATGCCTGTGATAACAGAGTTAACAGGACCGGCGTTAGCAAGGAGAAGCTTCATGATAAGGAGTGTTACGAACTGCGGAACAGCTGCTGTAACAACGAACATTGTTCTCCAGAAGCCCTTGAATTTGATCTCCTTCTTATTGATCATAAGAGCGAGAACGATACCAAGGATATAGTTTGTGAAGGTTGCAAATATTGCCCATACAAATGTCCAGACAATGATCTTGCCGAGTGTCTGTGACTTGAGGGGTGAAGAATAGAATACTTCTGCGAAGTTCTTGAAGCCTACCCACCAGTACATATTTCCGGGGGGCTGGTGTGCCTTATCATAGTTAGTAAACGCCATGAATATGGTGAATATGATAGGAAGCACAGTAAATGTAAGAAGTCCTACTACAGGGATGATAAGAAGTGTTACATGGAAACGCTCATCAAGGAACATTTTCATTTCTTCAAGGAAGTTCATCGGCTTTTTGCCTGATGCTTTTATTTCCTGTGAAGCGTAAGCACTCTTTGTATTGGTGATATAAACTGCGAAAAATGCGATACAAACAAGAACAGTAAGTACGAAGAAAAGAAGTACCTTGTTCGAGTCATCAAGTGTATCAAGGTTTGTTACCTGACGTGCACCGAAGAGAGCATCTACTTCATAGTGAGGAGGCTCTTTACCGATAACACCGTCTACGATAGTTTTTTCATCTACCTGTACGCCTGTACTGTAGATTTTTGTGATATAGCTCAGACCGAATGTCATCATAAAATAGATGTAAGCGATCTCAGTTACGAGGAAACACAGACCCTTTCCTATCTGACCATGCAGCATACTGCCTGCACCCATGATCACATATGAAAGCTTTGTACCTATGTCGCCCTTAACAAATCTGCTTCCATAGCCTTTAAAGCCATTGCCTATTGTTGTAAACAACTTCTTGAGGAGTCTTCCAATCGCTGCAAACAATCCTGCTATTGCACCCGGAATACCTGTAAAGAAGCTTTTAATATTATAGGCGATTTTCTGACCTCTGGTCATCTGGACGTAGTCAAGAAAATCCATTCATATACAACTCCTTTGCATTGGTTTTAGTTGCTTTATCTGATATGAGCAGCCCGGTTCATCGACACAGGCTGCTCATACAGCGCATTCATCAATAAATTATTAGTGATCTATCTGCTCCTGGATCTCAGAAAGGCTCTTTGTAAGCTCGTCATCGCTTATCTTACCCTTCTTGTTGTAGATATCTGAGCCCATTCCGGGGATACCCTTAACAGCCCAGTATTTACCGCCGACAGATGAGCCCTGTCCGTGTGAGAACGGAGTCTGATCCTCGATAGCCTTCTTAGCCGGATCTGCCTGAACCTTAGGATCCTTGAGTGCTTCGTTGGAAGTCGGGATAAGACCTCTGTTCTGATATCTCTTGAGCTGTGACTCTGTGTTGCTGAGGTAATAAGCAAGTGTCTGTGATGTTACAGGATACTTTGTGAACTGGTTAACACCGATAAGCTTGTAACCGCCGAAGGATTCGAGCTGTACCTGCTTGTCGCCGATAAGAGCAGTCGGGAGCTTAGCAGCGCCGACATTTTCTTCACCGATAGCAGCCTTGATAGCCGGGCCTTCCCATGTACCGATAACAGCTGCTGCGAGTGAGCCGTCCTTGAAGCCCTTCTCAACTGCTGTGTTATCGCCTGCGCCGCCGTCTACGCCCTGGAAGCCTGCGCCTGCATTCTCGCAGATATGGCACATTGCCTTTGCAGCGTTAAGACCTTCGTTTGTATTGAAGGTAGTTGTCTGCTTACCGTTTTCATACTTGATCTCAACACCTGCTGAGAAGAAGAATGCAGCGTTGTACCATGCGTTGCCAAGGTTGAAGTAAACATTCTTGCCTGCGTCCTTAGCTGTCTTGATCATATCGTCAAGGCTTGCAACAGCACTGTCATCCTTATATACTCTCTTATCATAATAGAGGAAGTAACCGTTATCAGATGTCTTCGGGAAAGCATAGGGTGTACCGTCGATAGTACAAGCTGCTGCTGTTTCCTTAGTATTGTTTGCTGCGATATTCTTGTTGTAAAGCTCAATTACAGGTGCGATAGCCTTAGCCTCAACAAGTGAAGAAAGCTGGTCATCTGCAAAGTTGAATACGTCAGCACCATCCTTAGGTGACTCGATGATCTTTCCGCCCGCATCAGCCTCACCGATAGCGCCGCTTGCCTTGATCTTGAACTCATATGAGCCGTCATCGCTCTTATACTTTTCCTTGAACTCCTCGATAAGAGTCTTTTCAAATTTAAGGTCAGCGCTTGCACACCATACCTTAAGCTCGATTTTGCCGCCGTTAGCTGCTGCCTCTTCCTTCATCTTTGTCTTGATGTTTTCTGTCATAGCCTCAACATCAACAGCATCTCCGCCGCCTTCAGCTGTTGAAGCAGCGCTTTCATCTCCGCCCTCTGCAGTTGAAGCGGTCGATGCAGTGCTGCCTGAAGAACTGCCCTGCTGAGTATTCGTTGTTTCCTGGCAGCCTGTAAGAGCTGCAGCCGCCATCATTCCTGTGAGAATCACAGCAAGAACTCTTTTAGTTTTACTAACCATTGTAATGATCCCTCTTTCTGTTAAATTATTTCGTGCACATTGTGCCTTCCGGTGACAAAATAGACAGAATTGTTTCCACAATCCGCACATTCGTCTACCACTGTAATAATAATATCATACGATCTGACGGTTTTCAATGGTTAGTTGTCATTTTTATCTATATCCACAAAACCAATATTATTTTTTTGTATAGTTTTACATTGACATATTAAAAAATTGGACAGATTGTATATTTCGTTGAATTTTTCATGTAAAGATTTACAATCATGTCCTTGTGCATTTTTACCAACGGGCTTTTTAATAAAATATAAATTATGTTTCCAAACTGTTAAATCAGCGTTAAAATCTTTTAATTCTCAGCCGTTTTTCCTATTTTGTAAAGTTTATTTGTCATTTTATACAAAGAGTATTTTTAAAAGCTATGACTAATTTTTCACAGTTAGTTTTGTGCAAATAAAGCAAAATTTACGCCTTTAAAAATATTACATTTTGTTTTGTTATTTAGTATTATACTATTTGTATTACACTAACCTTAGCCCGCCTATCAGAGCAAGTATCACACCGGAAGCTATGCTGAAATACATATCCCTGACTCCCGGAAGTCCTGCCGCACGGCTGCCTATATATTCTCCTGCACACAAAAAGACAAGCTGAAAAACAGCACAGAACACCGGCACAAGGAAGTCGTCGAATGTAAGACCGAAGCCGGCTGCAAAGGAATCTGCCGAAACCGCTGCTCCGATATAAAGTGCTTCCTTCAGGTCGATACTTTTTGATCTGTCCATATCCCCCAGCTCAGGCTTTGTAAGTATGCCGGCGGCTTTTTCCACAGTATTTTTTCTGTCATTTCCGTCAGATGCAAATTCCTC
This sequence comes from uncultured Ruminococcus sp., assembly GCA_902764235.1. Classification (GTDB taxonomy): domain Bacteria; phylum Bacillota; class Clostridia; order Oscillospirales; family Acutalibacteraceae; genus UBA1213. The sequence goes on from CACWVH010000051.1 coordinate 8,401, forward strand.
CTTCAAAGCACCGATAATAATGTATACCCCCAGTAGCATTATCAGTATACCTCCTGCTGTGCGGGCAGCGTTCTCCGTCACTGCGCCGCCTATAAGTCCTCCGAAAAATACTGCGGCAGCGGTAAGCGATCCTGATACCGCAGCAATTGTAAGTCTTGAAACAAACGGAGTCCTTATTCCCCTTACTCTTGTGGAAGCGCCGATACCGAGCGCATCTATACTTAAAGCTGCCGAAAGCATGATAGTTCCTGTAATATTCATTCTCACACCGCCTGAAATACATATTCCCTATATAATATGCTACAGAACGGATTGTGGGAAAAGTAAAGTATACCATTTGTAATATTTTAATTAATAATACAAATTGGAAAATATTATAATGCTTCTTTAATACAAATCTGTTTCAAAGCAGCGCTGACAAGAAAGCTTCAGGCGTTTATTTAAAAAACAAAACAATACAGACCAAAGGAAAGTCCTCTGTCAGAACAGAACGCAGATGAAGCGAAAGGGCGCATACATACCGGCAGCTCTCCGGAGCTGGTATATTTTCATACAGCCACCTATATATTGTAATGATGATGTTCATATCAGGGAGGGAAATATATATGCAGTGGCACAATTTCAGCAGTGAAGAAACAGCAAGATTGCTCAGGACTGACATAAAAAACGGACTTAAAAGCTCTGAGGCAAGAGAAAGACTTCTCAAGCACGGAAAAAATGTTCTCAGGGAAAAGAAAAAACAAAGCATTATCGTAAAATTTCTTCTGCAGTTTACGGATTTCATGGTACTGCTGCTTCTGATTGCAGCAGCGGTATCCTTTTGCATTGCATTGGTAAGTGAGGACGGCGACCTTGTTGATCCCATAATGATTCTGATTATTGTCGTTCTGAATGCTGTCATAGGCACTGTACAGGAAAGCCGGGCAGAAAAGGCAATCGAGGCTCTGAAAAAGCTGTCTGCCCCACACGTAAAGGCAGTACGTGACGGCAAAATACAGTCAATACCTTCCGAGGAGCTTGTCTGCGGAGATATCGTTGTCTTTGAAGCCGGGGATCTTGTCTGTGCAGACGCAAGACTCACTCAGGCAGTAGCCGTAAAGGCAGAGGAAGCCTCACTCACAGGAGAGGCTGTTCCCAGCGAAAAGCAGGCGGATATCATACTTCCGGAAAACACTCCGCCTGCCGACAGGGTCAATATGATCTTTTCCTCAACATATATCACAGCAGGTCACGGCAGGGCTATTGTGGTCGGAACAGGCATGGATACACAGGTGGGAAATATCGCCCGTATGCTCGTAAGCTCCGACAGCCCTAAAACTCCGCTTCAGAAAAGCCTTGCATCAACCGGCAGGATACTTGGCATATGTGCTGTCGGCATATGCATGATAATTTTTATACTTGGTCTTTTTCAGAGCATACCTCCCCTTGATATGTTTATGATATCCGTCAGTCTTGCTGTGGCAGCAATCCCGGAGGGACTTCCCGCAGTCGTAACGATAGTTCTTGCTCTGGGGGTAAGAAAGCTTGCAGCACAAAGGGCAGTCGTGCGGCGGCTTCCGGCTGTTGAAACCCTTGGCAGCGCAAGCGTCATATGCTCAGACAAGACCGGAACTCTGACACAGAATAAAATGACAGTTGAAGCGCTGTCCGATGCCTCCGGCAGCATCAGCGCACACAGTGCAGAGGGTAAATTCCTGCTGACACTCGGCACCCTGTGCAATAACAGCTCGTCAGAAAAAGGCTCAGGCGACCCCACAGAAACAGCAATAGTCGCCGCCGCAGAAAAAACCGGACAGTATAAAAACGCTCTGGACGAAAAATACAGACGTATTGATGAGGTTCCCTTTGATTCAAAGCAAAAAAGGATGATAACCGTCCACAAGCTCAGCTCCGGCGGATACCGCACGATAGTAAAGGGCGCACCTGACATCCTGATCGGACTTTGCAGCTTTGTAAGAGCATCGGGACAAAGCGTACCCCTGAGCGATTCATATAAAAAGCGGCTTGAAGCTGAAAACGAAAAAATGGCACGGCAGGCAATGAGAGTCATCGCAGCTGCATATAAAGATACAGCTCAGCGTCCGGGCAGAGCGGAGCTGGAAAAGGGTCTTACGCTTTCGGGCTTTATCGGTATGACCGATCCGCCCAGACAGCAGGCATACGGCGCCGTATCCCTGTGCAGAAAAGCCGGTATCAAAACTGTTATGATAACAGGGGATCATATCACAACTGCACGGGCAGTCGCAGAAAAGCTGGGCATATACCGCAGCGGAGACAAATGCGCAACTGGTCAGGAGCTTGACAGAATAAGTGACAGTGAGCTTAAAAGGGACATTTTCAGCTATTCGGTATTCGCCCGTGTATCTCCCGGGCATAAGGTCAGGATAGTAAAGGCTTTCCAGAGCAGGGGCGCAGTTGTCGCAATGACAGGAGACGGTGTGAATGACGCTCCGGCGCTGAAAAGTGCTGATATCGGCTGTGCAATGGGTATAAGCGGAACTGATGTTGCAAAGAATGCAGCGGATATGATCCTGACAGACGATAACTTTGCCACGATAGTAAACGCTGTTGAACAGGGCAGGGGAATTTTTGACAATATCAGCAGAACGATACATTTTCTCCTGTCCAGCAATATAGGCGAGATACTGACTGTTCTCTGTGCCTTTCTTATGCAGTTGCCTGCGCCGCTGCTTGCAATTCAGCTTCTGTGGATAAACCTTGTGACGGATTCCCTTCCGGCGCTTGCACTGGGGTCTGAGCCTGCAAGACCTGATATCATGGAAAGGACCCCTGAGAAAAGCAAAAACGGCATCTTCACAAAGGATTCAGTCCGTTCTATTATAACAGAAGGCTGCTTCATCGGAGCGCTTGCATTTCTTGCGTTTACTATCGGCAGAGTATTCTTTGACAAGGGCGCAGAGCCTGTGACCGGACGGACTATGACCTTTGCAGTCCTTAGTCTGAGTCAGCTTGTACATTCCTTTAATCTCAGAAGCGATAAATCGCTTTTCAAAACAGGTCTGAAAGGGAACCCTGCCCTTATCGGTTCATTTATCATCGGAGCATTTATGCAGATATCTGTCATTTCCGTTCCGGCACTTGCGGGAATATTCAGTACAGTTCCTCTTTCTCCGCTTTGCTGGCTGATAACGGCAGGCTTATCCCTTGTTCCTCTTCTTGTAGGGGAAGCGGAAAAATTAATATTCAGGAATAACTGAATCCGTGAAACTCATTTTTAACTGCTATGAAAATCCCGAAGATAATGAGCAGTTTTATGCATTTCAGATTATTTGGTTGTTCACCCATAAGGTGCAGCTTATCTCTCCCATCCCCCCGTCCCCCTTCCCAACGGGAAGGGGGAGATTTTGGGACGGCGGCAGGCGGCGTATTGCCGCCTGAAAAGAATAAAAACCGGTAAGCTTACAACCAACTTCATAGATTCAGGAAGAATACTAAAAAACATTCCGATCGCAAAAAAGGCACCATATTCCGCTTTTCCGGCGAAATACGGTGCCTGAAACCATGTCTCGGCACAAAATTTAGATTATAAGAGCTTTTAGTTCTGTTCCTGATTATTCTGAGGCATATTCTGACCAAATGATGACGCTGCCTCAGCAAGACGTTTTTTATACTTCTTTTTCATCACCACTCCGATTATAATGCTTGCCGCAAGCATCACAGCCGCAAAGCCGAGAACGGCAAACGAAACGATTCTCAATACATTTGTAACGACCGGGAAAGCTTCGGGGTCGGATATGTATACCATTTTTGAATAATTATCAGGATCGCAGTAAATTGTGATCGTACCTGACTGTGCCTGACTGCTTGAAACAGTACCATGGTATTCCACACCGTTTTTATCATAGTAAACTATCTCGTATTCGGTCTCATATTCATCATCAACAGACGACCATTTTCTTTCGGAGCTTACTATCTGAGCAGTTACCTCATCGTAATCCTTGGCAACATCTGCTGCCAATCCCATCATTGCCGAAACAAACAGCAGTATCACACCGACAAATCCTACTATAAGCGAAAGCACTATTCCGATCACCATAACAAGGATCGAATGATCCTTCACCTGTTTTTGCGGCTGTAGGGTATAACCGCTGAATTGAGTCTGATTGTTCATAAGCTGCACTTCCTTTCATCATCAAGGTTTTCTGCCTGCGATATTCATATTACAGGCTTTCTTCAATTATACACTATTCCGGAGCTTTTATCAATATTTCTCTACTGGCAGCCACGGAAATCAACTTTCTCAGAAAGAAATATTATTCAACCTTTTTTCTTACATTTTTCCTGCATTTGGAGCGAAATGCGGGGGCTTTCCGTTCGCCCCCTTTAAAAATTGATTTCCGTGACTGGCAGCGTGACGCTGCACCCTTGATTCACGGCTTAGTCAGCCCGATAAAGCTTTTTCCGGGCACCGCCATACTTATTCAGCCTGAACTGCAACAGAATAAAATTCAAATCCCTATTGCAACTATAATTTTACACACAGACTGAAATCCGCGGAATTCAACTTTCTAAAAAAGAAATATTATTTAACCTTTTTTTCTTGCATTTTACTTGTATCTGAAGCGAAATGCGGGGCTTTCCGGTCTCCCCCGCACCTCTTCGGTATCAAAAAAGATAAAAATATATGAGAAGATTTTAAAAATTAATCTCCGTGTTCCGGCATCACGGAAATCAACTTTCTGAATAAGAATTTTAGTTACCCTGTCATCCTGAGCGTAAGCGAAGGATCTTTTTCACAAAAACAGCAGTATCAGAAAGCTTCTTCATCACTGTGCTCTGCCTGTGTACAGCGCAATAGATTATGACAAAAAAACAACCGCCCTATTGGACGGCTACTTTAAGATGTTGGCATCTTCCTATCTTCCCGGGACGTCACCATCCGAGTATTTTCGGCACTATCGAGCTTAACTTCCGTGTTCGGCATGGGAACGGGTGGACCTCGTAAATTGCAAGCCTTTTTTTAAAAATATTTATACAATTTGTTTTTTTTAACAATGTATACTATTAGTATAATACTGTTTGTATCTTTTCGATAACCATTACATATAGTATAATACTATTTGTATATAATACGTTAAGTATATTTTTATAATTTCCTAAGCAAGAACGAACACTCATTACAGAAGCGCTGATAAATTGGTAAACAGGCATCGGAAATCAATGAATCCCTCACACTGAATACTATGGTCTGATATTAACCTGAATCCGTGAAATTGAATTAAATCTTTTTTTAAACCTTCCGGGTTTTCATTTCAGCCAGGCGGCAGGCGTGCGCAGCACGCCTGCCGCCGTCTTCAGGATTAATACATAAAATATCCGGTTTAAAATCAACTCAGGTAATTGACAGGCATCAACCTGATAATACAATATGTATTATATATAATATTTTTACATTATGTAATTACAATTTCATCACAATAATATTACAAAATAGTCTTATTTGGGCAATTGTCTTGATTTTTTTGTCATGGTTAAGTATAATTTATATCAGTGTAATATGGGTCGCTGTTTATATGCGGAGACCCTGAAATTAAAAGCAGTCGATTCCTGCTTTGTTTGATAAGATCATGTCAGTGCATTGGAGAGTGAGTTTTTGATGCTTCTTGCAATTTTAGCTGCCGCTGCTTGTCTTGCTGCTACAACTATAATGTACAGCCCGAAGATGAGAAGCTTCAGATATTACCGTCCGGTAGCCTTTCTTTTTCTTTTTGAAGGCATCTGGATAATAGCCGATTATGTTTTTGCACAGCTTATGCCTGGCAATGTATTTATGCAGATGATTCATTATATCGGCATCATTGCAATAATTATATATCTGGTTATCTCGATTATTTTCAATTCAAATAAAAGGATAAGAAAACATAAATAGTATTCCGACGCATCGGCTTCATCAGCAATACTTATTTTTACGGCTGTTTTCAGTGCAGCTGCTTATTCCGGTCTCTGACCTGCTGATATAAACTATTTCACAAGGAGTCTGACCTATGGGGTATGTATATTCTGCATTATGGGTAATTATTTCAACCATGCTGTTTTTCAGGTTCAGAAAAGAAAACAAGGTCGTATATATTTTATCCGCCTATTTTCTTTTTCTGGGCGTATGGTGGTTCATGGATGAATTCATCAAGGGACTGAATCTGATGGACGGAACTTATGTATGGATACTCAGAGTTGTTTCGGCAGTTATGCTGGGGCTTACAGTAATTGTATATTTTGCCGAAAGAAAAAAACAGCTTTCTGTCAAAAGCAATGCAAGCTCTGAAACCGAGGAAAACAGCTGAAGCTGTACAAAGACTGGTATATGCTTCAGCATTACGGAAAGGATGTTTTGATATATGGAAGATAAAGCAGCAAAAACTATCCGACTTATCCTTTTTGTTATCGGTGCAGTCCTGATAGCCCTCGGCGTCGGTCTGACGCTCAGGCTCATGGTTGCCGATTCCGAAAGGCAGGATCTGAAAAACAAATATGTTGAAACAGATGCTTTCATTGATAGCGTTGACTCCAACATTGATTCGTTAAGCGGAGGTCCCGACAAGATCGTTATGGCACATTACACTGTTGACGGCAAGCTGTACGAAAATGTACAGATATTTGACTATCCGGCAACAATCTCAAAGGGAGATATTATCTCTGTTTACTATGATCCGGCTGATCCCAGAACAATAATACAGAATCCCAGCAGAGGTACCTCGCTTGCAGCAAATTTAATTGGCCTGATACTGATCGTACTGGGCTTTGCAGCGATCATCTTCGGCGGAAAAGCCTCAAAGGGCAGAGCTGATATGCAGCTTGAGCAGCGCTATCATCCCCATGATAATTACACCGGTGAGAAAACAGAGCGTGCGAACACACTGTTCGACCGGGAGATAAGTCCGGAGGAATACAAACCCGATCAGGATTACAGCAAAAGATGGTAAGCCTGTTCTCAAAAAATATAACAAAAAGCCGGTGAGTTCATTTTCACCGGCTTTACTTTATTGTATTAGTTTTTGCTGAAATCGGTAAGTACAAGTCCTTCGTTATGCTCAAGCGCCCATGTAATATTCCATTCGCTTGTGAAAAGAAGAAGATGCTTTCCCTTGAGATCCTGAATCCTTCTTGTATCTGTGGTCAGATTAAGTGTTTTCGGATCAATTTCATCATTTTCTATCCAGCGGATAAGCTCATAGGGCATATTTTCAAGAACGATATCCACATTATATTCATTGTTTAGCCTGTATTCAAGCACCTCAAACTGAAGCACGCCGACAACGCCGACAATAACCTCCTCCATACCGCCGCCAAGTGCCTGGAAGATCTGTATAGCACCCTCCTGAGCGATCTGGGTGATACCCTTGACAAACTGCTTTCTTTTCATTGTATCCTTGAGTCTTACCCTTGCGAAATGCTCAGGCGCAAAGGTGGGAATACCCTCGAAGCATACCTTTTTTGACGGTGAGCATACTGTATCACCAATAGAAAATATACCCGGATCGAATACGCCTATGATATCGCCTGCATAGGCTTCGTTTATGACCTCTCTGTCCTGTGCCATAAGCTGCTGCGGCTGTGAAAGGCGCATTTTTTTATTTCCCTGAACATGATAGACCTCCATAGTCTTATCATATTTGCCGGAGCATATTCTCATAAAGGCTATTCTGTCACGATGTGCCTTATTCATATTTGCCTGTATCTTGAATACGAATGCAGAAAATGCGTCATCAAACGGGTCTACCTCCCCGTCAACCGTATTTCTCGGCAACGGCGGAGTCGTCATCTCAAGGAACTGGGCAAGGAAAGGCTCAACGCCGAAATTGGTAAGTGCAGAACCGAAGAAAACGGGAGTCAGCTCACCGTGTCTGACCTGCTCGAGATCGAATTCATCGCCTGCACCCTCAAGAAGCTCTATATCATCGCGCAGAGTCTGGGCAAGTGTTTCTCCGAGTCTTTCGTCAAGGTCAGGAGAATCCGCTGTCAGCTCATCCATTTCCACTTCCTTCTGACCGTTATTTGCGGTAAAAGCAAGTATTTCCTTTTTGCCGAAATCATATACACCCTTGAAATCCCTTCCGCAGCCGATAGGCCAGTTCATGGGGCAGGTGTGTATTCCGAGGACATTTTCTATATCCTCAAGAAGCTCATAGGGACTTCTTGCTTCTCTGTCCATTTTATTGATAAATGTAAATATCGGGATGTGACGCATAACACAGACCTTGAAAAGCTTTCTTGTCTGCGCCTCGACACCCTTTGAAGCGTCAATAACCATGACAGCAGAATCGGCTGCCATAAGTGTACGGTAGGTATCCTCCGAGAAATCCTGGTGACCGGGGGTGTCGATGATATTTATGCAAAAGCCGTTGTAATTGAACTGCATTACAGACGAGGTTACGGAAATACCTCTCTGCTTTTCAATTTCCATCCAGTCGGAAACAGCGTGTTTATCAGTCTTTTTGCCCTTTACCGAGCCTGCAAGCTGTATCGTTCCGGTATAAAGCAGAAGCTTTTCGGTCAGCGTTGTTTTACCTGCGTCAGGGTGGGAAATGATCGCAAAGGTTCTGCGTTTTTCTATAAGCTCTTTATTAGTAGACAATCCTTTTTCCTCCAAAGCACACACTGTCTGTACATCATCACAGACAGCCGTATTTATTTTCAGCCAGCGTGACGCTGGACCCTTGATTCACGGCTTAGCCGGTCTGATAAAGATTACCCGGGCACTGCCATGCCTTTTCAGCCTGAACTGCATCAAAATTATTATCCAAAGCTGATTGTCAATTATAATTGTACACATAGTCGTGTCGCCGGGGTCACAATTCACGGCTTAGTCAGCCTGAAAAAGTTTTCTCGGGCACCCCAGGCTTTCTGAACCAGAACTGCATTATAAATTCAATTCATATTGCCAATTAACATTTTTAAGGAAACACTGAATAAATATCATTTTATGTTTGAAGCAAGTTAGAAGTGGCTATACGTGGGGCTTCGCCCCACACCCCAAACACTGATTAATGAACTAATCAGTGTTTTAACTCAAATCATTCCAATAATCAAGAGTTTTTCGATCCTGCACTAAAATAAATGCTGTTCCCATCCGGAAACAGCATAAGCCTTCGCAGTCTGAACATTGAAAATTAAGCAAACACAATGACCGCAAAGCCTGTTAAAATGCACTCAGCTCCCACATTGAATAATACCATGCCGGAAGCACCTGAGCATATTTTGTCCTCTGCGGGTCAGCAAGAAGATACAGAAGCTTATTGCTCAGCTTTTTATTGCAAAGATGGAGCTTGTCAAGCACTACTGTTGTTATCATTACACTGTGTCCCATTGTCAGATCACCGCAGTAACCGATATTGAACGGTCTTGAGGACGTATCCTTCAGGAAATCTATAAGCTGCATATCCTGCTGTGAAAACTGTCCTCCCCATACATCTCCGGCAAGCCTTGAAGCAACGGTTTTAAGCTCTGACGGATGAGCTTCAAAATAACCGTCTGTGCCGTATACAACAAATGCAGGAACTGTACTCCGGGCAGAAGCTGCCTCACGGGGATCATCAGAAAGAGTCATCTTGTCGCTGTAAATATTCTGATCCGTAGGACGTATCACAGCGCAAAGATACAGCTCTCCGTATTCTCTTGCCTCCTTCTGACCTGTGCTGAGAAGCTCTCCAACCGGGTCGCCCTGTCTTATCTGTGAGTCAAGAACAGCATCATCGCCGATTTTATCAAATGAACTGTTTTTTCCTTTTTTTGAAAGATAATTATTCTTTGTCTGGGACATATATTCCCGTACTATCCTTGCAAGCTCCTCATCGCTGACGCTTTGCTGCATACAGCTGACGCAAAGCTTGTCCTTTGCCCGGAAGGTTATCATAAAGCTTCCGAAAAGACAGAGAGCTGCAAACACACCTGTACCGATCACAAAATATATGAGCAGCGGATTTTCCCTTATGACCTCATCGGGATTGTCCTTGTTATAGACGACATTGACCTTTGAGCCGACATTCGCCTCTGCGTTTCCAACAAAGCCCTCGAAATAATGCTTGTTACCCTGTTCATCAAGGTATTCGGCTATACCATCCTTTGAAATAACGCCTTTTCTTCTTTGTGTGCTTGTGATCTGGATAACGGTTGCCTGAGTTTTTACACCGTTTTCCTCAAGCTTTTTGTTGTTCATATCGGTTATAAGCAAAAATATGAAGCCTCCGATCATTACAAGAGTCAGAAGATACATCATAAGCTTTGCTCCCGATTTTGAATTTGTTGACATGGTTTTCATTCTCCTTTGATTTTATTTTCATAGCTGATTGTAAAACCTGAATCCGTGAAACTCATTATTGGTTGTTCTGAAAAACCCGGAGATAATGCGTTGTTTTATGCATTTCAGTTTTTTAAGTTGCTCACCCGTA
>CACWVH010000052.1:0-2441 GCA_902764235.1 uncultured Ruminococcus sp.
ATCTCAAGCGCATTGAGGAAATCTTCATCTGTGCGGTTTGCTTCTTCATCGCCCTGTGCAAGAAGCTCTTCCTGTGCCTTGAAGCGTTCACGCTGATCGATCGGATCGTTCAGCTCGCTGTAGGCATTTGCCATTTCCCATCCATTCATAAAGAATTCGAAACGCTCAACATATTCCGGATCCTCAGGCTTTTTCTTTGTGAGCGGTGATATTTCAATCGGATGATCCATAAGGAACGTAGGCTGAATAAGATGCTCCTCAACAAATGCTTCAAAGAACAGGTTGAGGATATCACCCTTCTTATGGTGCTGCTCATATTCAATGCCTTTTTCATCAGCAATCGCACGTGCAGCTTCAAGATCTTTTATTTCTGAAAAATCAACGCCGGCATATTTCTTTACAGCGTCAACCATAGTGATCCTTTCAAAAGGCTTGCCAAGATCAATTTCAATGCCGTTGTATGAGATCTTTGTTGTTCCGAGAACCTCCTGTGCTACATAGCGGTAAAGATTCTCTGTCAGGTCCATCATGCCATGATAATCGGTATAAGCCTGATAAAGCTCCATCAGCGTGAATTCAGGATTATGTCTTGTATCAAGACCTTCGTTTCTGAATACCCTGCCTATTTCATAGACACGCTCAAGTCCGCCGACGATAAGTCTCTTCAGATAAAGCTCAAGGGATATCCTGAGTTTCAGATCCTCATCAAGCGCATTGAAATGAGTTTCAAACGGACGTGCAGCAGCGCCGCCGGCATTTGACACGAGCATAGGAGTTTCAACCTCCATGAAGCCCTGACCGTCAAGATATCTGCGGATCGCGCTTATGATCCTGCTCCTTTTGATGAATGTATCCTTGACCTCCTCGTTCATTATAAGGTCAACATATCTCTGACGATACCGAGTATCGGTATCAGTCAGACCATGATACTTTTCGGGGAGTATCTGAAGGCTTTTTGTGAGGAGCTTTACAGAGGATGCGTGAATGGATGTTTCTCCGGTTTTTGTTTTGAAAACCTCACCGGTGAGTCCTACGATATCACCGATATCCATTTTTTTGAAGAATTTATATTCCTCTTCGCCCACAGAATCTCTTGCAACATAGGACTGTATCGTTCCCTCAAGATCCTGAATGTGACAGAAGGAAGCTTTTCCCATGACTCGCTTGGACATTATCCTTCCTGCAACGGTTACAGTCTTGCCCTCAAGCTCTTCAAAATTATTCTTTACATCTACGCTGTGATGCGACACATCAAACTTTGTTTCCACATAAGGATCCCTGCCGGCTTCCTTCAGCTCGGCAAGCTTATCTCGTCTTACTCTGAGCAGTTGGTTAAGATCCTGCTGAGGCTGACGATTGTTCTGTTCATTCTTTTCAGCCATTATTATCTTTCCTTTCCTTTATGTCACAACTGCTGCACACAGAGCGGAAAACAAATCAGAAAAAATCTATGCTCTCCGGTTTATATAAAAGCTGCAAATATAATGTATAGTATCAGAACAGCCTTTGTGCAGAGGTGAGTATATGTCATTGATTTATATAGTGAGAAAACAAGTGTTATCCGGATGAGAACATCAGTCCGGATAATGCTGGTTTCAAGGGAACGCTGATAGTTTTTCTTAAAATCGGCGCATAAGGGCAGCTGTCCGATACACCGCTTATTTCTCTGAAAAAGGAATTGTACAGCGTTAGCTTAATTACATTGATATTTCAAGAATAACAAAATCAGATTCTCCGCCGGGAGTCTCGACTTTAACGACCTCGCCGATAGATTTGTCGAGAAGAGCTTTTCCCACAGGCGATTCATCTGAGATCTTGCCGTTGAAGGGATCAGCCTCACTTGAACCGACAATCTGGAAAATTACATCCTCATCAAATTCTCTGTCGTGAACCTTTACAGTTGATCCGATATGGACCTTGTCAAGGCTCATTTCACTTTCATCGATGACCTCAACATTTCTGAGAACTGTTTCAAGTTCTTTTATTCTTGCTTCAAGCTTTGCCTGATCGTTTTTTGCTTCATCATATTCACTGTTCTCCGAAAGGTCGCCCTGTGCTCTTGCAGACTGGAGATTTTCAGCAATTTCTTTTCTTTTGACAGTTTTCAGCTCATTGAGCTCTGCTTCATATCTTTTTTTACCCTCAAGTGTAAGCTTGATCTTGGTTATCTTTTCAGCCATAAATACAACCGCCTTTACATAATAATAGAATAAAATCCGATAATTACTATTATATTAATTATTGGATTTTATGTCAAGCATAATTACAGCTTTATCAGTAAATTACGGCTTTATAAGCAAATCTCCGGCTTAACTCCGGAGATGATTTTTACAGACTGCTTCACTTATACCTGAATCCGTGAAATTGAATTAAATCTTTTTTTAAACCTTCCGGGTTTTCATTTCAGCCAGGCGGCAGGCGTGCGCAGCACGCCTGCCGCC
>CACWVH010000052.1:2468-29642 GCA_902764235.1 uncultured Ruminococcus sp.
ACCTTATGGGTGAACAACTTAAAAACCTGAAATGCATAAAACAACGCATTATCTCTGGGTTTTTCAGAACAATCAATAATGAGTATCACGGATTCAGGTTATATTTCGTTTTTAACAGCTTACCAATACTTTCGGAGCCGCAGTCAGAGAACTCTGTGTCCCATATTATTTATACCGGACAACTTATGTTTGTGTATAAACTGTCAGGGCTGCGGATAAGCAAGCCGGGAATCCGCAGCCTTATATAAACGACAGTATAATGCTTAGTATAGAAGACATCCTCGTGCGTGCATCCCGATTAAAGCTTTTGACTTTTGCGCGAAAATGCCTTCTGTTAATATAGAACCGGAAAAATAGCCGTTTGTTCAAAAAATTGATATTTTTTACTATTAATATTTTTCAGAACGTTATTCAGCAGTAATAATTTTTGAATTACTGAATATAATATCAATAAGAAAACAAAAATGAATCAATTTTTTGTTTGAATGGTATAAAAATAAAAAAACTCTTGACATCGTTATGCTATAATGATATAATTATAAAGCACTTGAAAATACAGATATCGCGGAGTGGAGCAGGTGGTAGCTCGTCGGGCTCATAACCCGAAGGTCGTTGGTTCAAGTCCAGCCTCCGCAACCAGAAATGCCCCGACACTGACGTGCCGGGGCTCAAATAATAAAGAATAAAGAGTGATACGGGGCGTTTCTGTATTATTCTTTTTTCTTTATTCTTCTTTAAAGGAATCTAATCAACGATTAAAAAGAATTGTTATTTTTGTATTATTATTTCAGAAATTCAAATCCTTTCTCAAATTGCTAAATTTTTTTGTACTGTGCTGATATATTTTACCGCATGGGACGATTTGTTAATCGCTCCCTGCGGTCTTTTTTTCTGGAGCTCAGATCCTGCTCCGTGCAACAAGAAATATCTCTTTTATATTGTGTTGACAAAGAAAAAACCCTGACACGTAAATGCCGGGATTTTTTCTTTGTATTATTCATTTTTAAGTTTTCGGTCAACGTGATATAATATTTTTATTCGAGAGTATCTGATGGATTGACGTGAACTGTGCAGTGCTTGACCTCGGGAAACTGAGCTTCAATATTATCATGTACAAGCTCGGCAGTATTGTGTGCTTCAACAAGAGTTTTTGATGAATCCATTAGTATTTCAACTTCAATATATATTCTTGAGCCGAAAAGTCTTGTTTTCAGATCGTCTATACCGATGACGTCAGGCGTTGCGAGGATCACTGTCTTCATTTTTTCGACGACCTCCTGCGGACACGCCTTGTCGATCATCTTGTCAACCGCGTCACGGAATATATCTACAGCCGCCTTGATGATAAAAACACAGATAAGAACACTTGCAAGAGGATCAAGAACAGGAAATCCCATCATTGCACCCAGTATTCCGGCAAATGCACCGACAGAGGATAGTGCATCCGAGCGGTGATGCCATGCATCAGCCATCAGTGCGCCGGAATTGATCTTTTTCGCTGCAAGCTGTGTATAGCGGAACATTATCTCCTTTACGATCACAGAAACTATTGCAGCTATGAGCGCCGCTGTTTCCGGAACAGCAATGGTACTGATGTCTGAAGCTGTTATTTTTTCGATGCCCTTGAGACCTATACCGAGACCTGTTGCGGCAAGTATCACAGCAAGCACTATTGATGCAACACATTCAAATCTTTCATGTCCGTACGGGTGATCCCTGTCCGGCTTTTTCTTAGCAATCGAAATTCCGATCATAACTATGAATGTGCTGAATACGTCAGAAGCCGAATGTACAGCATCCGATATCATTGCGCCGGAATTAGCAAATATTCCGGCAAGAAGCTTCATCACAGATAGCACCAGATTTACTGCAATGCTTGCTGCGGAAACCTTCATTGCTACCCCATGAGAATCTGTCTGACTATTATTATTGCTTTTTTCGACAGGCATAATATTCATCTCCGTTCATACAGAAACGCTCACTTCGTTCGCTCAGTGAATAACGAATAGTGAATAATATTTGCGTATTTGTTGCTCTGACGTTCAACCGAAAGTTAATAGCGGTACGTAAAAATCATAATCAGCGTAACGGGACCGCTGCCTGCATCTGAGTGCTTACTCCATTATCTGATCCTTAATGTTTTCGTTGGAGATTTTGTGTCCCTGACCGATCTCACAGCTGTCGATACTTACAGCAGGACCTATCTCACAGAAGGATGCGATATTTGTCTTTCCTCTGATGACTGTTGCAGGAAGTATCGTTGTATTTGCTGCGATCGTTACATCCCTGCCGATGATAACACCGTCCGTGCAGGGGATGTTTACGCCGTTTTTCTGATGCTTTCTTATGATCCTCATTCTTGCTATTTCATTGAGCTGGGCAAGCTGTATACAATCGTTTACGCCAAGCACGGAATCGGAATTCTTTGCCTTATATGCCATAACTGCATTTCCGCTGTCCTTGATGATCTCTATTGTATCAGTAAGATAATACTCGCCTGTTTTTTCGCTTTTCGTAAGCTTTCCCAGGGCGTCAAGAAGTATATCCGTTTCAAACCAGTATGCACCTGAATTAACTTCTTTTATTTTTCTGATCTCATCGGTAGCTTCCTTTTCCTCAACGATAGCCTTGAGCGTGCTGAGATGGAAAAACTCCTCTGCATCTGTTTCATATACTATCCTGCCGTAGCCCGAGGGATTTTCTACCTCAGCAGAAATTACGGTGCAGCCCCTCTTTTCCGAGGGCTTTCTCGGTGCTTCCCAGTCAAATACCTCCGGGTCTGTTTCTCCTGTCTGGTTCTGGATGACATACGCATTTCTGATCGTATCAACTCCGATGAACGGAGCGTCACCGTTGAGGATAAGGACATCGCTTCCCCTGTGCTTTTCAAGAAACGGTATTGCCATCATAACGGCATGACCTGTTCCCAGACGTTCCGGCTGGAAAACTGTTTCCACCTCAAAGGGCAGGGTTTTCAGATATTCCTCCACAAATTCTCTTTTGCTTCCGGTAACAACGCAGATATCCTTGATACCAGCCATGCGCACAGCGTCTATTACCCATTTAAGCATGGGCTGGAAAATTACCTCGCTGAGCACCTTCGGGCGGTTGGATTTCATTCTTTTTCCCTCGCCTCCGGCAAGTATTATTGCGCTTGTATTTTTCATTGTGTATTTACCTCCTTTGCTTATCCCGATCAGATGATCGTATAATATATAAAAGCTTTTTACAGTTGTCAGCTATTATTTTGTTTTTGCGCTGTTCTTCACAAGCTGCTTTACACTGTAGGCTGCTCCGGAAATGCAGGCTGTCAGCGGAAGTCCGCAAAGCGATCTCCACAGAATACCAAATGCATTTCCTTCATGCAGAACAAAAAACAGTATTATCGGCAGCAAAAGCTGAGCCTGACCAAGACAGGCGCCGTATATAGGCGAATTGCCTTTGCGCTTTGTCGCAAGACCGACTATTACAGCAGCGGCAGAATACACTGCCGGTACTATTATATGATCGGGCAGGGGAAACTTTACTGAGCTGTCAAAAACAAGCCCCGGTGCCACCGCACCTATTCCCACAAGGTCAAATATCAGCGACATGACTATACCTGCGGCAAAAAGCAGCAGACACAGCTTTTGTTTAAGTATTATTCTCGGCATACTCATTTCTTTTTAAAGCCGTCCTTCAGTGAAACGCTGCGGTTGAAAATCATAGCGTCAGGCTTGCTGTCCTTATCAATGCAGAAATAACCCAGACGCATGAACTGATAGCTCATCGGGGTCTCTGCGCCCTCAACGGACTTTTCTATCTTACAGTTTCTGCGTATCTCAAGGCTTGCAGGATTGATATAATCAAGGAAATTCTTGTCGCCTACATCAGGCTCGGGGTCTGTAAAGAGATTGTCATATAGTCTGACCTCTGCGTCAAGGCAGTTTCCTGCGTCCACCCAATGAACTGTACCTCTGACCTTTCTTCCGTCAGGTGTATCACCGCCCCTTGTTTCAGGGTCATATTCTGCGTAAACCTCAATGACCTTACCGTTTTCATCCTTTTTACAGCCTGTACATTTTACTATATAGGCTGATTTAAGACGGACCTCATTTCCGGGGTAGAAGCGGTTATAGCCCTTGACCTTTTCCTCAAGAAAATCTCCTGCTTCGATCCAGACCTCTCTGCTGAAGGTGATCTTTCTCATGCCGTCCTCTTCCCTGTTGGGGTTATTCTCGACCTCGAATTCCTCAGTCTTGCCCTCGGGATAGTTTGTGATAACAAGCTTTACCGGGTCGATAACGCACATTACCCTTTTTGCGTTCATATTGAGATCGTCTCTCAGACAATGCTCAAGGAAGCTGTATTCTACAACACTGTTTGTCTTTGAAACGCCTATTTTTTCGCAGAAGTTACGTATGGATGCAGGTGTATAGCCTCTTCTTCTCAGACCGCAGAGCGTGGGCATTCTCGGATCGTCCCATCCGTTTACATAGCCCTCCTCCACAAGTGCACGCAGCTTTCTTTTGCTCATTACGGTATTATTTATGCCAAGCCTTGCAAACTCGATTTGTCTGGGCTTTGCAGGTGCTGTAATGTTATCTATTACCCAGTCATAAAGCGGTCTGTGAGCTTCAAATTCCAGTGTGCACAGCGAATGTGTGATACCCTCTATTGCGTCCTCGATCGGGTGCGCAAAATCGTACATCGGATAGATGCACCAGTCATTTCCCGTTCTGTGGTGGGTTATTTTATTGATACGGTAGATGACCGGGTCACGCATATTGAAATTACCGCTTGCAAGGTCTATCTTTGCACGGAGAGTTTTTGAGCCCTCCTCAAATTCGCCGTTTTTCATGCGCTCAAACAGGTCAAGACTTTCCTCAATCGGTCTGTCACGATAGGGACTTGTTGCAGGAGTAGTGAGATCGCCCCTGTTTTCCCTCATCTGCTCGGGAGTAAGCTCACAGACATATGCAAGACCCTTTTTGATAAGCTCAACAGCATATTCATACATCTGCTCGAAATATTCGGATGCAAAATAGAACCGGTCGTCCCAATGGAAACCGAGCCAGCTTATATCCTCCTTGATCGCATCAATATATTCAACATCTTCCTTTGTCGGGTTGGTATCATCCATTCTCAGGTTGCAGATACCGCCGAATTTCTCCGCTGCTCCGAAGTCAATGCAAATTGCCTTTGCATGACCGATATGCAGATATCCGTTAGGCTCAGGTGGAAAACGGGTATGAACCTTCTTACCCTCATATTTTCCGCCCGGTGCGATATCCTCTGTTATAAAGTTTTCTATAAAATTAGCCGAAGCCTTTTCTGCTGCAATTATCTCTTCTGCCATTGTCTTTCCTCCTTTATGTTGCGGACCTGTGTCTGCACGGCAAAAATCCCTGCATTAAGGATATTCTGAGAGCTGAATTCCTATGATATGGTAATTCAGCTCAGTTGTTCTCTAACCTCCATGAGTGCAAAGCCGAGCAGGTTTTCACCCTTCCATGTAAGCGGGTTTTCAATGTTTTCGTCATTCATCGACTTTCCGATACCCCAGATACGATCGTATGGACTGGCTTCAACAAGCACTCTGCCGCCTGTGTTCAGCAAAAAGCTTTTAAGCTTTTCATTCTGGGAGAATTTCAGGATATTGCCGTTTACAACAATTTTGATCTTATTTTTGTTCCAGATTTCAGAATCAAAATTCCTGATACTTCTGCCCAGCTTTTTATATTCACCGGGATTATCTGCCTGCATTATCCTGTCAAAAATCTCCTCATCTCCGAAAAGCCTTGCCTTCTGCGACATCATATACTGTTCGGCGGTATGATATGTTATACCGTTCTCCGTGAACCTACAGTTATACCACTGACTAAGACAGGCTTTTGTGATCTCACCGTCTTTTTCGGTATGCCCCCAGAAAAACAGATATTTAAAAAGCTTCCCCTGATTATATTCATCTCTGAGCTCCCGGATATTCATATCCATACCTCCGATCGTTTCTATGATTCTGCTGGTTATAAAAATCTTCCGCCGGTTTACAATCGGCTATTGCACTAATTGTAATGCCTGTCACAATCAGACGCTTAATTTTTCAAGACCTTTATGCAGTCTTGCAAGTGCTTCCTCCCTGCCGAGAATATCAAGTATCTCAACAGCGCCGCCGGGAGTTACTGTCATACCCGACGCTGCAATACGTACAGGCCACATTGCTGTGCCGTTTTTGACCTCAAGCTTCTGTGCAAGTCCGATAAGGCAGTCATGGATACTGTCGTGGTTCCATTCATCAAGTGCCTCAAGAGCCTCGATGCCTGCCCTGAGAAGTCCGGGAACATTTTCAAGGTTGGTCTTGCTCTTTTTATTGACAAAAAGCTCCTTTTCATATTCGGGAAGCTCTGCAAAGAAAGCGATCTTCTCAGGGATCTGAGTAAGCTTTGTGGTTCTCTGCTGAAGTATAGAAGCAAGCTTGATATAGTCAAGCTCCTTATCGCCCAGAGCCTGTCTGAAATAAGGCTCGGAAACCTTTGCAAACTCTTCGACAGTCATAGCCTTGATATATTCGCCGTTGAACCATTCAAGCTTATCGTAATCGAATACAGCAGGGGATTTGCTTATTCCGTCAACAGAAAAATTCTCAGCAAGCTCGTCAAGCGTGAACATTTCCCTGTTATCCTTCGGCGCCCATCCGAGAAGAGCTATATAGTTAATGATAGCCTCCGGCAGGAAGCCCTGAGCGGTAAGATCCTCAAAGCTTGTTGCGCCGTGACGCTTTGAAAGCTTGGAGATCGAGCCGTCATCGTTTTTGCCCATGATAAGCGGAAGGTGTATATAGGTCGGTATCTCCCAGCCGAAAGCTTCATAAAGCAGATTATACTTCGGTGTTGATGAAAGATACTCGCTGCCTCTTACAACGTGTGTGATATTCATGGTATGGTCGTCAATAACATTTGCGAAATTATAGGTCGGGAAGCCGTCTGCCTTGATAAGTATCTGATCCTGAAGCTCAGCGTTTTCAACGGATATTGTACCGTAAACTGCGTCCTCGAAGGTAGTTGTGCCCTCAAGCGGCATTTTCTGACGGATGACAAAGGGTGTACCCTTATCAAGCAGCTCCTGTATTTCCTCATCGGAAAGGTTACGGCAATGTCTGTCATAGCCTGCACCCGGGTCGTCACTGTTTGCACGCAGACCGTCAAGTCTTTCCTTTGTGCAGAAGCAGCGGTATGCATGACCTTTTTCAAGCAGCTCATTGGCATAGGGCATATACATATCCTTTCTTTCGCTCTGGACATAGGGTCCGTACTCTCCGCCCACATCAGGACCTTCATCATGCCTGAGGCCGGCTTTTGCAAGTGTGTTGTATATAATATCAACAGCACCCTCGACCTTTCTTTCCTGATCGGTATCTTCTATTCTCAGCACAAAATCACCGCCCAGCGATTTTGCAATAAGATATTCATACAGCGCAGTCCTCAGGTTGCCAACGTGCATAAAGCCTGTCGGACTGGGCGCAAATCTTGTTCTTACTTTTTTCTCTGCCATTTCTTTTTCCTCCTTTATTCAGGGGCTTTGCTGCAAGCCCCGTCAAAGCCCCTGCCCCTGCAAGAAAGCCAGAGCCGTAATTATTTATGTTAATGGCGCTGATAATATAAGTTGCACCCGAAACGATAATGCCTCGGGTGCGGTACACTTTATGTTTTCAGCCAAATAAATTATTAAATCATTTGATAACTCTTACACGGATAACACCATCGACAGATGCGATCTTAGCCTTTGCAGAATCGTCAACATCATTTGCAACATCAAGGATAGTGTAAGCATAATCCTTCTTTGACTTGCTGTCCATGCTTTCGATATTGTTTCCTGTTTCTGAAACAGCTGCGGTAACTGTTGTAAGGATATTCGGGATATTCTTGTGGATAACGCAGATTCTTTCAGTGCCTGTGCGGGGCATGGAAACATTCGGGAGAGTAACGGAATTTTTGATATTGCCGTTTTCAAGGAAATCCTTGATCTCGTCAGCAGCCATTGCAGCACAGTTATCCTCTGATTCAGGTGTTGATGCACCGAGGTGAGGTGTAGCGATAACGCCGGGCTCACCGAGGATATCATCTGTTGCAAAGTCAGTAGTATAAGCTGCAACCTTGCCGTCCTTGAGAGCTGCAAGTACATCAGTGCTGTTTACAAGGTCTGCACGTGAATAGTTGATGATACGAACGCCGTCCTTCATCTTTGCGATGTTTTCAGCATTGATAACACCCTTTGTATCAGGTGTGAGCGGTACATGAACTGTGATATAATCGCTTTCTGCGAAGATCTCGTCAAGAGATACAACGTGCTTTACCTTGCGTGAGATAAGAAGCGCATTGTCAACTGAAAGGAAGGGATCATAGCCTACGACCTCCATCCCCAGTGAAACAGCAGCGTTTGCAACAAGAATACCGATAGCGCCGAGACCGATAACACCGAGGGTCTTGCCCTTGATCTCAGGACCTACGAACTGGCTCTTGCCCTTTTCTACCATTTTGCCTACTGCGTCGCCGTTGCCCTTGAGTGTCTTAGCCCACTCGATACCGTCAACGACCTTTCTTGAGCTGATAAGCAGAGCTGTGAGAACAAGCTCCTTTACAGCGTTTGCATTTGCGCCCGGAGTATTGAATACAACGATACCCTTTTCTGAGCATTTATCAAGCGGAATATTGTTTACGCCTGCGCCTGCTCTTGCAATTGCAAGAAGGCTCTCCGGCATTTCCATATCGTGCATTGCTGCACTTCTTACGAGGATAGCATCAGGATTCTGAGCGTCGTCAGCAACTGTATAGTTATCGCCGAGACGTGAAAGACCTGCTGCTGAGATCTTATTAAGCGTCTGAATATTATACATTTTTATCACCCTTCAAATCATTTATCTGAATGTCTCATCAGGAATTTCTTGCTTCAAATTCGCCCATGAATTTAACAAGAGCCTCAACGCCCTCAACAGGCATTGCGTTGTAGATAGAAGCTCTCATGCCGCCGACTGAACGGTGACCCTTGATATTGACGAAATCGTTTTCTGTTGCTTCCTTAACGAACTTAGCGTCAAGCTCATCATTGCCTGTAACGAAGGGAACATTCATAAGTGAACGATCCTCAGGAACAACAGTACCCTTGAACAGCTTTGAATTGTCAAGGAAGTTGTAAAGGATAGCAGCCTTTTTCTCGTTAATCTCCTTCATCTTCTCAAGACCGCCGATATCATTCTTGATCCACTCAAGAACGAGCTTAGCCATATAAATAGTATAGCAGGGCGGAGTATTGAACATTGAACCGTTATCTGCGTGGGTCTGGAAGTTGAGCATTGTAGGAGTGATATCCATAGCGTGACCGATAAGATCCTCACGAACGATAACGATCGTAAGACCTGCCGGAGCCATGTTCTTCTGTGCGCCTGCATAGAGGATACCGAACTTTGATACGTCTATCGGAGCGGAAAGGATGCATGATGAGATATCAGCTACCAGCGGAACATTTCCTGTTTCGGGAAGCTCGTGGTAAACTGTACCGTAGATCGTATTGTTCATGCAGATATAGAAATAGTCTGCATCCTTTGTAAAGGTATCGGGATCGAGCTTCGGGATATATGAGAAGGTCTTGTCCTTTGAAGAAGCTACAACATTAGCCTCGATATATCTTGCTGCTTCCTTCTGAGCCTTTGTAGCCCACTGACCTGTAAGAACATAGTCAGCCTTGCCGCTGCCTGTGCCGAGGTTCATGGGGATAGCCGCAAACTGTGTTGAAGCGCCGCCCTGAAGGAAAAGAACCTTATAGTTATCAGGAATATTCATTACTTCTCTGAGGAGAGCCTCTGCACCCTCAATGATAGTACCGTAGATCTTGCTGCGGTGTGACATTTCCATTACGGACTGACCGCTGCCCTCATAGTCGAGCATTTCTGCTGCTGCCTTTTCAAGAACTGACTGCGGCAGCATAGAAGGACCTGCCGAAAAATTGTAAACCCTTTTCATTTTTATTGCCTCCAATATTTTTGTTCGGGCAGAATCATATTCTGCCTGATAATACAACGATACCTTTTAATTATAATTCAAATGCTTCTATAAGTCAATTGTACAAGCGAAATTTTTTCATTTTTTGCTTATTTTTTCTTCCCGTGCAGTTTAGAAATAATAACAAACCGCAGTATCTGAAATTATAAAAAAGTATAAATGAAGTTATTTTGTTTCTGTTGTATTGAAATATAATGTGTATTATTGTACTATTATTACAGGCAACGGTCATCCCACAAGCCTTGTTATCGACAATTCCACGGTAACAGCTCCATACGGCATCGTCAATTTCAAAAACGGTATTACTCTTAAAAATTCAGCGGTTCTTTCTCCTGCAAAGGCTGTTGTCGGCACTTCAATTTTTGAAAGTGACGGCACAACAAATGAAACAGACGTTTCAATCGGCAAGCCACTGTTCACAACTCAGCCCAAAAACACCGAAATAGCTGAGGGCAGCAATTCTGCAGCCGTAACATGGAAAACAAACTTTACTCCCTATAAGATAGGAAAGATACAAGACGGTGTATTTACCCAGATCAACCCTGCAACAATAACAACATACTCCCTCTATTCCGGAAATAACTACAAGATCCGGGCGTGGTACGGATCGGGCAATGATGATTATATCGACAGCAATGCCTTCTCCATCACAAAGGCAAACAGTTATTATTTCTACGATCAGCCGCAGGGCGGCATTGCAGAAAGCGCTTCGGAGGGTCTGTATGTAACATGGACAACAAGCTTCTCTCCCGTGCAGATCAAGGGTCTGTATGATGGAGTTGAAAAAATGACCATAAGCAGCTCAAGATCATCCATTTACTGGACACTCTACGGCGACAAGCCCTGCAAGATCCGTGCATATTACGGCTGGGGTACAAATGATTATGTTGACAGTGAGGAATTTTACGTAAACTACAAAAAGAGAGAGTTCACTGTTCAGCCACAGGATTCGGTTATTGAGATCGGTCAAAAATCGGTTGATGTAGGCTGGGAGCTGAACTTCACTCCTACCTCAATTCACCTGTACAGAGATACCTATGATGTTCAGACCCTGAGCAGCGACGCAACCTCCTGCAATATTAACTACGTAGGCACCTTCAAGATCCGTGCATACTACGGTACAGGCACCTACGATTATGTTGACAGCAGCAGCTTTAAGGTAAGCAGGAATTATGCGAAATTTACACAGCAGCCGCAGGGCGGCGAGATCCCCGCAGGCGAAAGCACTCTTGATGTCACATGGGAATACAATTTTACTCCCGATTCTCAGGAGCTTTATATCGTCAGACGTGAATATGATGAAGAGGGCGGAGAATACTATTTTTCCAGGGTTAGCAGCACCTCCATCGCAAAGGATGCCAGAAAGCTTTCTCTCCCTGCAAATAACGAGGACGAATACTATCGGATCTATGCAGAGATCAACACTGACTATGAATTCAGCACTCCCTTCCAGATCACAGGCGGAACAGTCATTGAGCCGCTTGTAAACAACTCTTCCATCAGTGCAGAAAATGTTTCCACCGGCACAGCAGTTACTGTCACCGGCGCAGCACAGGGCGGCACAGCACCCTACAAATATGCTTATTATTTCAAGAGAAGCACTAATTCAAAATGGAATGTTGTCGGAACAGAATTCGGCAGCAAGACAACAGCTACCGTCACACCCACAGCTGCGGCAGTCTATGATGTAAAGGTAATCGTAAAGGACAGCGACGGCACAACTGCTGAAAAAATCTTCCAGATCACAGCACAGAGCGCTCCCACAAACCTTTCCTATATCAATTCGGAAAAGGTACAGATCGGCGATGACATCCGTGTAACAGGCGCAGCACAGGGCGGCTCAGGCGGCTACAAATATGCATTCTATTTCAAGCGCTCCGCAAATACAAAGTGGAACAAGATCGGAACAGAATTCGGCACAGCCACCTATGCTATCACAGTTCCGAAGGCAGCAGCAAATTATGACATGAAGGTCATCGTAAAGGACAGCGCCGGCACAACTGCTGAAAAGATATTTACAGTTACAGTTGTTGAAAGCATGGAGCTTACAAACATCTCAACTATCACAGCAACAGATGTCAAGATCAACAAGACAGTCACCATAGCAGGACGCTATGTCGGCGGCAAGAAGCCTGTGACATATGAGTTCTACTTCAAGCGCAGCGCAAATTCAAAGTGGAACAAGCTCAGCTATGGCAACGAAAAAGGCACTTATGCTAAATTCACCCCCACAAAGGCTGCACAGTATGATATCAGATCCGTAGCAACAGACAGTGAGGGTACAAAGGCTGAAAAGATCTATACACTTACTGCCACAGAATAATACTAATCTTCATTAAATAATAGACCTTGCATTTTTTTCAGACGCATAAATAAGCTTTGAATCAAGGATTGATTTTTTCTTTGATATAAAGTAGTCTACTTTCTCCTGAATCCGTGAAACTCATTATTGATTGTTCTGAAAAACCCAGAGATAATGCGTTGTTTTATGCATTTCAGGTTTTTAAGTTGTTCACCCCTATCTGAAATGAAAACCCGGAAGGTTTAAAAAAACGATTTAATTCAATTTCACGGATTCAGGTTTCTATCAAAGAATAGTATAAAATCTTAATGCGGTAATAATATTATACAGTCCACTGATGTGGCATAAGGCGTGAAAGTTTAATAACAAAAGAGTCGATGAATTTCCGGTTCATCGACTCTTTTGTTTTCTGCCCTGCAAGGGTGCTCCAAAGCTATATGTCGTCTGTTTTTCCTGATCTCAGCACGATACCGAATTCATGCATGACCTTTTTTCTTCTGACGGTAACGCCGTTGAAAGCCCTTACAAAAAATATCAGCGGTCTTGTGACCCTGTGTCTGTACAATGCCGGACATCTAATACTGTAAATTTCAGGTATGCAGAATATCCGCTTTGTTATGTATTTAAGCTTTGAACCGCTGTCATATTTCCCCTGCGACATATCCTTTATCTTTATTTTATATGAATTATCCTGCGAGCCGTACACCCCGAAGCGTATCAGTGCATCCAGCATACCGCCTTCCTCACTGTCAAGTCCCGATATCCTTCCGCCGCTGTCCCTTGAAAAAAGCTTCATCGCAAGACGGCGAAGTATCCTTTCCTCCTGCAGTGCGCCGAGCCTTTCAAGCTCACCTTCGATATAGGTAAAATCAGGATCATTATTGCTCAGAAAATAATAAATATCAAGAAGGCTGCGAATACCGCTTCCGGCAATGCGGATATGCTTGACATTATGAAGTATGTAATAGATATAAAAGTCCTCGTCAGTAAAATAATATCTGTAATTTTTCCCCTCTGCCTTTTTCAGCCTTGAAAAGATATTTTCATAGTAATCGTGCCACTGCTTTTCCCTTTCCGTAAAAAGCATCCTGTGCATCTCATATTTATAGAACGGATCACGAAAATACACATCGTCATGCGACAGTCCGTAGCTTTCGGCTGTGTATCCGTTTTCAAGCATGATGCCGTGTATTTTTTCCGCACATTCCTCCTCTGTCAGGATATCCACGTCTCCCATCTGTCTTACAAGTCCCTGAGGATAGTATTTTATCAGCTCATAGCCCTTGAGCGGAATATGCGGTATTCCTCCCTGCTCAAGAAGCTCCATCAGCCTTTCTGTTTCGGCAAGAAAAAGGATATTGATGCGTACCGCATTGAGTCTGTCCTCCCTGAAGGCTTCCCTGACACTCTTTTCAAAGCTTGTTTTTTCAGTTGCAAGGGCTGCAAGCGCAGACACCTTGTGCAGCACACAGGCATCAAACAGCTCCTCTTTATCCTGAGCAGAAAATCGTTTTTCATCGGGTGTTTCATCATGTACTGCACACCACAGCAGATACACAATATCCTCTCTGTTGACTTTTATCTCCGGCATAGCTCCTCCTTCTCAGCAGCAGACCTGAGGTGTATTCGGCTCTGCGATCACCTGATAGGACGCAGCGCATACCGCAGCTGATATCATAAATAGTCTGTTCTCATTATCGTCCATCTCCAGCTCAAAGGCTTCTCCTGATGAGGTCATTACTTTTTTGACCGTCATTATCACCTTTTCGTCTGCATTATGCATGACAAATTCTCCAAGGGAAAGATTTCCCGAAAAACGATAGGTACTGCCGTAAATAGCAAATGCAAAGCTTTCCCTGACGCACGGTACAAGAACATAAAGATGTCTTGCACACCGCACAGAAAAATAAGTGAACATAAATGTATTGAGCCTGATTGCTGCAAAAGGCTCTCCTGTACAGCTTTCTATTTTCATTTTCACTGAAGTATCTGCCGAGCCTGTTACGTTAAAAAGTATTTTCTCAAGATGGTTGTATATTGTAAAATCAATTCCGCTTTCAATATTGTTTCTTTTAAGAAATAATTTCATAACGCAGCTCCCTCCCTTCATTATCTTAGCTGAGCAGCTGATTGTAAAAGTCAAAAATCTTCTGTTTATGCGTATAATCAGCTTTGTAATTTACAATTTTTCTCCGTCGCCATCCGTCATTTTCTCCGCCGACGGCGCAGAAAATGATTACTTATATCTTAGGAGGGCGGTGTTTTTGCCGCACCCCTGGGGCACTTCCTACGGGCGCCTGCGGCGGCAAAAGCACTCGTCAATTTACAATCGGCTGCTGTGAATACAGTAATTCCTTTATGTAAAGAATGCCTTTTCCACCATATCGGGAGGCATACGTGTGATCTTTGAAACATCGGCAGCTGTCACAGCTTCCATATCCTCAAGCTCACCAGAACCATCTGCCAGAAGAAGATATGCAGCAAAGCAGTCTGCTTCTCTTTCATATTTTGAAACACAAAAGCCTGTGTTAAGACTCAGGCTCATTGTATTTGTGCTGCCGTGAAGAACAATATGCCCAAGCTCATGGGCAAGAGTTATTCTTTTTTCGTAATATCCAAGGAGCTTGTTGAGAACAATAAAAGGGACGCCCTCATATGAGGAAGCAAAGCCGTTTATCTTCTCCGGCAGCTCATGCATATGAACTATTATCCCCAGCCTGTCGCAAAGCTCCGAAGGGTCGGTAGTATCATACTGTCTGATAAGCCCGTTTACTTTTTCAGCTATTTTTTTCATTTGCACACTCCGAATTATTCCGTCATATCCTGAAAGCTCAAACAATATTTTTCAATTGCCGGAGCCTTACTCAATGACTATATCTGTATTATTGCCTGTTTTTCTCAAATAATACCCGGTAACTAAGGTATCATGCCGCAGCCGCTCAGAATTCAGTGCGGTGCTTTGAATTATGCTGCTGAGTTATCACTGCGGCAACCACCTTTATTGCATCAACGATCTTGCTTTTGTCATCGTCATTCAACGGCTCTCCGTCAAACATAAGACACTGCTGGGAGGAAAGCATCCTGGTAAATTCATCAAAAACATCCGAAACCTCTCGTCCGCCGGCTTCAGCCGGTTCTGTATTGCCGAGAAGATAATCCGTTGTTATTCCAAATACAGAACAGAGCTTCAGCAGCGTTTTATTATCAGGCTCACGCCTGCCCTGCTCGTACATTCCCACTGCCGAGCCGGATATCCCAAGCCTTTTTGCAAGCTCCGACTGAGTCATTCCGGCTTTTTTTCTGAGTCCTTTTATTTTATCTCCAAGCTGTGTTCCCATATTTTACCTCCGTGTATTTCCGTTATCCGTAAATTTAACGTTTCATCTATTATATCACCACGAAACGTGTATTTCAAGTGCTTTATCCATTTTTTTGGGAGAAGTACAATTTATTGCACATTGTACAATAATCCGTGAAGCAACCCCTTGACAACTGTCAAAAAATAAATATAATATTGGTAAAGCATAAGTCAAAAGCCACATTCGGTGTGATGTGTGCAGACCGCTTATTTTTTTATCACTCAACTACACATTTCGTGTTGAAAGGAGAAACAAATGACTTACAAAGAATGGGCAGAGCAATACTATGAAAGTGCAAGGGTACTGAGCGAAAGGATAGAAATAATAAAACAGCAGATGAAAACAGCATCGTCAGATACGCTCAAGGAATTGTCATCACGGGCGGAGCTTTTCCGCATAATGAGGATGGAATGTCTTGAAACTGCAAGACTTCTCGGATCAAGGAAGGGAGAGTGCTGAACACTTGGCTGCAAAATATCTTTTTATGATGGATGCTGAAGAAAAAGAAGCTTCCGTAAATAATTATCTTGAGTCCTTTGCAGAGACAAACGACAGCAAGCATAACCGCATGAAGGCGCTTATGCTCATTGGAATACGGAATGAGCTTACAGACCGGCAGCGTGACTGCATAAGCATGAAGTACATAGACGGTCTCAGAGCAGAGGTCATCGCAGAAAGGCTGGGACTTTCTACCGCAACGGTATACAAGCATATCAGAAAGGGGCTGGAAAGGCTCAGACGGCTTGAGATGTATATTTAAGGAAACGCTGATTAATTCATTAATCGGCGTCTGAGGTGTGGGGGTGCGGGTGTCCGGTGGACACCGCTGCCAAGGGCAGCAGCACCGACCGAGCCGGCAGGCGAGACAGCCCCACGCAGAACCACTTCCGGATTCGTTCAGACTTCAAAAAGCAATTTATTCAGTGTTTCCTTTAGAAATCAAAAAAATGAATAAAAAAAGCCATGACGGGCAGAATAGTATAAGGACAACACGCAATGGAAAATGTACTGTCAGGAATACATAAGTATTTTTGCAGCCGTTCCCTTGCACAAAAGTCCGACGCTGCACAAAGGCCGCTGCCTTTGGTTTGCAGCTAACAAACAATATCGGAGGTAAAAATCATGCTTGATAAGATCTCACTTATTCTTCTTATCATCGGCGGTCTTAACTGGGGCAGTGTCGGTATTTTTCAGTTTGATATCGTAGCATGGCTCTGCGGCGGACAGACAAGCATCGTCAGCAGAATTATCTACACACTGGTCGCACTTGCTGCCATCTGGTGTATTTCTCTGCTCTTTCGAGAAAATGCCATCACCCACGACGAGCATCCCGCTTTTTCCGAATAACAAGGCTCATACCGTCAGGCTTATTCCAAAGCTATGACAAAAGCACACGCTCCGGGCATTCCGGAACGTGTGCTTGTTTTTATTCTTCGGTTTTTTTATGTACCTCGATCTGTTCCATGACGAACGGAACTACCTCTTCCGGCTTTATATCCAATACAAGAGCAAATTCATCATGCAGCAGCTTTTCAGCCTGTTTAAGAATAAATTCATCTGCCTGATGAAGACGTCTGCCCTTTTCCTCCTGTTCAAGCCTGTGGCGATAGAGAGTTTTTATTATAAGCATGATCTTACGTCTGTCGCCCTCATCGATCATTTCCTGATATTTAGCCTTACGGATATTATCGTCATCTATCCAGATCGGGTCTCTTTCGGGCAGCTCCTTTATGATCCTGTATATCTCATCAGCAGAGAGTATCTCCCGCATTTTTGCCATAAGCTCTTCATTATTCTTCGGTACAAATACAGTTGAATTCTGGTCATATACCGGCTTGAGCACGATATAATCAACATATTCTCCCCTGATCTTCTTAGACTGGGTACCTTCTATCCTGCACACACCCTGAGAGCCGTAAACGACCGTATCACCAACGCTGAACATATCAAATAACCTCATTTCTCAAAACAGCAAAGCCTGAAAAGCTTACAAAGCTTTTCTCGTAAAAAACTGAGCGGAGCTTTTCACAGACTTTATAATTATCCTGAATTCCCGATCATATATTTTATATCTATATAACAATTATAGCATATTAATAAAATCCATGTCATAGGTAAATTAAACAAATTATCCTGTTGAAAATCAGTTCTGCGTAAATCTGACCGTGTACGTGCGATTTTTATCCGATGATTCTTCAGTTCTTTCCAATCGCTGGTTTCTTCCGGGGCGTGCGCAGGATGCGGACGCAGCCAAAGAGAAGCCCCACCGCGCCACGCACGGAGGGGCGACGTGCTGATTCTTTTGGTTAAGCGGTAAAGCAACTGTACGCAAACATTTTTCACTATTCATTATTCGTTATTTACTGAGCGAACACAGTGAGAGGTTAGTGTAAAATAATTCTGGGACTTTTCAGAATTTTTGGGGTTGCACATACTTTTGGATATGGCATAATGGAAGAACACAGACCGTGATCCATGAAAGTCTGCGTATGAGGAAAGCTTATTAAGACGGAATTGACAGCGCAGGCACTCCGGTAAGTGTAAAATTATAGTTGGCAACAGGTATTTGAATTTTACCTGAATCCGTGAAATTGAATTAAATCTTTTTTAAACCTTCCGGGTTTTCATTTCAGCCAGGCGGCAGGCGTGCGCAGCACGCCTGCCGCCGTCCCACAATCAATAATGAGTTTCACGGATTCAGGTTTTATTCTGTTGCAGTTCAAACTGAATAAGTCTGGCGGTGCCCGGGAAATCTTTTTCAGACTGACTAAGCCGTGAATCAAGGGTCCAGCGTCACGCTGGCACTCCGCTTCCGGTTGAATTGTGGTGGAATTTATTGTATAATAAGGGTGCTGTTATTGGCAGACAAAAAATACGGAAGGAAAAGTTAAAATGGATATTAGACAAAAATCACTCGAAAAGCATTATGAATGGAACGGCAAGATCGAGGTCATATCACGTGCACCTATCACAAACTCGGATGAGCTTTCTCTTGCCTATACTCCCGGCGTTGCAGAGCCTTGCCTTGAGATACAGAAGGATTATGACAAATCCTTCAGGCTCACAAGAAGAAACAATCTCGTTGCTGTTATCACAGACGGAACTGCAGTTCTCGGTCTTGGTGATATCGGTCCGGAAGCAGGTATGCCCGTAATGGAAGGCAAATGTGCTCTTTTCAAGGAATTCGGCGATGTTGACGCCTTTCCGCTTTGCATCCGTTCAAAGGATGTCGACGAGATCGTCCGCACCGTATACCTTATTTCCGGCAGCTTCGGCGGAATCAACCTTGAGGATATCGCAGCTCCTAGATGCTTTGAAATAGAGCGCAGACTCAAGGAAATCTGTGATATTCCTGTTTTCCATGACGATCAGCACGGTACTGCTGTGGTAGTTGCGGCAGCTCTTGTAAATGCTCTCAAGGTAGTCGGCAAGGATATCAAGGATATCAAGGTTGTAGTAAACGGCGCAGGCTCGGCAGGTATAGCTATTTCAAAGCTGATAATGAAAATGGGCGTTCAGCATCTTACTCTCTGTGACAGTGTAGGTATCATCTGTGAGGGTGACGACAGACTTAACAGTGCAAAGGCAGAAATGGCAGCCATCACAAACCGTGAGCACCTCAAGGGAAGCCTTGCTGATGCTATGAAGGGTACAGATGTATTCATCGGTGTTTCCGCTCCCGGTATTGTCAGCGAGGATATGGTTCGTTCAATGAACAAGGATGCCATCGTTTTTGCTATGTCAAACCCCACTCCCGAGATCATGCCGGATCTTGCTCTGGCAGCAGGTGCAAGAGTTATCGGTACCGGCCGCTCGGATTTCCCGAATCAGATCAACAATGTACTTTGCTTCCCGGGAATATTCAGAGGCGCTCTTGATTGCAGAGCTAAAGAGATCAATGATGAAATGAAAGTTGCTGCCGCTTATGCTATTGCTTCTATCGTTGACGAAAACGAGCTGAAGGAGGAATATATCCTTCCCTATGCCTTTGACAAGCGTATCGGCAAGACTGTAGCTGAGGCTGTAATGGATGCAGCAAGAAAGTCAGGCGCTGCAAGGCAGTAAAATATATTCATCACGCTGTAATTAAATATAGTTATGCAAGTTTAAAAAACTATAATCAACCGACATGAAAGCATAGCACAGAATAAATCAGAATCGCAGGAATAAAGCGGAAGTTCTGAACTCAGAGCGCATCGTTTGTGCAGCGCAACCCCGGCGGAGCGTGAAAAATGATTCTGTGACTTTCAAATCAGAAATGATGTCAGCAGTTCAGGCTCAAAAGGTCTGGCGGTGCCCGGGAATAACTTTTTCAGGCTGACTAAGACGTGAATTGCGACACCGGCGGCACGCACTCTACGTCAATCTAATTTGGAAATTATTTTGTTACTTTTCAGAGTCAACTTTCCTTCTTGAGCTTGCCGAAGGGTCTTAAAGTGCGGTTTTTCTAATCAATTACACCTGACAGGCATAGTAAAGTGTGCATAAGTCACCTCAAGATTCTTCGCTTAACGCTCAGAATGACATCTTATTAAACTTTGTATCATTTTGATGTCTGAATTAGATTGACGTGGCACGCACTCCGCCGCCGGTTGACAAGAAATTGAAATTATAATATAATGTGGAATAGAGTGGGATAAACAGCTGCGGATGCAGTGCCGAGAGGCCGCACCCGAGGAAAGTCCGGGCTCCACAGGGCAGGATAACGGCTAACGGCCGCCGGGGGTGACCCCAGGGAAAGTGCAACAGAGATATACCGCCTGAGTTCTCTCAGGTAAGGATGGAAAGGCGAGGTAAGAGCTCACCGGCGCATCGGAGACGGTGCGGCCATGTAAACCCTATCCGGAGCAACACCGCAGGGAAGTGTATTCATCGGCCCGATGGCTTCAGCAGGTGGCACTGAGCAGTATCGGTAACGGTCTGCCAAGATAGATGGCTGTTCACGACAGAACCCGGCTTATCGTCTCACTCCTTTTTGTAAGATAAGCGGTGCAGATCTGTACCGCTTTTTTCTTAAAAAACAATACCTGTACCGTCATTGACCGCATTTTGTTAACAGCTAATTGTATGCCCGATAATATAGCTTACTATAATCGAAAATGGCTTTTTTATTTTTACAATCGGCTGATTATCGTAAAGGAAGGAGATGCTCTGATGACAAGTGAAAAATTAAGAAAAAAAGCAAAAAGAGTTTCTAAGGATATGATACTGATAAACATTGCAGTGGTTCTTCTCGGTGTTTTCCTGATAATCTATCCGTGGGGTGCAAAGGAGATAATATGCCGTATTCTCGGCGGACTTCTTGCTGCATGGGGTGTGTTCAGGATATTTGATTATATCATCACCAAAAGCAAAAAAACCAACAGCATTGCAGGTATTATTTTCGGCTGTGTTCTTCTCGGTATCGGAGTATATGTTCTGATTGCTCCCGATTTTCTTGTAGGTATTCTTACAGCCTTGCTTTCATGTATTATTTTTGTTTTTGCGCTTCTGAAGCTGCAATACTCTCTCAGATTCTCCCGTGAAAAATCCAGGCTCTGGGTGGTTCAGGCTGTTGCAGCTGTTATAATGATGGTCACAAGCGTTATTGCTTTTATCAATCCTTTCACACGTGCCGGAAATTTTATAATGATCTTCATCGGTATTGCTCTTGTCATAAACGGAATATGGGATCTGCTGACTATCTTTTATATAAAGAAGTTTCTCAGCAAGACTGTGGATGAGGTATTCAGCGATACTGCCTCCGGCGATCAGTCAAAATACGTTGATACATATGCTGTGGATGCTGACGGAAATGTCAGCGGCGGCACATCGGACAGCACTGACAGCAGCAGCTCACAATATGTTGAAGTCAAGGTCATTTCCGAAAAATCTGACAACAATCAATAAATTAAAAACAGCAGCGGAAATTCTCGTCCGCTGCTGTTTTTAACATTTCATATGATAGAATATTATTATTTAAGCTTTTCGATCTTAATACCGTATTCTTCCGGAATACAGGCTGTCGGTACTGATTTGTCCATATATCTCCTGCATACCTCTTCATAGATCACATAAAGCGTCTGCACTCCGTTTTCAAGCACAAAATAATGCTTGATATACGGAACAAGAAGCACGAGCAGCATTACAAAAAGAACAAATAATGCTATTGTAGCCTTGAATACTATGGTCAGGAGAACAGCTACGGTAACTATTGCAAATAAAAAAGTAACGATCAGATGTACAAATCTTTCATGCTGCCAGAACTGTATCTCTCTGATAAGCTCACGCTTGAAGCCTTCGACATCCTCTATCTCCTGTCCGCTTTCAAGAAAGCTGCGTAGCCCCTTAATATACGCTTTCAGCTTATTTCCCATTGCGATCACCTTATTCCCTTTCGGGTATCATTCTTTCCATGACATATTCTCTGCATATGAAGCCGTTTCCGATGTCATTGTCCTCGGATCTGACCTTTATGAAGCCGAGGTGCTCATATACATTGATAGCAAAACTATTGTTTCTCTCCACTCTGAGAACCATCTTTTTGATATGCGAGAACCCAAGCTCCGGCTTGTTGAAGATCGCATCCATATGCGAAATGGTTTTCTTTGCAAGCCCCTGTCTGCGGAATTCAGCCTTGATATACAATCTTGACAGATACAGATAATTGCTCTGTACAAGCACACACATATATCCTGCAAGCTGATTGTCCGACAGAAGCATATAGTAAATATAACCCTCCGACATCTGTTTTTTAAGTGCAGCTCTTGACTGGTATTTTTCCAGCATATATTCTATCTGTTCCTTGGAAAAAATATCCTTGTAATAATTCTGCCAGACATTATATGCTGCTTCCTCCACCTCAAGTATCTGCTTTTCCGTTACTACGGGCATTACATCAAATCTCATATTAATCCCACACATTCACCTTTTATGGGGAGGATCCGATAAACAGGCTTTGTTTGATTAATCTTAATCCAAACTATCTGATCTGCTTAAGTAAAATCTATATTCATTTCGGTATCTGCCGAATTAACGAATATCCCCTATTTCCTGCATGAATCGGTATTTTAGTATTTGCAGGAAATTTTTCTTTTCACCCGGATAACTGGCACTCCCGGTACTGTTACTAAATCTTCCTTAAAAAGCAGACCTTGCATTTTTATTCTTTATCAGAACACAAGTCCGCTTTGAAACGGAGATCGATTTTCCTTTTTTCTATAAAAGAATAGTATGAAATGCTCAGCACGGGCTGTCTGCAACCGTTATTATCCGATGAAAAAATGTTATTTTCAAGGAAACATATTCCTCAATTATTATCTCTTTCGATCTTTGTTCTGTTGACTATCGTATCAACATGAAGATCCTCGGTATCGGTCAGCTGAAGAGGAGCTTTTTTCTTATAGGTATAAGGCTCGCTCTGTCCGTTTGTCTTGTAGCTGTGCCAGATAAAGAACACAGTAAGACCTGTTGCAATTATGCTGACGCCGACCGCAATAAGTATCTGCTTTGAGCCTATTTCAAATTTAAGCAGGGAATAGCTTTCTCCTGCATCTGTACCTTCCGCTACAGCGGCAGTATTCTCCTGCGGCTGATCTGAGGCTGCAAATGCCGTAAAGGAGAACACTGACAGTGACAATACAGCCATTATCATAAGGGTAAAGAGCAAATAAGCTTTTCTTCTTTTTACCATCACAGCATACCTCCTATTATCAGCATTATTATAAATACAACAACAAGCATTACTGCACCGAATATTGCAAGCTTGGCGCCGCTTACGGGAAGCTCGCCGTAGGTTTTGCCTGTCTGTCCGTTCATAGCATACAGATAATCCTTGTCCTTATATTTGAAGGTCATAAGCCACACAGGCATCAGCGCATACTCCCAGCTCTCCTGAAGAGTTTTGAGCGTCATATTGTCGATCTTCACCGAATCATAGCCCTCGATGGACTCACGGTAGATCTTTTCTGCATATTTCTTCAGTTCAGCGTCAACATCTGCCTGAGCCTCATTTCTCTCAAGGTCACGCTTCTCTGCAAGGAAGCCCGAAAGGTATGACATAGTAAACGGTCTTGCCTCGTCATCATCAAACGGATTCACATATTTGAGCGCTTTTTTATCATCAGCAGCCTTGAGTGCGCTGTGGGGAAAATGCTTGAAGTCTATGGTACCCATACGTCTTACCTTATAGATCTTCTTTTCCTCATATTCCCAGTCGCCCTCACGCCAGGTTCTGCGTTTTTCAGCAGTAGCGTTGACTCCGCCGTCCTTGAGCGAATCAATGAGCCAGTACGGATAGTAGACACCCTTCATCATATCAAGCTGTGCATCCGAGAGAAAATCTCCGGGCAGAAATTTTTTCTTTCCGCAGAAATCGTAGAATTTCTGCTTTGCATCCTTTTCCGATATCTTGAAGGGAATTACAAGATTCGGCTTGAAGCTTCCTGCAAGCCTGTTTGAAAGAACTATCGGGTTGTGGCAATATACGCAGAAGGTCGCTGCTGTATTTGTCTCGGCAATGACCTCAGCGCCGCAGCTCTGACAAACATACAGTGCAGGCTCTCCGAATTCATCGTCACCCTCAGTTTTTTCCGGCTCCGGCTTTGCTTCCTCATCAAGCTTTTCGTCAAGCTTTCCGAAATGCTTTATAAGCTCATCCTCGGTATATTCGCTGCGGCAGTATTCGCAGGCAAATTTAAGCTTTTGCGGATCATACTGCAGCGGACCTCCGCAGTTTATACATTTATAAGACAATGCCTCCATAATCAGACCGTGCCTTACGGCGCAGCCGCTCACCTCTTTTCATTATTCTGTGTTTCATTAAACAAAGTAAGTTTATTGCCATGTTTTACCGTGACAATAAACTTACCTTTTATTTTATTCCGATCTTATCAGATCAGCTTATGTCAGGCAAAATCTGCCTCATTGATCGGGTCGCCGCATTCCGGACAGAATTTCGGGATCGGCTGTGACATATCCGGCTCATAGCCGCACTTATCGCACTTGATCTTCTTCGGCTTTGCATCAGGACGCTTTGCACCGCATTCAGCACAGAACTTGCCTGTATTTGTTGCACCGCATGAGCAGGTCCATGTATTGCTCTCTGCCGGAACCGGCTTCGGCTTTCCACAGTCTGCACAGAACTTACCCTTATTGCCTGTTTTGCCGCATTCGCAGGTCCAGCCGTCTGCTGCCGGAGCAGGTGCTGCTGCCTGAGGAGCTGCGACCGGCTGAGGTGCAGGCTGCTGCATTTGTTGCTGCATCTGCTGTTGCTGCATCTGCTGTTGCTGCTGCATCTGCATTTGCTGCATATTAGTATTGGAAGCGTTGTTCATAAAGCCGCCGCCAAAGTTCATGCCCATTCCCATTCCGAGGAAGCCGTTCATAGCTCCGCCGGAATTTGAGCCGGCATCCTTGAGGCCCTCGGAGATATTCTTCTGAACAAGAGTTTCTCTCATGCTGGGGTTGTTGAACATAGCGACCTTGTTTCTCTCCTTGAGGAGTTCCTTTGTCTCATCGTCATAGGAAACTGTGATACCCACCTCGCTGAGTGTGATACCTCTCTTATTGCTCCATGTATCCTTGAGAGCGGTCTTGAGAGCTTCAACAAGCTTTGAGTTATACATACCGATCTGAGAGATCCTTACACCCTGAGCTGACAGAGTTGTAAGAGCCTCCTGAAGAGCCATAAGGAATTCGCTGTCCCATCTCTGGTTAGCAAGATATTCCATATCTACCGGACGCATATTTGTAACGTCAGATGTAGGAATTATAGTCTTGAAGAATACGATCGGGTCATTGATCTCAAGAGAGAATTTACCGAATGCACGTACATTTACATCGATATCATAGTTAGCGTCATAATAGTTGATAGGTGTCTTTGTACCGTATTTGATACCCTCAAGAGGCTTGAGGTTGATATAAACAACACGCTGTGCTGTAGGTGTAACGCCTGAGAATTTAAAACGGTTGAAGGCTTCCTTTATGGAGTCACCGAACTGACCGTTGAAAAGTGAAGGCTGTGATGAGTTCTTTACTTCAAAATATCCGGGCTCAGCTGTATAGTCTATAATAGCACCGCCGTCGATAAGAAGCATCATCTGATTATCATAAACATGAATGATAGAGCCGTTTGAAATATTATTGGCTGTACCCTTTGTGTTTGTGTTTCTCTTATCGTTTCTTGCCTTGCTTACACCGGGACACATAACCGTTGTAGCATCCATATCGCTTGGCTCAATGACTTCCAGCCATGAGTCGGCAAGTGAACCGCCAACTGTGTTGATTGCAGCTTTGATAATACCCATTTTTAAGCATCTCCTTCATTGTCAGAACAACTTTTTCGTCATTCTGTTTTTTTCTTTTATATCCGTAAATGTCCATCCAAAGACATCCTCGGTCAGATTATTAACGCCCGTTCCGCAGAACTGACACACAGTCACATCCGACGAGCGGAGCGGCGCACCGCAGTTAGGACAGTTAAGACCAATAACATCTATCGAGCCTGACTGTCTTGCGATCTCGGAATCAAGGATCCTTGCATATGAGGTCACATATACTGTTTCCTCAGCGATCTCCTTGCTTCCGCTCACGATTTTTCCTTTGCTGTCCTGAGCATAATGCAGATATCCGACAGCCGACTGAAAGCGGATAATGACCATTCCGCGTTCCCTTGAATACTCACTGATAACAGTCTTATGTATTACTATATTATCGTAATACACTCTGATATTCTGAGAATTTACATCCTTGATAATTTCATTTGCCCTGTCTATAAGGCTCGGGGCGATGGCAAGCCTTTCAAGTGCAGAGGTATCCTGATCCTCAACGCTGTCCAGAAAAGCCTTGATAAATGTTTCCACCTGAGGAATAACAGGGGCAAGCTGAAAATCAGGGAAATCGTTCTGTATCTTAGGGATATATATTCTGTCCATTCCGTTTAGTGAAGCAGGGTTCTTCCCCACCTGACCGGTGGAATTGATATCGCTCATAATTCCTCTTGCGTCAAGATTCCATTCCTTCTGATATTTGATTACCTTAGCTCTTATAACGAGAATTATGACTATAATAGCCACAACACCGAGAAAAAACAGTGCTGCGGTAACAAGTCCGATTATTGCGCCTGCATCCAATTAGCACACCTCTTGATATCATAAGTACAGGGAGCATTTTTTTAAAAGTAATAAAAACCCTGCCATACATATCAGCAGTCCTGATTTCATTGAATCAGACTGCTCACAACTCCGATATTGTATCACATTACATACAATTGTATTATACTATTTTCCGACAGTATTTTCAAGGGTTATTAATCATTTTTTACAATTTTTAATTCACTTTTTGCTGATATATACCAAATAATCCGATTCACAATATTCTTTTCGGATAAAGAAAAAAAGCGTATAATCGAGTAGGAGGCTGCCCATTAGTTGAGCAGCCGACCTCTCACACCACCGTGCGTACCGTTCGGTACACGGCGTAAGGGTAGTTTGAGTGCAGT
>CACWVH010000053.1 GCA_902764235.1 uncultured Ruminococcus sp.
TCCATTCTTCCTTTACCTTTATAATACCATATCCTACTTTATAAAACAAGTTAAACTTACCTTACCGGAAACGCTCACTTCGTTCGCTCAATGAATAATTGAATTTGGAAAGTGGAATTTGGAAAGTGGAATTTGGAAAGTGGAATTTGGAATTTTGTAAAACTGCTGCTTTAGCGTTCAGCCAAAAGTGAACAGCGGTACGTAAGAATCATAATCAGGCAACAATAAGGCTCACGCTCAGGCAAAAACTGCCGTTTTTTCTTATGTATCCTTATCATCAAGTAAGGTCTGCATGAACCAGTAAAAATTAAGAGCAAACATCTCCCTCATTCTTGCATCAAGCCTGCTGTCAGATCTGAGCTTTTCCGCATTCCGGCAGGTATCAAGATATCTCTGACGGACATATTCCTCACCATGTGGGAGAAGGCCTTTTTTCAGTATTGACCGCCTTATGTCAAGCGAGCGTGACCATGGGAAATGATCCTCAAAAAGAATACTTTCATTATGATACCATGGATATCCTCCGAAAAGCTCATCCGCACATTCACCCGATAGCCCCACTGTAAAATTCTTCTTGATCTGCCTGCAGAAAAGCAGCAGCGATGAATCCACATCCACCATTCCCGGCAGATCTCTTGCATCAACTGCCTTTGTAAGTGACGCAAAAAGATCATAATTGTCAATCGTGACATTATGATGAACAGAGCCTATGGCATTCACCATTGTTCCGATGAATTCACTGTCCGGAGTGGGCTGGAAAAGACTTTTCGTAAAATATTTTTCATTGTCCGTGTAGTCAACAGAATAGGTATCTATCGGAGGAAGTCCGTTTCTCCTGTGATGCTCTGAGGCTGCATAGGATATTATGCTTGAGTCCAGTCCGCCTGACAGAAATGTGAATAAAGGTACATCTGACACAAGCTGTCTTTCAATCGAATCCTGCAAAAGCTCCCTGACTCTGATGATGGTATGCTTAGCGTCCTCCTCGTGCTCATG
Organism: uncultured Ruminococcus sp.; assembly: GCA_902764235.1. GTDB lineage: Bacteria > Bacillota > Clostridia > Oscillospirales > Acutalibacteraceae > UBA1213. The sequence continues at coordinate 997 of CACWVH010000053.1, forward strand.
GGCATGAAGCTCAAAATAGCGTTTCCGTACTATCCTTTTGCCGTCATAGACAGCATACTCTCCGGGCAGCAGCTCATCCACACCGACAAAAACACCCTGTCCGGGAGTCCGTCCGGGTCCTATCAGAAAAAGCTCTGACAATCCGGCTTCATCCACCCTTGCCGGTACAAGAGGATTTCTCAGCAAGGCTTTAAGCTCAGAGGCAAAGATAAGTCCGCCGTTGTAACGATAAAAGAAAAACGGCTTTACTCCGATGCGGTCCCTCGCCATGAACAGCTCATGCTCCCTGTGATCCCATACGGCGAAGGCAAATATACCATTGAGCCTTGAAATGCAATACTCACCCCAGTAAAGATATGCGCTGAGAACAACCTCGGTATCACTGCGTGTCCTGAACTCAACGCCCTTGCTTGTCAGCTCATCTCTCAGCTCTGAGGTATTGTAAAGCTCACCGTTATAGACTATCGTGCATTTTTTTCGTCCGAAGCTTTTCGTCATGGGCTGTATGCCGTTTTCTATATCTATGACAGCCAGCCTGCGGTGCATCAGTGCAACAGGCTCTTCGATGAATATGCCGCTGCTGTCAGGACCCCTTTTTTCAAGCGTCAGCGACATTTCATCAAGAATTGACCGGCAGTCACGAAAATCAAGATCCTTGTCATACCAACCTGCAATACCACACATAATAACCCTCCGTTAATACTGATTCCTGACAGAAAGCAGACCGCAAAGGCTGTCTGTTTTTTATCAGGTTTTAGTATAACCTGAATCCGTGAAATTGTCGGAATAATTTCTGATAAATCCTCCGGGTTTTATTTTATCCAGCCTGCCGCCGTCCCCTTAGGACTCCCTCTTCCCTCCGGGAAGAAATGCTGTCAACCTAAGAATATAGCCCCGAAATTGGGTGATCTAAAGCCTTCTCCCTCTGGGAGAAGGTGGCACGCAGTGCCGGATGAGGGGGCAAGTTTTTCTATGTTTTTCCCTCATCAGCCGCACCCCAAGGGCACTTCTTTCGGGCGACTACGGCGACAGCTTCTCCCCGGAGAAAAGCCTTATGCTCTCCTTAGGTTGACAGCATTGGGGGCAGGGGGATGGGCTGGGAAAGCTGCTCCTTATGTGTGAGTGACAAATTGCCCGAAAATGAATAAAACCACGTTTCATCACTGAAATTACTCAATTAATTAAAAAAACGAGTTTCAAGGATTCAGGTTATTATAAGCTGATGCATTTTTCTTTTCTGATCTGCTATTTTAACCACTGACATTTATTCAATAATTTTTTTCCTGACGGTCCTCCTCTGTGCATTGTAAGAACAAAAATAACGGACAGAAAAACAAGCGCTATACTTCCTGCCGATGCACCGGAGGATATATGAGCGGTATCACCTCCTCCGGCTGCAAACACATACATTGTCGGAGAAAATACCCTGCAAATTATATAAGTGACCAGAGCCGATAACAGGGCATTAAACACTCTGAACAAAAGATATCTTCCGTATTTAATCGGAATTTCATAGCATATGTTAAATATCTGCATATGAACACAAAGCCCTCCGAAGCCTGTGCAGAGCGCAAAGCACCACAGCGGCAGCGACGCATCCTTCACAGCGCAGCAGCCTCCCGTCACCTCGAGCAGTGACGGCAGAATAATGAAGGCATATCTGTCATCCGCAACGGAAACGGAAAGCAAGCGTGCCATCAGCTCATATGCCCCTGTATTTCTTATTACACTTTCAAGCATTGAAAACAAAAGAATAAGCGATGTCATTCCGATGACTGAATCCGCACCGTCACTGACCGACCCGAGTATTTCAGACAGTATGCCTGAGCTGTTTGCAGACGAGCTTATTACTGTATTCTGACTGTCCTGAGCTGTTTTTATTCTGCTGATGATACCGACAAGTATTCCGATAATAAGCCCGGAAATGATCTGAGAGATATAGAGTATGATGCCTGCGCTTTTATTGCCGAGCATCACCGCTCCGACTGCGCTGATAAGGAATGCAGGTCCCGAGCATACACAAAAATCCATCAGCTGTCGTGCCTGTCGGGCTGTTATCCTCCCCTGCCTGTACAGCAGCGATGTGCACTTTGCTCCGACAGGAAAGCCGCCGATAAAGCTCATTATCACGCACGGAGCACATACCTCCGGCAGATAAAAAAACTTTTTCATTACAGGAGAAAAAAGCTTTCCTATTATGATGTCTGCTCCCGATCTCATTATAAAGCCGGAAAGAACAATATACGGAAACAATGACGGGATAATTATTCCTGAAGCGTATTCAAGTCCGTTTTTTATTCCCTGCACACAGTATGTCGGACAGAGCAGCAAAACGATCAGAAAAATCAATGCTGCAAAAAATGCGGATATTGTCCTTGCTCTGTAAATTCGACTCATAAAATCACCGTTTGATTATATGCAGACGGTGATTTTTTTATTTACATCAGCATAAATTATTGTAAACGACTAATGCTCTTTCCCACACTCTCATCCTGAGCATTTCCACTGTCATCCTGAGCGTAAGCGAAGGATCTTTTTTCAGAAGCTTGCGGGGAAGATTCTTCGTCACTTCGTTCCTCAGAATGACAAGGTGTGATGCGTTTCTCAGAACAATAAGGCGTGCAGCGTTGCTCAGAATGATAACCGGTTTTGTAAATAATGTTTACTATAACCTGAATCCGTGAAACTCATTTCTGATTGATCTGATAATTACATTGATTATGCGAAATTTTATAGGTTTTCAGTCATTTTGTCATTCACCTATAAGATGCAGCTTTTCCCGCCCATCCCCCCGCCCCCTTCCCGACGGGAAGGGGCGGCTTCAGGGGACGGCAGCAGGCGGGCAGTGCCCGCCTGCTGCCTGGGTAAAAATAAACCGGAAATGTTTTCTAAAACGGTTCAATTCAACCTCACGGATTCAGGTAAAAATATCATCAGGCAGCCAGTTACAGATACAGACAGTTTATTTTAAGAAGGTGAGCTATTGAAAAAATTCGCTGCAAAACCGGAGCTTGAATATATCGGCGGAAAAATGTCAGGACTCAGAATGAATATCTGCGGCAATACAGAGGCTGTTATCGAGGGCTGCAGGGGTGTAGTGGAATACAGCGATAAATGCATAAAGCTGAACACCGGCAGATCCATTCTTTCCTTCACCGGGCGGGGACTTCACCTTAAATGTATGAGCGAATACAGCCTTATTCTTGAAGGGCATATACTCTCTATTGAATATATTATGTGAGGTTAAGATGATTGTTGTTGCTTTTTTCAGATGGATATACGGGTATTTCTGCTTTAATGCTTCCGGAAAATTTCCCGAAAGGTTTCTGAATGTCTGTACTAAAAGAGGTATAAAGCTATGGAAGCTTCTGCCCTGTGAGGACGGTCTTTCCGGCTGCTGCCGCAATAGTGAAATGAAGGCTGTACAGGCTGCTGCAAAAAAAGCCGGATGTACAGTGGAGATAACCGCACAGTGCGGTCTGCCTGCCTTTGTCAGAAAATACCGCCACAGAGCGGGACTTCTTGTGGGCGGTGCTCTTGGGCTTGTATTCTGCATTTATATGTCAGGCTTTATCTGGAACATAAATATTATTGCACCGGACGGGATAAGCGAATATGAGATACGCCGGGAGCTGAAGGAAAACGGTCTGTACGAGGGTGTGCGATATGATTATGAGGACATCAGCAGAACAGAGCGTCAGACCAAGCTTTGTGACAACAGAATAAGCTGGCTGAGCATCAATGTATCCGGCACAAATGCTGTTGTGGAGCTGAGCGCAAAAAAAACAGCCGGGAATGAGGACAGCACGGAAAAGGTCAGCGGAAAAAAAGTCAGCAATCTCAAGGCAACAGCTGACGGCACTGTCACAAGGCTTGAGGTGCAAAGCGGAAGCCCGGCTGTAAAGATCGGCGACGGTGTGAAAAAGGGTCAGCTGCTTGTAAGCGGCGTCCTTGAATACACAGACGGCAGCAATGCTTTTGCAGACAGCGAGGGAAAGGTTTTTGCCAGAACAGCTAAAAAAATCACTCTTTCAATACCTGCAAAAATAAAAAATATCCTGCCCGACAAGGACAGGATATATACGAAAACCGATATTGAAATGTTCGGTGTACGGCTTCCAGCTTGTGTACGGGGGAATGATTTTTCAGACTATTATAAAAAATCCTCCAGAGAAAGGCTGACACTGTTTGAAAACGACATTCCGGTCACTGTCAATGAGGAGGTTCATTGTCCTTTCAGCGTTGCGGACAAAAGCATCAGCCCTGAAAATGCCGAAGCAATACTCAAAAAAAGATTTTTGCTGTATGAAATGTTCCTTACCGACAGCAAGGATACTGATATTCTGGAAAAAAGCTTTTCATTCACAAAGGAAAAGGACAGATATATTCTTACTGCCGATATCATCACAGAAGAAAATATCTGCGAAAAATCCTATATAAATGTCATTTTCCCGTCATAGGTCAAAGTCGGGGATATATTCCTTTCTTGCGGAATCAAGCTCCTGTGCAAAGCCGTCAAGATCTGTGCCTTCAAGCACTGCAAGCACCTTGTCGTATTCTCTTGGAGTTATCGTCCGGTTTATCTCCGGGAATTCCCCTGCTCTTCCCTCTGGGATGTACTGTCCCATAAGACTTACCAGTATCTCATCGCCGTATTTTTTATCAAGGTATCTTATGACCTCAATTGAGTTTTTGGTATTTGACGGCAGTATCAGATGGCGGACTATCGTTCCTCTCTGCATTATTCCGTTGCTGCCGATCACAGGCTTTCCTGTCTGTCTGACCATTTCATCAATCGCAGAAGAGGCATATTCAAAGTAATCTGCTGCGCCTGAATATTTCCTTGACTTTTCCGATGAGATGTATTTCAGATCGGGCAGGTAGATATCAACTATTCCCTCAAGCTTTTTCAGGCTTTCCGCTTTTTCATAGCCGCCTGTGTTATAGACTACCGGAACTGAGGGACGGTATCTTGTAAAGCAGTCCACAATACAGTCGATATAAGGCGTAGGACTTACAAGATTGATATTATGCACACCTATCTGTTCAAGCCTTTTTACATGGTCGACAAGCTCATCAACTGTAATGACCCTACCCTTATTTTCCGTACTGATACAGTAATTCTGGCAGAAAACACAGGACAGCACGCAGCCTGTGAAAAATATCGTTCCCGAGCCTTTTGTGCCGCTTATGCATGGTTCTTCCCACATATGCGGCGCTGCACGGCTTATCATCGGCAGCGTACCCATTCTGCAATAGCCGTTTCCGTGGTCGGGATAACGCTTTGCTCTGCAATTTCTCGGACACAGGGTGCAGCCCTTTTCTTCTTCTGTCATTTTCTCACCTCGTCTGAAAAAATTTGTCAGTTCAGCAGAATTTAAAGTTTCGCCAGCCTTTACAAAGGCTGCAAGCTTTGTCTTTTTTCATCCTTACGGATGAACGCTTTGCTGTCGCAAAGCACACCTCATCCGCCCCTGCGGGGCACCTTCCCCTCAAGGGGAAGGCTTGAGATTTCGCCGCTGTCTTGCGGAAAAGGACGCTGCACAGGCTTTGTACAGCGTCCCTTCCTATATTGTAATGCAAATTTGAGAAAGCGTTGATTATTTACTGCACATCGCAGTAAGCTCATTGATCTTTGTAATAAGCTTGTTTACCGTTTCCTTGTCGTCACTTCCGGATAATCCGACAGCCCTTGCAAGTGAAAGATATCTTGCATATACACTGTCATCAGCCTCTGAGCTTTTCAGCATTTCATCTGCAAGAGTCAGTGCTGCCGTTTTGCAGCATTTGTCTGCGCTGCAGGTGTTTGCATATGCAATACCTGCCATTGCGGAAGCCTCTGCAAGCTTTTCACAGCCCTGTGGATCAGTGCTGCCGTTTTCATAGAAGCCCGGCAGATATCCGATGATATTTTCAAGTGCTTTCATGGCAAAGCCGTCTGTATATTCTGTGGCTGACTCACTGTCATAGGCTGTCATGATATGCACAAGAGCCTTCATTGCAGCAGAGCCGATCTGCTCCCTGCTCTGGGCGATCATATTGTCAGAATCAACGACCACAAATTCAGGCATAAGCTCATAGTCCGCCAGTCTCAGCAGGCTGTCGCCGTCTGCCACACAGGCGTAGGGCGTTACCTCTTCCCCTGTTCCTGAGGATGTCGGTATCGTCACAAGCGATGCCTTTTTATTCGTTGCCGGGAAAAGCTCCGCTCTGCTGCGGATATCGCTGAACCGGGATGCAAGCTCCCTGATATCAGCCTCGGGATGCTCATACAATACTCTGATAAGCTTTGCTGCATCCATTACTCCGCTGCCGCCCACCGCTATTATAACGTCAGGCTCAAAAAGCTGTGCTGCCCCTGCGCCTGCCTGCACCTTTTCAAGTGAAGCGGTGCAGCAGATGTCAAAAAATACAGTATGCTGTATTTTCATTTCGTCAAGAAGCTTTTCTGTATATGCTGTCTTGCCTGATTTATAAGCAGAAGCTGAGGTTACGATAAACGCCTTTTTCTTATTATATACTGTTTTAAGCTCTTCAAGAGCAACGGGCATGCTGCCCTTTTTGAAATAAACCTTTTCAGGCACTCTTAACCAAAGCATTTTGTTCGACCCTCCGGATATTATTTGCTTTTATGCAGCGCACACGCTGTCTTTTCGTGCACGCTGCCGCCGTAAAGGGCTGATTATTTACCGTAGTATGCCTTGAGGAACATTGCCTTGATCTCCTCAAAAAGCGGATATCTCGGGTTTGCACCTGTGCACTGATCGTCAAATGCGTTTTCTACCATCTCATCCAGTGTTGCAAGGAAGTCCTCTTCCTTTACGCCGTAATCAGCGATAGTCTTTTTAACGCCGCATCTCTCCTTGAGCTCCTCGATCTTTGCGATGAACAGCTCAAGTGTTTCGTTGTCGTCCTTGCCGCAGATTCCGAGGAAGTGTGCACATTCGCAGTATCTCTCAAGTGTGTGCGGATAGGGATACTGTGAGAAGGTACCCATCTTTGCCGGTACAGGCTCTGCATTGAATCTCATTACTTCTGTGATAAGAAGTGCATTTGCAATTCCGTGAGGAATGTGATGGAATGCGCCCAGCTTATGTGCCATTGAGTGGCATACGCCGAGGAATGCGTTTGCAAATGCCATACCTGCCATTGTTGAAGCTGTTGCCATCTTCTCTCTTGCGATCGGGTCGTTTGCACCGTTTTCATATGCTGACGGGAGATATTCAAAGATGCTCTTCATAGCCTGGAGTGCAAGTCCGTCTGTATATTCTGTTGCCATAATTGAAGCATAAGCCTCAAGTGCGTGTGTAAGTGCGTCGATACCTGATGCACTTGTAAGTCCCTTGGGCTGGTTCATCATATTGTCTGCGTCGATGATAGCCATATTCGGGAGAAGCTGATAGTCAGCAAGCGGATATTTGATAGATGTCTTTTCATCTGTGATAACTGCAAAGGGAGTTACCTCTGAGCCTGTGCCTGAGGATGTGGGGATAGCTACGAAATAAGCCTTCTCGCCCATTGTGGGGAATGTGTAGATCCTCTTTCTGATATCCATGAAACGCATTGCCATATCCATGAAGTCAGCCTCCGGATGCTCATAGAGTACCCACATGATCTTGCCTGCGTCCATTGCTGAACCGCCGCCCAGTGCGATGATTACATCAGGCTCGAACAGTCTCATTGCGTCTGCGCCCTCAAGTGCTGAAGCAAGTGTCGGGTCAGGCTGAACATTATAGAAGCAGGTGTGCTGGATTCCCATTGAATCAAGCTTGTCTTCGATCGGCTTTACGTAGCCGTTCTTATAAAGGAAGGAGTCTGTTACGATGAATGCCTTCTTCTTGCCCATAACAGTTCCCAGCTCGTCAAGAGCAACAGGCATACAGCCCTTCTTGAAATAAACCTTTTCAGGTGCTCTGAACCAGAGCATATTCTCTCTGCGCTCTGCAACCTGCTTGATATTGAGAAGGTGCTTTACGCCTACGTTCTCTGATACTGAGTTGCCGCCCCATGAGCCGCAGCCAAGTGTAAGTGACGGATTCAGCGCAAAGTTATAAAGATCGCCGATACCGCCGTGCGAGGACGGTGTATTGATAAGGATACGGCAGGTCTTCATTGCCTCATAATGCTTCTGGATCTTTTCTGCCTGTGCAGGATGAATATAAAGTGAAGATGTATGACCGTAGCCGCCGTCTGCAACGAGCTGTGCAGCCTTAGCGAGAGCCTCATCAAAGGTCTCTGCCTTATACATAGCAAGTACGGGTGAAAGCTTCTCGTGAGCGAATTCTTCACTGATATCAACTGATTCAACCTCACCGATAAGGATCTTTGTTGACTCAGGAACCTCTACGCCTGCAAGAGCAGCGATGGTATGAGCCTTCTGACCAACGATCTTAGCGTTAAGAGCGCCGTTGATAATGATAGTCTTTCTTACCTTCTCAAGCTCTTCCTCGTTGAGGAAATAGCAGCCTCTGTAAGCGAATTCCTTCTTGACCTCGTCATAGATATCTGACATTACAGTAACGCTCTGCTCAGATGCGCAGATCATACCGTTATCGAAGGTTTTAGAATGGATGATGGAGTTGACTGCAACTCTGATATCAGCTGTGCTGTCGATGATGACCGGTGTATTGCCTGCGCCTACGCCGAGTGCCGGCTTACCTGATGAATATGCAGCCTTTACCATTCCGGGACCGCCTGTTGCAAGGATAGTATCGGAATTTCTCATAAGCTCATTTGTAAGCTCAAGTGAAGGAACATCAATCCAGCCGATGATTCCCTCCGGTGCGCCTGCCTTTACAGCTGCGTCAAGAACGATCTTTGCAGCAGCGATAGTTGACTTCTTTGCACGGGGGTGCGGGCTAATGATGATACCGTTTCTTGTTTTAAGGCAGATAAGTGTCTTGAAGATAGCGGTTGAGGTCGGGTTAGTTGTCGGGATAACTGCGCCGATAAGACCGATAGGCTCTGCTACCTTTCTCAGACCGAAGGCACTGTCATATTCAATTGTGCCGCAGGTTTTCATATCCTTATACTTATTATAGATATACTCTGATGCATAGTGATTCTTGATGACCTTATCCTCTGCAACGCCCATGCCTGTTTCTTCAACAGCCATTTTTGCCAGCGGGATACGAGCCTGGTTTGCAGCTATTGCTGCTGCCTTGAAGATCTTATCGACCTGCTCCTGTGTATAGGTCGAGAATATCTTCTGAGCCTCTTTTACACGTGCCATCATTTCATTGAAGCTGTCAAGATCATGTACAAGACCTTCATTTGTCTGAACTTCGACTTCTTTTTCTGTATTAGCCATAGTCCTTGTCCTCCGTTTTTTAAATTTCTCAAATTGCAATCTTTTCAATGCATTGAACCGGGCTGATGCCTCAGTTCAGTAATTACATTATCTATATTATAAATAATTGTTAAAAAGTTGTCAATATTATATTTTTACTTTTAAGCGTCTAAAAATCACATTTTTTGCCAAAATGCTGAACTCTGCAAGTGCTTTAAAAAAATTGATTGTATTTTTTGTTGTTTTAAATTATCAAACAGAATTGCTTTTGTTAATTTTGACTTAATGAAAAATTATGATTTGTAGGATATGTCGTTTCAGGCGGAAACGGTCAGATTTTTTTGTTACTATATACAAATTTTTGCCTGTAACAGAGAAAAAGACCTATTGTACAAATCGGTTATTCCCTGATTTCTTCTGAGCTGCTGCTGTCGATGCAGGCGTCCGCAGGATGCGGACGCGACTAAAGAGAAGACCCATAAGTGAAGGGGCTGACGCCCCTCCCCTTAAGGTTCTCCTCTTTAGAAATCTTCTCTCCTTAACCCCACCCCGCCCCCGCTGCGCTGCCCACCGCCTGCGGTGTGCGTGCTCGCTTACTGCACTCGCTCGGTACGCTGCGCTGCCTGCGGCGTGCTCGCTTACTTTTGTGGCAGCGGCAAGTTTCGTGTGAGGGTGAGCAGCTTTGTTACGCTGTTTCAGAGATTTGCGTTACGCTATTTACTTTTGGTTAAACAGTGAAGTATTTATGAAAAAATTATTCACTATTCATTATTCATTGAGCGAACGAAGTGAGCGTTTCTGCTCGCTTACTTTTGTGGTGGCGGCAAGTTTTGTGTGAGCGTGGGCGGCTTGGTTACGCTGAATAAAACGGCTCCCTCCCCGAGGGAGCTGTCAGCGAAGCTGACTGAGGGAGTTAACTCCTAATTCCAAATTCAATTACTTCAGCATTTCCTTGATTTTTTTTCGTTTGAGCATTCTGCCGCCGATGAAAACGAATTCCTCCGGGTCGCCCTGAGAAAGCTTTTCAAGCTCCTCTGTATCAAATACGGTATCAGGCTGCTTAGCAGGCTTTTTTTCAGTGCTTTCTTTTTCGGGCTTTTCCGATATGACCACCTTTTTCTCAAGGGTGACGAAGGTATTGTAAACTACGATATAGGAGCAGAGCATGGGCATCAGAAGTATTAACGGTACTGCAATGGTTATCAGGCAGACAAGCATATCTCCTGTCAGCATTACTGCGGAGAAAAGCAGCGCAGAGATCAGCATATATGACAGAATGATCTTTAAATGTCCGCCAAAGCCGCCGATAAAAAGCAGTACAGCATTTTTGACCGCCTGACCCGGAGTAATATCAATCGTAACGAGCATTGTCAGAAATGAATTTTCAAAGCAGATGTAGAATATTACGAAAACCAGACTTGAGATAAAGGCTGCTATTATCACCGGATTTGAAAGTCCTCCCCTGTACAGTGAAAAGGTCAGCACTATGCCGCTTATAACCGGATAGGCGATAAGTCCGTTTATCAGAAACGGCTTCCAGCTGCTTTTTATACCGTATCTGAGGTCACGCCATGCCTTGATTTCCTCTCCCAGTGTCAGACGCTTTGCGATATAGAACAGACCGGCTGTAAACGGCGAGAGCAGCGGTATGATAAGCAGCAGAACAAAAATGCTCTGGGATACATACATATTTATCAGCAGAAATGCTCCGATAAATATCACTGCCGGCACAGAGAACATCAGGTTCGCAAGCGTAAGCTGTCCCAATTCATCCATATACCCGCCGAAAAAATCAGCAAGACCGTATACCCTTTTTTTCTTTCCTTTCATTCATCACACTTCCTGTTCTGATATTTTAATACCACAACGATTGAATCAGCAGTCAGGAATCAGAATTTTAATAAGCTTAAACTGATTTCCCGTATGTCCGCTTTTGTGGTATATATTCCTTGCTTTCGCCCGGGACGACAGTATGGGTAAAAGTATTTGTCATTTACAATAACCTGAATCCGTGAAACTCATTTTGGTTTATTCTGAAAGTCCCGGAGAAAATGCGCAGTTTTATGCATTTCAGGGTAAATTGTAGCTCACCCATAAGGT
>CACWVH010000054.1 GCA_902764235.1 uncultured Ruminococcus sp.
TGGTGCGAGTGATGGGACTTGAACCCATACGTCGTGAAACACACGCCCCTCAAACGTGCCTGTCTGCCTATTCCAGCACACTCGCTTATTGCAATATATGATATTATACAGCATTAATACAGATTTGTCAATACTTTTTTAGAAAAAAAGCTCCGGTGCGTCATGGGTGCGTCATGGGCGTCATGGGTGCGTCACGCTGGCACTCCTCCGCCGGCAAGTTGGTGTAAGATAATTCTGGGACTTTCCAGAATTATTGTTTTTGCACACATTTGGGAATATGGCATAATAGAAGAACACATTCCGTGATTCATAAAAGTATGTGTATGAAGAAAGTTTTTAAAGACAAAATTGACAGCGCAGGCACTGGTAAGTGTAAAATTACTGTACAAGTCTATAGTCTTTGCACAAATTCATTGTAGTAATTATATCAGTATTGACTATAACTGTAGAGTTGTATTTCTGGTGGTGCCACGAATACGGGGTATGGAGGTTTAGTTGGCAACAGGTATTTGAATTTTATTCTGTTGCAGTTCAGGCTGAATAAGTATGGCGGTGCCGGGAAAAACTTTATCAGGCTGACTAAGCCGTGAATCGCGACCCCGACGGCACGCCGGAAGTTGGTGTAAAATTTTTCTGGGAGTTTTGAAGGAGCTATAATCAACTGATATAAAAGTTTTGGACAGAAGAAATCAGAGCCGCGGGAATAAAAGCGGAACATTAACTGTAATAACATTATTCTAATCGTAGTAATATATACCTAACTATTTTCGGAGCATTTTAAAGGGGGAGTGAAATATATGACAAGAAGAATTTCTGCGGCGGCTGTATCCTTGTTTTTGCTGCTGATGGTATTTTCGGCAGTTTTCAGTCTGGGAGCTTCTGCGGCAGATGACAGCGTCAAGGCTGATTATTATTTATCCTATAAGAAATATATAGCTGCCGAAAACCCCGACGGAAAAAAGACCGTAACCTACAATGATATCACAGATCAGATATCAAACCTTCTTGACGAGGGCGTCAGACGCTATGAAAGCGGAGCACAGAAGGACGGAGATGACGGTTATTATAAGCCCTTTACAAATTCATACGGCTTCTGGTATGAAACCTCGGGTTATGAAAAGACTGTAATGGGTTATATTTCCGGAGCAAGGGTAAATGAAGTCGAGCTTCAGTTTTCCAATATGAAAAAGGCTGTCAATAACAAGGACAGTGTTGAAAACGTAAAGGCTGAGGTTGAAAAGCTTGTGTCAATGCTTAGAGAGGATGCAGATACTCTTGATTCGCTTTTCGGCTATGAAAAAACAGAAACAGAACAATCGGGCTCGGGGGACGGACTTGCGTGGGCGACCTTCGGTGCTATCTTCGGAATAATCCTGCGTGAGGGACTTGAAGCAATACTGATAGTCGGTGCAATGGCAGCCTATCTTGTAAAGACCGAAAACAAAAAGGGTCTTATCTACGTTTACGGCGGCTCAGGACTTGCGCTTATCGCAAGTGTGATAATGGCAATTATTCTTTACTCTATCACAAGCAGCACAAGCAACTCCATACCGCAGGAGATCGTTGAGGGTGTTACAGCACTTCTTGCTGTTGCGGTGCTCATATATGTATCAAACTGGATGATATCAAAGGCTGAATCACAGGCATGGACAAAGTATATTTCTGACAAGGTCTCAGGCTCAGCTGATAAGGGTAAGCTGCTTGCATTGGGATTCACAGCTTTCCTTGCGGTATTCCGTGAGGGAGCAGAGGTTATTCTGTTCTGTCAGCAGTATTTCTCAAGAGCAGACTCGATGAACAACGGTTTCTTTGCTGTATTCGGAGGAATAATCGCCGGACTTGCGGCTGTTGCGGTAATATTCGTTCTAATCCGTGTGTTTGGTGTAAAGATACCGCTGGGACCCTTCTTTATGGCAACAAGTATTCTCATGGCTGTTATGTCAATAGCATTCCTTGGCTCGGGAATGTGGGAGCTTTTCCTCGACGGAGGTCTTGCTGAGTCTATCGGCGGATTTGTACAGAGCCTTGCAGGAACGATTCCGGCACTTTCATGGATGTCCGGAAATGACGCGCTTGCGTTCCTCGGAATTTATCCCACATGGATAACCCTCGGACCGCAGCTGATACTTCTTGTGGTAACAATAGTAACCTTCATTCTTGCAATGAAGAAAAGCCGTAACAAAAAGGAAACGGCATGACAACGCAATGATCCGGTCTGACCCGTAAGCAACCGGTTTTATTGACAATAAATATGTATTAACGGAGGCAAAGAAAAATGAAAAAGTATGTAAGATTTATCGCAGCTGCTCTTTGCGCTGCAATGCTCACAGTCGGAATGGCTGCCTGCAACAATTCAAACAATAACGATCAGTCATCAGCTGCATCAGCTGCTCAGACAAAGACTGATTCTGATTCAAATGCGGATGCAAACGCAGACGCAGATGCTGCTGCTGAGGATGACGGCGGCAAGGATCTTGGTTTTACAGAGGTCGAGATCTTCTCAGGCGTTAAAAAGGAATTCCTTAACCTCAATGCTGTATATTTCCAGCCGGTTGATATGACAGGCGGATATAAGGCTGAGGATTATGACTGTCACCTTGAGCTTGATGTTTCTGCTCTTGAAAACGGTCTTGGCTTCGGTAAGGGCGACTGGGTTCCTTATCTTACAGTAAACTATGAAGTAACAAAGAACGATACAAAGAAGAAGATCAGCGAAGGTACCTTCATGCCGATGGCTGCTTCTGACGGTCCTCATTACGGTGCTAATATCAAGATGGACGGTGACGGACTTTACACAGTAAAATTCACAGTCAAATTCCCTGATTCAAGCACATACCTTATCCATACGGATGAAACAGGACCTGATACACATGAGTTCCCGTCTGCTATCGAATATACATATGATAACTGGCAGTTCACAAAGGGCGCATGGGCTGAATAATTTATAAAAAATTTGCGGTATATAGAGTTTTATGGGACTCTGAATGCCGGAATAACTCCGATCCTGGTATTGATATGAGGATCGGAGTTATCGGCTTGTATATATTATTTTTTACAGAACATAAAACTCAGACTTCCCGAATGAAAATTTCCGGTGTGCTTCCGGCTTTATTGTCAGGTGCTGAATGCTATACAGTACGGGAAGATGAAGTAAAAAGAAAAAGGTGGAAAAATGCTTACATATTTAATTAATGTAACCGGAGATATGCTTGCAGTGTCTCTGGTGATCGGAATAATAATGGCATTTATAGATACAAACTGCACAGACAGGGCTAAGGTTATCTATAAGCTCGGTATTGCAGCAGGCTTTGTTTCTGCCGGAATAAGGGCATATATCACAAATACAAGAAGGCTTGAGGGCGGCTGGAAGGTGGGCGCTTACGGTCTCGGTATTTCGCTCGGACTTTTTGTTCTGTCCATGGCTGCGCTGTGCATTTTCGGGTACAGCCTTCTGAAACATAAAAAAGGCTCAAAAATGGCATCAGCCGGAAATTATGTAATTGCTGTGACGGCGGCTCTTCTGAGCGGGTCATATCTGTATTGTGAGCTGCCGAATGTATTTGCTTATCCTTTCAAATTCGGCACGGACGGAGAAAGTATATTATCAACGGAATTTCTTTTCCGTCTCGGCGGATATCTGCTCGGTATCGCTGTATGTGCGGCAGCCTTTTATTCCGCATATAAGCTTTGTATGACAGCTGCTGAAAAAGGAATGAAAGGCTTGCTTACCTTTGCATTTCCGGCAGCCGGTCTGGTTCTCGGAGTTTATCTTTTCGCAATGCTCATGCTTGTGCTTACGCCGAGAAAGATTGTTGACAGCCCGGAGCTTTTCAGCTTTGCCGCATCAAGCAGCAATTATGCTTATCTTTATACCTGTGCTGTATTCCTCATCCTTGTAGTGACCGCTGTTATATTCTGGATAAAGAGCTTTACAGTGAAGGAGCCATACAGCAATAAGGCGCAGCACAGAAAGCAGCGTGCTGTCTGGAGAAGCGGCAGGCGGTACAGTGTATTGATGGCAGTATGCCTTGTGACCGGAATTCTGTGCGCAACATGGTTTGTCGCTCTGAATACCGTTGAAATAAGGGAAGCTCCTGTTGAGGACCCTGTAATCATAAAGGACAGCGCCGGACATGACAGTACGCTTCAGGTTCCGATAGAGATCGTTCAGGACGGACATCTGCATCGCTTTGGATATAAAACACCTGACGGCAATCTTGCAAGGTTCATTGTTGTTCTCAAGCAGGAGAATACGAATAATTACGGCGTCGGACTTGATGCCTGCGAGATTTGCGGTGAGGCAGGCTATTATGAAAACAACAACGGTCAGATCGTCTGCAAAAAGTGTAATGTAATAATGAACAGGACAACAATAGGCATGAAGGGCGGCTGCAATCCCATAATAATCGACTATGATATTGACGAAAGCAATATTACAGTCCCGGTGGAAGAAATGGTCAAGAACGGCTCAAGATTCAAGAACTGATGTGATTCTAAATACTGTTTTTCATAAAATACTGAGCGTCTGTACAAATATATAGAATCAGAGCTTTTTAATGAAGCTCAGTAACTTAAACTTCCCATACCATTTTACTGTTAAATCCAAGTATTAATCGTACTTTTAACAACTTTGTTTGTTTTCTTTTTCGACAGTGTAATATCAAGTGGAAGGTTTGAGTCAGTAAAAATCACGGACGGCAGCGGAGAATAATGTAAAATATATTATTGTTTTCCGCATGAATAAAAGCTTTTCTGTATTTTAAGATCAACCGCTGATATCTGATATATGCAGACATATATTTTATAAGGTATCAGTATTATGAGAGGAATGATAAAATGTTTTTCAGAATGATCCGGGGGACATTTCTCCGGCAGTGGAAAAAGCTTCTGATGATAGCGCTGACGGTTGCCCTGGGTGCGTCTATTGCAACGGCAATGCTGAATGTTATGCTTGACGTCGGAGACAAGATAAATGAGGAGCTGAAAACCTACGGCTCGAATATAACCGTAGTTCCGCAGTCCGAGGCTGTAATGAACAAGCTGTATGATGTGGAAAACGATGAAGCAGTGACTGAATATATAGCAGAGGAAAAGCTCGGTGAGCTGCTGACAATATTCTGGGCTAATAATATTACCGATTTTGCGCCTGTCACGGATACCACAGTCACACTCAACGGCGGAGATGAGGTTACTCTTGTGGGAAGCTGGTTTGACCATCATCTGGAGTTTACCAAAAAGGGAACGACATATCAGCGTGACACAGGTATCATTAATCTGAGAAGCTGGTGGGATGTGACAAGCGGTAAAATGCTTGATGAGCAGAAACAAAGCGGTGACGGCTATGCTATGGTAGGCTCGGAGCTTGCAGCACAGCATAATATCAGCGCCGGAGATAAAATAACCGTTAAGGGCGAAAAGGGCAGCGAGCAGCTTGTGGTTACCGGAATATATGAATCAGGTGATGATGAGGATAAATATATCTACACGACCCTCTCTGCTGCACAGAGGCTGACAGGAAGTACCGGCTATTTCAAAAAAGCAGAGGTCAGCGCAATAACCTCACCTGACGACGAGCTTGCAGTCAGGGCGGCTAAGGACCCCTCGCTGCTGTCAGGTGATGAATATGATCTCTGGTACTGCACAGCCTATGTCAGCTCCATATGCTTTCAGATTCAGGAGGCTATTCCCGAGGCAAATGCGTCTGCTGTAAGACAGATCGCAGATTCGGAGGGTAAGATCCTTGAAAAGACAGAGCTTCTGATGACTCTGATCTCGATAATGAGCCTGATCGGTGCAACGCTCGGCATATCTAACCTTGTCACCTCAGGCGTTATGGAGCGTTCGCAGGAGCTTGCGCTGCTGAAAGCAGTCGGGGCTACCAACGGACAGATAACAAGGCTTGTTCTGACAGAAATATTATCGGCAGCCATAGTGGGAGCCGCGGCAGGCTTTTTTATGGGCTATGCCTTTGCGCAGATAATAGGTAGGACCGTATTTGATTCGGCAGTTGAAATGAGCGGAATGGTCGCCTTTATCGTCGCTGTGCTTATAATAGCAGTAACGCTTTTCGGAAGTATACCGGCTGTGAGGATGCTGCTCAGGCTCAGACCGTCTGAGGTGCTTCACGGCGGACATTAAGGAGAGATAGCATGAATAAAAAACGAAGGATGTTTGTCAGGATGGTCACAGCCTCCCTTGTAAGAAGACGCTCACGTATGATAGTGGCACTTCTTGCTATTATTGTCGGAGCAACTATCCTGTCAGGTCTCGGAATGATATATTTTGATGTACCCCGTCAGATGAGCGCTCAGTTCAGAAGCTACGGAGCGAATATCATCTTTACTCCCTCGGATGACGGATATATAGACAAGGATTCACTTGAAAAAGGCATATCCTGTTTCAGCAAGGAACAGCTTGAGGGTTATACACCGTACCGATATGAAAACACAAGTATACATAATATACCGGTGACGCTTGCCGGAACGGACTTTTCAGGTGTGCTGAAAACAAGTCCCTACTGGCATATCAACGGGTCAATGCCGTCATCAGACGGCGAAGCCCTGATCGGTGCAAAGGCTGCGGAAAAGCTGGGCATCAGCGTCGGAGACAGCATTTCAGCGCAGAATTCCTTTGAGGTGACCGATGAGACCGATCTTACAGGTATACCGGATTACGAAATATATACAGACCCGGAAACAGGTGAAAAATACTGCGATCATATGCTTGAGCTCAAGGCAGCAGGAATACTTGAAACAGGCGGCTCTGAGGAGGAGTATATATATGTAACACTTGCCGACATACAAAGCCTTACTCTCAGCGACAGAGGCTATGATATTGTTGAGGTCAGCGTTGCGGCAATGCAGGATGAGCTCAAGGATTATTTAAAGCAGGTCGGTGAAAAGACTCCGGATATTTCCGCAAGGCTCGTAAAGAGGGTAACAGCTTCTGAAAGCACAGTGCTGACAAAGCTTGAGGCTCTTGTGCTTATTGTTACTATCGTTGTTCTTGCACTTACTATGATATGTGTTGCAACAACAATGACGGCGGTGATTGCGGAGCGCAGAAAAGAGATCGGTCTGAGAAAGGCTCTCGGTGCGCAGAATTCAAGTATTATGGCAGAATTTCTTAGCGAGGGTCTTGTACTCGGCGGCGTGGGAGGAATAGCAGGCTCTTTGCTTGGCTTTGTTTTTGCGGATATTGTCAGCATGAATGTTTTCAGCAGTCCGATAACCTTCCGTCCGCTGCTTCTGCCCATAACGATAGCAGCGTCTGTGATCGTCACAGGACTTGCGTGTATGATTCCGATAAAAAGTGCTGTTGAAGTTGATCCGGCACTGGTTCTCAAGGGTGAATAAGGAGGTTGGAAAAAATGAGCTTGCTTGAATTAAAGGATGTATCAAAGGTATACGGAGAGCTTCATGCTCTTGAAAAGGCAAATTTAAAGGTTGACAAGGGCGAGTGGATTGCAATAATGGGACCGTCCGGCTCAGGAAAGAGTACCATGATGAATATAATAGGCTGTATGGACAGACCAAGCTCGGGTCAGGTGATCTTTGACGGCAGGGATATCACAAAGGAAAGCCGCAAAAAGCTTACAGAATTTCACCGTGACAAGATCGGTCTGGTATTCCAGCAGTTTCATCTTATCAACTATCTGAATGCAGTTGAAAATGTAATGGTTGCTCAGTATTATCACAGTATGCCCGATGAAAAGGAGGCGCTGGAGGCTCTTGAGCGTGTAGGTCTGAAGGACAGGGCAAGACATCTTCCCAGTCAGCTTTCTGGCGGTGAGCAGCAGAGAGTATGCATAGCCCGTGCGCTTATCAACTCGCCGGAGCTTATACTTGCAGATGAACCGACAGGAAACCTTGATGAAGCGAATGAAAATATCGTTCTTGATATATTCAGACAGCTGCACAAGGAGGGCACAAGCCTTATCGTAGTTACTCACGACCCGGAGGTGGGCGAGGTGGCACAGCGTATCGTCAGGCTTGACCACGGAAAGATAATTTCCGATAAGAAAAATGAAAGCTTTTCGGAAGGAGAGTAAAAAGTGAAAAAACGAATAATTATTATTTGTGCAGCATTGATATCCGCAGTGATGCTGAGCCTTGCAGGATGCTCACAGCAGGAAAAGCAGACTGATTACAAGGACGGGGTATATACCGGAAAAAGCTCAGTTCATCAGTCAGACGAGGACGGAAACGGCTCGGGCTACGGTGAAACAGAGATTGAGATAAAGAACAACAAGATAGTTTCATGCACCTTTACAACATATGAGCCTGACGGTACATTAAAGGATGAAAGCTACGGCTCGGAATTTTCAAAGGAAAACAGACTGAAAGCACAAAAGGCAGTACAGGCGAGCACAAAATACGGTTCAATGCTTGTATCGAAGGGCTCAGTAGATGAGGTAGACGCAATAAGCGGAGCGACCATTTCCTATGAAGAATTCAAAGAAGCTGTTGAGGATGCGCTTAAAAAGGCTGAAAAATAAGCAGATGAAATAAAGAAGCGGAAAAGAGGAAGGATAATGCTTGTAAACAAACCAAAATTAAAGATTGCCGTAACAGAGCTGCTCATTGCAGCTGTTTCGATAATATTTCTTATAGGGATAAGAGTATGGTTCCCGGTATGCGAGCCTTCGGGGGAAAGCTATATGAGCTGCCACTGGGCAGGTGAGTCGCTGGGAGCGGTTTCGATAGTAATAGCTGTGCTGTCGGTTGTACATATTTTTATTCCTGATGCAAAAATAAAGACGGGCATGGATATCGCTGCACTGGGAACTGCTGTGTATACATTTCTGATCCCGGGGACGATAATAAGTCTTTGTAAGATGCCTGAGATGTCATGCAGAAGCAATACGGCTCTCTGGACAACGGTAATAATGATAGTTTTTGCAGTGATTACAGCAGCGGATATTATTCTTCAGCTGTCATGCAACTCCGGGGAAAAGCACAGAAGAAAGAAAACGGAAGGTCAGATATGAAATTTGCTTTTAATGTTTCACTGAAAAATATCAGAAGAAGACCCTTCCGTTCAGCGGCACTCGGAGCGCTTGTGATGCTGCTGACGATCTGTCTGTTTCTCGGTGCAGAGGTGATACTCAGTCTTCAGGGCGGTCTTGATGCATACAGGTCAAGACTCGGGGCGGATGTGATAGTTACACCCTCATCAGCGTCTGCCCACGGTTCTGTTGATGATATTTTTCTCCAGGGTATTACGGGCAATTATTATATGTCTGAAAAGGATATTAAGAAAGCCGCAGATACAGACGGCGTTCAGAGTATATCAAGACAGTTTTACCTGACCTCGGCAAAGGCAGGCTGCTGCTCGGCGAGAGTTCAGATCATCGGCTTCGAGCCGGAAACTGATTTTTCTGTTCTGCCATGGATAAAAGAAAGCTACAGCGGAGAAATACGAAACGGAGATATTGTTGTCGGCTCGGAGATAAGCGTGCCTTCTGACAGACAGATAAAATTCTACGGCAAAAAATATAATGTTGCAGCAATACTTGGGAAAACCGGTACAGGACTTGATAATGCAGTTTTCACAGGCTACGATACAATAAAGGAAATGGCAAGGAGCGCTGCGGATATTATTTCCAGAAAGGAATTCAGCGGAGTCAATATTGATAATACGGCTTCTGCATTGCTTATAAGGGTAAAGGATGGCTATGATCCCCAGACTGTGGCGGATGATATCAATATACATATCACAAAGGTGCAGGCGAAGGCTTCAAAAAGCATGATATCCGGTCTGTCTGACGGGCTTTCGGGCATTTCAGGAATAATAGCTGTGCTTGTGGGTGCAGTATGGGTATTCTGCTTTATTATCATGCTGATGGTTTTTGCACTTCTTTCAAATGAAAGAAAAAAGGAATTCGCTGTTTTCAGGATAATAGGTGCATCGGGAAAAATGCTGACTGCTGTTATGGCGGGGGAAACAGCGGTGCTGTGTCTTGCCGGCTCTGCGGCAGGGCTGCTTGTGTCGGTGCCGTTGTGCTTTCCTCTTTCGGATATGATACACAGCTCCCTTTCACTGCCTCTGCTGATGCCGGACGGTGCAGTGCTTGCGGCACTGTGTGCAGGAGCTGCTGTAATACCGCTGATAACGGGAGTGCTTATATCGCTTGCTTCGGCGGTCAGGATAACAAAGGCAGAAACAGGTCTGCTACTGAGGGAGGGTGCATGAATGAAGCTGAGAGCAGAAGGAATAAGCAGAAATTTTTTCAGAAAAGGTAAGAACACTAATTTTTTCACAGCTGTTGAAAAAACTGATTTTGAGCTTGAGCAGGGCTGTCTGACTGAAATAACAGGTCACTCGGGCAGCGGAAAAACAACCTTTTCAAATATGCTGTGCGGACTGCTGACTCCTGACAGCGGAAGGGTTTTTCTCGGAGACCAGTCATTATATGAGCTTGACGACAGAAAGCGCTCTTATCTGCGCAATCGCTATATCGGGATAATTCCGCAGGGGCAGACAGGTCTTCACGGGCTGACAGTGCTTGAAAATGTGATGCTTCAGGCGGAAATGTACGGCAGCACCCCGGATGCAAGGGAAAAAGCCGTTTCACTGCTTGAAGCGGCAGGCATCGGGGAGCTGTGCGAGGTTTATTCAAACGAGCTTTCCGGCGGAGAACTGAGACGTATGGTTATCGCCCGTGCAATGATGAATGATCCGCCCATACTGATCGCAGATGAGCCCACAGGAGATCTTGACAGTGAAACAACAGCTCTTATACTTGAGCTTTTCAGAAAATATGCCGATTCCGGCAACGCTGTGCTTATGGTGACCCATGAAAAAGAGGCGCTTTGTCATGCAGACAGAATTTTTTGTATGGAAAAGGGCATTCTGAGCAGCGTACCCAAGAAATAAAAGCAGAAGCTCCGGGAACAGAGCACGCCGGAAAAATAAACATATGACAGCTTTGGAATCATTATGTAAATTTTACTTATAAAAAATGGTTCCGGAGCTGTTTTTATGTATAGTTAAAATATTGACAAGAATCCTTAATAATGATATAATAAGTCGGAATAATTGAGGTATATCCAATAACCTGTACAATGCTGATGATAAAGCATTTTACTTATGAGTCGTTTTATAGTTTCTGAAAAATAATCTTTCGATCATTTTTATCATGCATATCATTTCGGTTATTGAAAATGCGGAATAGGAGTTGGGATAATGGATGAAAAGGAAAACGTCCGGGAAACGGAAATCGATCTCAGGGCGATATTGCTTCTTCTAAGAAGAAATCTGGCATTCCTTATAGTTGTTACTGTTTTGTTTGGCGTTACTTCGTATCTTTTTTCAAAGTTCTTTCTTCCGAAAAAATATGAGGCGACCGCAACTATCATTGTAAACAACCTGTCCGACAGTGAGGCTACGGTAAATAATACAGAGATCCTTGCGGCTCAGAACCTTGCTGATGTGTATGCGATCATCATCAAATCCGATACGGTGCTTCAGGAGGTCATTGACAGGGAAAAGCTCAGTATGTCATATGATGAGCTGAGAAATGCAGTCAGTGTAACGAGCGTAAATTCTACTCAGGTAATCAGCGTATCGATGATACATTCTGATAAGAATGTTGCAAAGACAGTTATTGCAAGTATCGTTGATATCGCACCGCCGATAATCAAGGACAGAGTTGAAGCAGGCTCTGTTGAGGAGCTTGGTGATGCAAAGATCAGCAATAACGGAAATCCTGTCAGTCCGAAATCAGGCAGAAATGCGGCAATAGGCGCTGCTCTCGGACTTGTTCTGGCTCTTGCATTTATCTTTGTAAAGGAATTCACAAACAACACCTTCAAGACTGAGGAAGATGTGACCGATACATTAAAAATACCGCTGCTCGGAATAATACCTGCCGTGGAGACAAAGGAGTTTAATAAGAATGTTTAAACGTAAGAACAAACCTGTTGTAAAAAGCTTGTGCAGTATTGCAGACCCGAATGCACCGTTCAATTATGTTGAAGCATACAAAATGCTTTGCACAAATATTGAGTTCCTTAGTGCGACACAGAAATGTAAGAATATAATGATAACCTCAACTCTTGCAAATGAGGGTAAAACAAATATTTCCATCAATCTTGCGCTGACTCTTTCCGGCTACAACAAAAGCGTATGCCTTGTTGAGTGTGACCTGAGAAAGCCTGCTATACACCGTTATATCGACTCAAAGAGAAACTCCTACGGACTTACAAATGTGCTCAAGGGTCAGGTCGATATCGGCAGCGTGCTTCATAAGGTAAGCGGAACGAAAATGAGTATACTTCTTGCAGGCTCAATACCGCCGAACCCGTCAGAGCTTCTTTCAAGCCCTAACATGAAGGCACTCGTAGACGAGCTTGAAACAAAATTTGATTATGTAATTTACGATACACCCCCTGTATTCCTTGTAACAGATGCGGTTGCACTCGGAAAATATATGGACGGTGCTGTTTTCGTAATCAAGCATAACTTTACTGACAAGAACGTTGTGGTGCAGGCAAAGAAAAACCTTGAGGCAGGCGGTGTAAAGATCCTCGGCGCAATTTACAGTACCTACAACGCAAAGCAGGCAAGCTCGTACTCGAAGTATTCCAACTATTATTATTATGAATACTATTCAAGCGATAAGGATGAAAAGGGTTCTCAGCCAAGAAGCAGGAGAGCACGACATTCTGTCGATGACTAAAGTATAAATTATACGGCAGAAATCCGTTTCCGGTTTTTCTGCCGTGTTTTAGCATATATATGCCCGAAATCAATTACTATAATAGCTAAGGAAACACTGATTAGTTCATTAATCAGTGTTTGGGGTGTGGGGCGAAGCCCCACGTATAGCCACTTCTAACTTGCTTCAAACATAAAATGATATTTTTGTTGATATGCAGAAGGATTTTGTTGACGGTTCACTCGGCTCTGAGCAGGCACAGCTTATTGTGTCGGCAGCAGCTGAAAAGATTAGCAGCTTTGACGGAGATATCTTTGTCACCTTCGATACGCACTTTGAAAACTATCTTCAGAGCGCCGAGGGAAAAAAGCTTCCCGTTCCTCACTGCATAAAAGGTACAGAAGGCTGGAAGCTGGACAGCTGTATTGAGAGGGCTTTGTCAGGAAAACAGTATACAAGCGTTGAAAAGCTTACCTTCGGCTCGACAGAGCTGCCGGGGCTTATCAGTAAGGCAGCAGACGGAGATGAGTTTTCAGTAGAGCTTATCGGTCTTTGTACGGATATCTGTGTTGTAAGCAATGCGCTGATCCTCAAAGCGAGCTTTCCGGAAGCTGAGATCTCAGTCTGTGCGTCCTGCTGTGCAGGTGTTACACCTGAGCTTCACGAGGCAGCCCTTGCAACAATGAAAAGCTGCCAGATAAATATTATTTGAAAGGACGATGAAAATGAAGCTTGAACCTATCGTGATATCCCTGCTTGATACCGATCTGTACAAATTCAATATGGATCAGGTTATTTTTCATAAGCATACCGACCTATGCGGACAGTATTATTTTAAATGCCGCAATAAGGATGTAGTGTTTACAAAGGAAATGGCAGACGAAATAAAGGCTCAGACAGATCATCTCTGTACCTTGAGGTTTACAGATGACGAGCTTGATTATCTGCGCTCCATACGCTTTATAAAAAATGACTATGTAGAATTCCTTCGTCTGTGGCATCCGATAAGAGATTATGTGGATATAAAGCTTACAGATGAAGGAGAACTTGAAATTGTCGTTGACGGTCCGCTGTTTTCTGCCATGCAGTTTGAGATATATCTTCTTGAGATCGTGAACGAGGTGTATTTCCGCATGAGCTATGATTATGATACCCTGAGAAAATCAGCAGAGGAAAAGCTTGATGAAAAGCTCAGGATGCTCAGTGACGGTACATATACATTCAGCTTTGCGGAGTTCGGATGCAGGAGAAGGCTTTCAAGAGAATGGGAGGATGTGGTAATAAGACGTCTTGCTCAGGAAACGGACAAATGTGTCGGAACCTCAAATGTATATTTTGCAAAGAAATACGGACTTACTCCCATCGGAACCTATGCGCATGAATACGTGCAGATGTATCAGGGAATAGACAAGATACCCCTTGCTTATACTAACTACTATGCAATGAAGGACTGGTATGACGAATATCAGGGCGATAACGGTACTGCACTGACAGATACCGTTACAACAGACCTTTTTCTCAGGGATTTCAACCGTTCAATGGTGAATAACTATACAGGAGTGCGCCACGACAGCGCTGATCCATATGAATGGGGAGAGAAAATAATAGCACACTACAGGAAATACGGCGTCGATCCCAGAACAAAGCTTCTTCTTTTCAGCGACAGTCTTGATTTTGACCGTGCTCAGGCACTTTACGATCATTTCAGGGATAAGGCAAAGGTAAGCTTCGGAATAGGTACATTCTGCTCAAACGATACCTGCGAGCCGGCACTTAATATTGTTATCAAGCTCCAGTATGTAAACGGACGTCCGGTGGCAAAGCTTTCGGATGCTCCCGGAAAGGCAATGTGCAGGGATGAGTCCTATCTTGAATATCTCAGACGTTCTGTTGAATTCAGACTTGAAAGAGAAAAATAAATGCTGAAAAAGCTCAGCAATCAAAAAACGCCTTCCCGGCTTCTGAATTTACCGGGAAAGCGTTATTTTATGCAGTAAACACCGAATAGAAATCCGAAAGCGTCAGTCTGCCGTCACTGTTCATATCTGCTGCAAGAGAATATAAGCCGTCGCAGCTTTCAGAGCTTATCAGGTGATCGGCAAGCGCATTGTAATCATTGGAATTGACATTGCCCTCACCGGTGATATCTCCTTTTATGACAAGCGTAAAGGACTTGTCATTTCCACCGCCGCTGAAAATAAGCTTTGCGCCTGTTCCTAAGACGCCTGAGCGTTTTTCGATGCCGTTTTTGTCAAATGCGCGAACTGTGTTATCGCCGGAGCATATAAGCTTTTTGATCTGAGCAAAGGTGCTGCCCGGGGCAATGCCGGAAATTATGCCGCCGCTGATAACAAGCTGGGATGAGGTTATGCGGTAATCAGCTGCATTCGCCGCACGGCCGCTTTTGGTCACAGATGCTTTTGCCGGAGATGAGGATTTCTCTTCAGGATGAGAAGGGACGGCGGTCTGTACTGAAGGTGTGTTTTCTGTACTTATCAGTGTGCCTTTGTCGAGTATATGTAATTTGCCGGAGCTTACAAATGCTAAATTACTTCCGCTTGCCAGAAGCTCTTTGACTTCCATTCCGGTATCAAAGTAGGAGAGAACTTCACCGGAAACGGAAAGAAAAACTATCCTGCTGTTGTCTGCCGCATAAAAGCCGTTATCTGAAAAGCAGACCATTTTATATCCGCTGTTAAGGACAGGGCTGAATCCGGTCTCACGGTCAAAGGAATAAATCCTTCCGGCTTCATCGTAATAATAGCCGCCGCTGAAGGAAAGACTTCCGGTGGGTATATCCGAGCTTATATATGTACCGTTTCCGGTATCGAAAATACCGCTGCCGGTCAGGGCGAATATATTTGCGCCCTCCGGGTCGGAAAAAAGAGTACGGACGGTCTCATTTACAGGAATTTCCTGAATGAGCCTGCCCTTTCTGTTGTATTTAAGTATCTTTTTATCTGATCCTGAGGAAAGGGTGAAAATGTTGAAGGCTTTGTCAGCACACAGGACTGACGAGTCAATGTCCTGACGGGGGAGAAGCACACAGGACTGGAGCCATTTGTGCATATCGTATACAATAATATTGCAGGTGTATCTGTTGGATGAACTGACAATAAGCATTTTCGGCGTGCAGATAATATTATCAGGTACAGCAGTTTCAGAGGCTATGATGTTTTCCCTGAGATCACTGCCGCAGGAGGATATCCGGTAAGTCCTGCTGTCACAGGAAACCGAAATAAAATGACCGTCAGAACCAGAATAATACCGGATCACTGAGCCTGCTGCTGTACATGGGACAGATAAGCAGGAGAAAACAGAGCAGATTATCATGGTCAGTGATATCAGCCCGATGGTATATTTTCTTGTCATAATTATCACCATCCGTAATTGAAGATTTGAAAATGTGTTTATCTGATTGTTGAGGGATATTTTGTTTGAAAATTGAATCTGTAATAAAAATATCATCGTATTGATAATGATTTACCTGAATCTGTGAGGTTGAATTGAACCATTTTTAAATTATTTCCGTTTTTAGTTTTATCCAGTCAGCGAGGAATGGGCGGGAGAAGCTGCACTTTATGAGTGAGTGACAAAATGACTGAAAACGTATAGAATGGCGCATTGTCGATGTAATTATCAGATCAATCAGAAATGAGTTTCACGGATTCAGAATGTAGTTTATTTCAGTGAATTTTAACATTAAGGAAACACTGATTAGTTCATTAATCAGTGTTTGGGGTGTGGGGCGAAGCCCCACGTATAGCCACTTCTAACTTGCTTCAAACATAAAATGATATTTTAATCAGTGCTTCCTTAATTATTTTTATTTTACAACAAAAAAAGACATTATTCAATATGAATGAAAAAGTATCACAACCTGATATATTATGTTCGGAAATATCTGAAATTTATATCAGAAGAAAAATATAGAAAAAACTTACAGAATTCCTTGCAATATTCTCTCGGGTATAGTAAAATAAAGACAGGAATTTTTATATCCTGAGCTGATATGACTATTACATATCAGACCGAACGGCGATATTTTGTATCATTGATCTTTCCGTTCGCTTGAAAAATAACTGACAGCAAATTGTCTGAACCGCTTACATATTGACGATCTGCTTCAGCTGATGCATTACCGGAATATTGCTTTTGCGTTTTTTGTGCAAGCAGATCTCCGGTATCTTAAAACCGGCTATTTTAAGCAAATTAGCCAATTGTAAAATGGCGAAAGGTCGTCTGCCCGCCGCAGGCGGGCAGACACCTCGCCAAAACCTGAAAAACTTTGAAAATGCGGAGAAAAATGTAATGCAAATACAAAAATCCGCATAAACAAATGCTTTTTTGACTTTTACAATCAGCTATTAAGCAAATATTAAGGAGGATTTTATTTATGTCTGTTACTTTAAGTGATAAGCATCTGAAGGAATTTATAAGCGAGGAGGAATATACTGCTATTGCTCCGCAGATCGCTGCTGCGCATGAGCTGCTGCACAATAAGACCGGTCTGGGTAATGATTTTACAGGCTGGGTGGATCTCCCGGTGGATTATGACAAGGATGAATTCGACAGGATCAAAAAGGCTGCCGAAAGAATCAAGGGCAATACTGATGTATTCGTAGTCATCGGCATCGGCGGATCATATCTCGGCGCAAGAGCAGCTATCGAGTTCCTTAAATCCCCGAATTATAACGCTCTGAAAAAGGATACTCCAGATATATATTTCACAGGTAATTCCATCAGCTCAACAGCACTTGCCGAACTTCTTCAGATCTGTGAGGGCAGAGATGTTTCTATCAATATGATCTCAAAATCAGGTACAACAACTGAGCCTGCGATCGCTTTCAGAGTATTCAGAGAGCTTCTTGAGAAAAAGTACGGCAAGGAAGGCGCAAAGGAAAGAATCTTCTGCACAACAGATAAGGCAAAGGGTACACTCAAGCAGCTTGCAGACCGTGAGGGCTATGAGACCTTCGTTGTACCGGATGATGTGGGCGGACGCTTCAGCGTACTTACAGCAGTAGGACTTCTCCCGATCGCTGTTTCGGGCGCAGATATAGACGCACTTATGCAGGGCGCTGCTAAGGCAAGAGAAGAGCTTATGAGCACTGACCTCAGCGCAAATGACTGCTATAAATATGCAGCAGTAAGAAATATCCTTTACAGAAAGGGAAAAAGCATTGAGCTTCTCGTCAGCTATGAGCCGTCATTCACTCTTATGAATGAATGGTGGAAGCAGCTGTTCGGCGAAAGCGAGGGTAAGGATCAGAAGGGTCTGTTCCCGGCAAGCGTAGTATTCTCTACAGATCTTCATTCAATGGGTCAGTTCATTCAGGACGGCACAAGAACAATGTTTGAAACAGTTGTTCAGATAGATAAGCCGAAATATGAGATCACTCTCGGCACAGATCCTGAAAATGTTGACGGACTTAACTTCCTCTCAGGCAAAACAGTGGACTTCGTGAACAAAAAGGCATTCGAGGGTACTGTACTTGCTCATACAGACGGCAAGGTCCCGAATGTTGTATTGAATATGGCAGATCAGAGCGAGGGCGAGCTTGGCTATCTTATCTACTTCTTTGAAAAGGCTTGTGCAATAAGCGGATATACACTTGGTATCAATCCGTTCAATCAGCCCGGCGTTGAGAGCTATAAGAAGAATATGTTCGCACTTCTCGGCAAGCCCGGCTATGAGGATCAGAAGGAAGCACTTGAGGCAAGACTTAAATAAAATATATTTATTTGATAAAACGGTTGACAGTTGGTCAAATATAATATAAAATAAATATAGTATAAATAATTTTTTATGCAAAGGATAAGCCGCCCCGGCGGTGAAACTTTACAAGGAGGCAAAAATAATGGTTAAACTTATTGTCGGTAAAAAAGGTACAGGCAAAACAAAGAAACTTATTTCACTTGCAAATGAAGCTGTTGAGTCTTCAAACGGAAATGTAGTTGTAATAGAAAAGGGCTCAAAGCTTACTTATGATGTTACACATAAGGCTCGTCTTATAGATACAGAGCAGTATTTTATTTCCGGATATGATGTATTCTTCGGATTCCTCAGCGGTCTTTGCGCAGGTAACTATGATGTTACAGATGTTCTCGTTGATTCTACATTTAAGATCGGCGGACAGAATATCGAAGAATTCTCTTCATTTATCGAAAAGATCAATACACTTGCAGCAAAAACTGACACACAGTTTACATTCCTTGTATCTGCCGATGAAAGTGAGCTTCCTGAAAGCCTTGCAGCGGTTTCAGAGAAAGTCTGATCAGATAATTATTAAAAGATCATAAGATGTTATGAGGAGGCAAAAGGGCTTCCTCATAACTTTTTATTGCAAAAAAGGTAATTTTTCCGAAAAAGTTATTGACAAAACAATCGAATACAATTATAATAATGTATGGCGTGTTGATATCGGGGTATTGCCCCGTGTAATAATAATGTCGGGATGTGGGATAATGATTCTTGAGTTGAAGAAGGTTTTTCTTAATGAGAATGAAAGTATCTCTGTTACGACAGAAGCAGATCTGACAGGTGAAGCCGATAAAAGCGGCAGCTTTCCTGAAAAGGTAAAGGCTGAGATAACGGTTTCAAACCATGCAGGAATGGTAGTGTATGAAGCGCAGTGCAGCTTCAGGTATGATTTTCTGTGTGCAAGATGTTATGAAAGCTTCAACAGGCAGCTCGCCTACAGGTTTAATCATATTCTCGTAACCGCTCTTCCTGAGGACGGCGGGGACGACTATATTGAAGCACCGGACTATATGCTCGATACTGATGCTTTGCTCAGAGATGATATTCTTTTGGAGCTTCCGTCAAAGTTCCTCTGTAAGGATTCTTGTAAGGGCTTGTGTCCAAAGTGCGGAAAAAATCTTAACAAGGGAAAATGTGCTTGTCCTGAAAAGGAGCCAGATCCCAGATTTGCAGCTTTGTCAAAGCTGCTTGAAGAATGATTTTTGTACTTTAATTTCAAGGAGGTTATTTAAATGGCAGTACCTAAGAGAAAGACATCCAAAGCAAGAAGAGATAAAAGACGCTCAGCAGTATGGAAGCTCAGTGCTCCTGCACTTGCAAAGTGCCCGAACTGCGGCGAATATAAGCTCGCTCACAGAGCATGCACAAGCTGCGGTATGTACAACGGAAGAGTTGTAATCAACACAGAAGCTTGATCGTCTTCTGATTTATAGAGAAGGAGCATATCCTTCTCTATTATTTTTTAGCAGAGCAACTAAAGCAGCGTTATCGGAATAACCAGCTTGTAATAAACGCAAAGTTTAGGGAAGCACTGATTAAATCCAGTGCCTGTATTGCGTCAGCAATTTTTTCGTCAGATTGTGCAAAAAGACCGCAGGCAACCTGACGGTTGTCAAGGGCTTTAGCAAGACAGGTGCTGAGCCGGAAGGCGTGATTTATTCAGTGATTCCTTAGGTCCACCCTTTTCAAAGGGTGGCAGGGGTCCAGGGGGTGCGGGTGTCCGGTGGACACCGCTGCCAGGGGCAGCAGCACCGACCGAGCCGGCAGGCGAGACCCAGAGTCCCCTGGTCGCACTACGCAGAGTGCGAAATCCCCCAAGGGGTGAGAGGAAAAACATGAAGCGGAAAGGGAGGATGTAAAGTGTCTATGCCAGTGGTTGCGATAGTCGGCAGACCGAATGTCGGCAAATCAACACTGTTCAATAAGCTCATAGGTGACAGGGTAGCTATCGTCAACGATACACCGGGCGTTACCAGAGACAGGATATTCGGACAGTGCGAATGGAGAAACAGAAAAATAACCGTTGTGGATACAGGCGGAATAGAGCCGTATTCAGACGATATAATATTAAAGCAGATGAAACGACAGGCAGAGCTTGCAATTGATGCAGCTGATGTTATCGTCCTTGTGACCGATGTAAAAAGCGGTGTGGTCGCAGCAGATGAAGAGGTCGCTCTGATGCTCCAGAAAAGCGGCAGACCGGTAGTTCTCTGTGTCAATAAATGTGACGGGATCGGTGAACCTGACCCTGCATTCTATGAATTCTATAATCTCGGACTGGGAGACCCTATACAGGTATCATCTGTTCACGGACACGGAACAGGTGATCTTCTGGATGCCGTATATGAATACCTTCCTGAGGAAAGTGACGGACAGGAGGAGGACGACTCGATAAAGGTGGCTGTGATCGGACGCCCGAATGCCGGAAAATCCTCGCTTGTCAATAAAATAACAGGTGAAAACAGATGTATCGTATCGGATATTGCCGGAACGACCCGTGACAGTATTGATACTGTAATTGAAAATAAACACGGCCGTTTTACACTTACTGATACAGCAGGTATCAGACGCAGCAGCAAGGTGGATGACGCAATAGAGAAATACAGTATCATCCGTGCGAAAATGGCAATTGAGAGAAGTGATGTCTGCGTTATTATGATAGACGGAGAAGCAGGCGTTACCGATCAGGATACAAAGATCGCCGGTCTTGCGCATGAATCGGGCAAGGCGTGTATCATAGCTGTGAATAAATGGGATGCTGTCGAAAAGGACGGCAAAACAATGAACGAATACAGAAAAAAGCTTGAGACTGAATTTGCGTATATGTCATATGCACCGTTCATTTTTATCTCTGCCAAAACAGGTCAGCGCCTTGACAGATTATTCGAGCTTATTGTTACAGTGGTGAATTCCGCAGCAATGAGAATTACGACCGGAAAGCTCAATGACATTCTTGCAGAGGCAACCGCAAGGGTGCAGCCTCCCACAGATAAGGGAAGAAGACTCAAGATCATGTATGTCACACAGGCGTCAGTCAAGCCTCCCACATTTGTGTTCTTTGTCAATAATGCTGAGCTTTTCCATTTTTCATATCAGCGTTATCTTGAAAATAAGATCAGAGAAACCTTCGGAATGCAGGGTACTCCGATAAGATTCATTATCCGTGAACGCGGAGATGAGAAGAAATGATTATATTCCATCGGGGGAGAGGATATTTATGGAAATGTTAGGTGAGCTTTTTACAAATTACTGGCTCTATATGCTTATAGCGGCAGCGGCGGCTTATCTGATAAGCAGCGTCAATACCTCAATAATTGTGACAAGAATCGTAAAGCATGAGGATATAAGAAAGATGGGAAGCGGAAACGCAGGCTTTACAAATGTACTGAGATGTGTGGGAAAGGTTCCGGCAATAATAACATTTGTGGGTGATTTTCTCAAGGGCGTTGTCTCAACTCTCATACCTTATATAATGACAGCGAATATGTCGTCAGATACGGCTTCTCAGGAGATAAGGACAATAATCCTTTATATCGGCGGACTTTTTGCTGTGCTTGGTCATATGTTCCCTGTCTACTACAAATTCAAGGGGGGCAAGGGCGTTGTTACAACAGCGTCAGTAATGCTTATGACTGACTGGAGAGTGCTCGTTGCGGAGCTTCTGATATTCGGAGCCTTCTTCGCAGTGACCAGGACTATCTCAAAATGCTCTCTGCTTTGCGCAGGCTGCTATCCCTTTGTGGCAGCAGCACTCAGGCTTCTTGACAGCATGGGTCATCTTTCGTTCCTTTCACCTATCAAGGCGCCTACACCTATGTTTATTGCCTGCGTTTTTATAATTACGTTCATAAACGGTGCAGCGGTAATAATCCTGCATAAGGATAACATAAAGAGAATACTTGACGGAAGTGAAAAGAAAATAACTTCAAAAAAATAACGCAAAATGATCGGGAGAGCTTATTCTCCCGATTTTTTGACAAAATACTCTTGTGGATAATGACAAAATATGATATAGTATATAGGTAACTGAATTCATTTTTGATGAAATCAGATTATTGAGTTGTATTTCATAATCAGTGTCGGTGTTTTCCGGAAATGCTATAGGGGAAGGCTTTTGCTGTGCTGTGACAGGGTCAGCGAAGTCCTCTATGGATCCCTGGGGAACAATACGTTTTTCGGCTGGTCTGGAATAGATTGGAGGGTCAATATGAATATTGTACTTGATCTGATTGTTTTGCTGATCGTTGTTCTTCTCGTAATCGGTGGGTATAAAAGAGGAGTTATCAAAACAGTTGTTGAACTGGGAGGTACCCTGCTTTCGTCACTTGCGGCATCGCTGGGCGGTTCTGTGCTTGCTGTGAATCTCTATGATTCATTTATAAAACAGCATATAATAGATGCTGTTTCATCCTCTCTGCCGGAGATAACCCCGCTTACGAAAACTGTTGAAATAACAGAGGAGCTGGTAAAGAATGCACCGAGCTATATCACTAACGCATTTGAGCTTATGGGCTACGATATCAATTCTATCACAAATGATATCGACAATTCTGCAAGCAATATTCCCGTAATGGTCGAATCTATGATAAGACCTGTAATGATAAAGCTTTTTACGGTTGTTATCACAATAGTTCTGTTTGCTGTGTTTGCTACAGTAATTGCACTTGTTTCAAAATCAATTACCTCGGTTGTCCAGATGGCAGGACTCAGCGGAGTTAACCGTTTTTTTGGAGCAGTTGTTGGGCTTGTTGAAGCTGTTGCGCTGATAATGGTTATGTGCATGATAATATACATACTTACCGTGCTGCTTCCGACGGATGCTGCACAGGGACTTCGGGATGCAGTGGATTCTACATTTATTTTCAGGTTTATTGCAGATATCAATTTACCGGAAATGATTATTGATAAGATAATAACGGTGTGACATGAACACGTTATAAACGGAATGAAAAGAAATACAGGGAAGGGAGAATAATAATAATGATGTTATGCTCTAAGTGTAATAAAAGACCTTCTGTCGTATTTGTATCAAATACGGCTAATCCGTCAGAAACTGTCGGATATTGTCTTGTGTGTGCAAAAGAAATGGGCATCAAGCCTGTAACTGATATAATGGAAAAAATGGGTATCTCTGAGGACGATCTCGCAAATATCCAGGATCAGATGGATGATCTTGCACAGTCCGGTGTATTTCCGGATATGGATAGTCTTGAGGATGGTCAGGATCTGCTTTCAGAAGAAGACGAGGACGATGATTTCAGCAGGGGAGGCGCACCAACATTCCCGCCGTTTTTCAAGAATCTTTTCAATTCAAAATCCCCCAGCGATAAGCTCAGCGAAAATGAAGGCAAGTCCAATAAGACAGATGAAAAGCAAAGCAAGCGTGAACAGCGTAAAAGACGCAAGAACAGAAAGCATATCGATGCATATTGTACAAACCTGACGCAGCGTGCCGCAGACGGTAAGCTTGACAGGATAATAGGCAGAGAAAAGGAGATTGACAGAGTTGTCCAGATCCTTTCAAGAAGAACTAAGAATAATCCCTGCCTTATTGGTGAACCCGGTGTAGGTAAAACAGCAATCGCAGAGGGTCTTGCGCTCAAGATCGCAGCTGGAGATGTTCCCCACAGACTCAAGAATAAGGAGATACAGCTTCTTGACCTGACCTCACTTGTAGCAGGCACTCAGTTCAGAGGTCAGTTTGAAAGCAGGATAAAGGGTCTTATCAGTGAGGTCAAGGAATCGGGAAATGTCATTCTTTTTATTGATGAGGTTCACAGCCTTGTCGGTACAGGTGAATCAGAAGGCTCTATGAATGCAGCAAATATTATGAAGCCTGCACTCTCAAGGGGCGAGATCCAGGTGATAGGCGCTACCACCTTCAATGAATACAGAAAATATATCGAAAAGGACGCAGCTCTTGAAAGACGCTTCCAGCCTGTTACTGTAACAGAGCCTTCCATTCAGGATACAATAGACGTCCTTCTCGGAGTAAAGAATTATTACGAGGATTATCACAGGGTGAAAATGGCTGATGATATTGTCAGAAAGACCGTTGTGCTTTCTGAGAGATATATCACAGACCGTTTTCTTCCGGATAAGGCTATCGACCTGCTTGATGAATCCTGCACCCATGCGTCACTGAGAAACAAGAATCTTGAGAAATTCGATGAATCAAAGGATAAAATAGAGGAGCTCAAGGAACGTGAGGAAGAACTCAGGGGCGAGGATGATATAGATTATGAAAAGCTCGCAACCGTTCAGTATGATATTGCAAAGCTCGAAAAGGAGCTTGATGAAATGAATCCTGATTCGATCTTCGCAGAGGTGACTGAGGAGGATATCGCTCATGTTATTGAGCTGTGGACAGGTATCCCGGCATCAAAGGTGACAGAAAACGAGCTTCATAAGCTTGCTGACCTTGAGGATAAGCTGCGTTCAAGGGTTATCGGTCAGGATGAGGCTGTAAAGGCTCTTGCGGCAGCTGTAAAGCGCAGCAGGGTACAGATAAGCCCGAGAAGACGCCCGGCATCCTTCATCTTTGTAGGCCCCACAGGCGTTGGAAAGACCGAGCTTGTAAAGGTGCTTTCCACAGAGCTTTTCAATACACCTGAAACCCTGATAAGACTTGATATGAGTGAATTCATGGAGAAGCATTCCGTCAGCAAGATAATAGGCTCACCTCCCGGATATGTAGGCTATGATGAGGCTGGACAGGTAACAGAAAAGGTAAGGCGCAGACCATACAGTGTTCTCCTTTTCGATGAGATCGAAAAGGCTCATCCGGATGTGCTGAATATCCTTCTCCAGATACTCGATGAGGGTGTGCTCACTGATGCACAGGGAAGAAAGGTCAATTTCAGCAATACAGTTATCGTAATGACCTCCAATGCAGGCAGCGAGAAACGTGAAAATGCTCTTGGCTTTGCAAAGACACAGGCACAGGCAACAGAGGAAAAGGTCAGAAAGGCACTTTCCGAATTCCTCAGACCTGAATTCCTCAGCCGTCTTGACGAGATCATTATATTCTCAGCTCTTACTGAGGAAAACTATGTTGAAATAAGCAAGCTTATGCTTGATGAATATGTGGATACATTGAAGGAAAAGGGTATAAGCTTCAAATATGATGACAAGGCAAGAGAATATCTTGCAAAGAAATCCTTCGGCGGAAGCAGCGGTGCAAGAGATCTTCGCAATCTTATCCGCAAGGAGGTCGAGGACAAGATCGCTTCGGCTATCGTTGACAGCAGAGACGGTATAATTACCGCTATCAGCGTTACAGCTGAAAATGATGCTATCAGTCTTGAGGTCATCTGAGTATTACAGCAGAATAAATAATACCTGAATCCGTGAAATTGAATTAAATCTTTTTTTAAACCTTCCGGCTTTTCATTTCAGCCAGGCGGCAGGCGCCCGAAGGAAGTGCCCTAGGGGTGCGTGCGCAGCACGCCTGCCGCCGTCCCCTGAAGTCTCCCCCTTCCCTTTCAATCAATAATGAGTTTCACGGATTCAGGTAATAATAAAAGCTCTGTCAGCAGGTCAATTACCTCAGACAGAGCTTTTTTTATGTGTAATTGTTATAAAAGGCGGAGCAGAATCAGAATTCAGATTTTATTGAACGCTCAAACATTTCTGTAAGAGCTTCCTTTGCGCTCATCTTTCCCGAAATGACATTGGCAACACCGTGGCATATGGGCAGGTCAACATTGTATTTTTCCCCTAACTGACACAGGGCGGTCGTGGTATCTACGCCCTCGGCAAGCAGTCCGTATTTTTCGCCCCTGACAAGTGTTTCTCCGTACATACGGTTGTGACTGTATTTTGAGAAAAGTGTTGCTTCATAGTCACCCAGGTGACAAAGACCGTAAGCAGAAAGCTCATTTCCTCCCATAGCCTTTATAAGTCTTGCAATTTCTCTTGTGCCTCTTGACATAAGGGCACCCTTGAGAGATGAAAGGTTCATTCCGTCAAGCATACCGGCAGCAATGCCGATGGAATTCTTTGCGGCAGCGCCGATCTCGTTTCCGATCAGATCCTGACCGACATAAAATCGTATAAGATCACTTGAAAACTCAGAGATAAGATACTTCTTGAGTTCATCATGTCTTGAATCAATGACCATACAGTTAGGTATACCCTGACTGAAGCTCTGCGGATGTCCCGGACCGACCCATACAGCGACCTGAGTTTCATCTGTGATGTATTCCTCAACGATCTGTGTCAGACGGCAGCCGGTGTTAAGCTCGATACCCTTCATACACAGAACTATCTTTTTGCCTCTGATATCCTGCTTTATCAGCTCCTTCATAAAGGACCTCAGAGCCTGAGAGCTGATTGAGATTATCATAACCTCGGCAGAGCTTACTGCAAGGGCAAGATCATCTGTGATCGTAATGGATTCCCTGAAGGTGAGCATATTGTTTTTTCTTTGTGTTTTCAGCTCAATAAGCTGAGGTGCATCAGCCAGCCCCCAGATCGTTACATTATGCCCGATCTTGTCGAGATACCAGCCGATAAATGAGCCCCATCTTCCGCAGCCTAAAAGTGTAATATTCAAATCAGATTCCTCCCCTGATATAAAGTACATATTCAATAAAAAATCTTAATAGGCTTTATTATCCAGTATCAGTTCCTTCCCGAAAACATAGTTTTCCAGCTTACCGGCGATGATACCGGTAATTATGCCGAAAATCGCACCGAAAAGAACATCCGTCGGAAAGTGAACATAGAGATAAAGCCTTGAAAACGCCATTAGCACAGCAAAAAGATACATGATGACCCCAAGTCTTTTGTTATACATAAAGCATACGGTAGCTGTACTAAAGGCAAAGAAGGTATGCCCGGAGGGAAATGAGGTGTCTATTTCCGGAGCGACCATAAGCTGTATGGTAGAGTTAAGATCATATGGACGTATTCTCGAGACGACAGGCTTGAGGATACAGTTGCATACGATAAGGGAAAGTATCATTGTAAAGGAAAGCTTTGTACCCAGTCTCCTGTATTTTTTAGTTATAAGGGCAATGATCGTGAAAACTATCCAGATGATCCCGAGCGCCCCCAGCATCGAGACCACAGGCATTATCTTGTCAAGAAAAGGATTTTTTATGTTTTTTTGGATAAAATCCAGAATAACGAATTCCAACTCCATATCAATACTCCTTTACAGAAATATTTAGCTGATTGTAAAAGTCGAAAAATATCTGTTCATGCGGATTTTTGAATTTGCAATTATACATTTTTCTCCGCTTTTTCAAAGCTTCTCGGGTTTTGGCGAGGTGTCTGCCCGCCTGCGCGGGCAGACGACCTTTCGCCATTTTACAATCGGCTAAGAAATATTACCTGAAAAAATATATACATACATTAACATATTGTTCAGCATTCGTATTCAATATACCATCTTTTTCATAGGTTTTTAAAATACTGAGCTAATACTTCTGAAATACAGTATACCATATATTTACCTCAAAGGCAATCAATTAATAAATCAAACTTCCCACTTGATACTATATTGTCGAAATAGTCGGCTTATTATCAGGCGTTTTCTTTCCGCCGCCCGCCGGAGGCGGGCGGCGGAAAGAAAACAACCAAAGTTGTTGAAAGTACTATTAATACTTGGATTGAACAGTAAAATGGTATAAGAAATTTAAGTTAATAAGTAAGAATGAATGATGATTAACAATAGTAAATTGTGTGCAGAAAATATTCGTAAATATTGTGTGCAGAAATAAAAAATAATTGTTGATTTTTTTAAAAA
Organism: uncultured Ruminococcus sp.; assembly: GCA_902764235.1. Classification (GTDB taxonomy): domain Bacteria; phylum Bacillota; class Clostridia; order Oscillospirales; family Acutalibacteraceae; genus UBA1213. Next base: position 28,180 of record CACWVH010000054.1, read on the forward strand.
GATATAGTATAATATGTTTGTCGCCTTGAGGCGGAGTAGGTATGCAAGACAGAATCATACTTTTGGAGATGCGAACGGGCAGGCGCTGTACGACGGCTCGCCGTGAACCATGTCAGGCGGGGAACCGAGCAGCATTAAACGTGCACAGCTGTGCGATACAGTCAGTCTGTTCGTCCGTGTCTCCAAGTGTATGACACCGCTGTGCGGTCTGTCTTGTTTTTTTATGTACAGACTGCCTGAAGGTATGAAAATGACCGTGCAGCAGATGATCTGTATTTACTCTGCTCAGATCAATGCCATTGCTTTTGAAGGGGTGAGAGTATGTATCGGGTATTGTACAGAAAATATCGTCCGAGGTTCTTTGCAGATGTTATAGGTCAGCGTCAGGTCACTGACACTCTGAAAAATGAGCTTGAATCCGGAAGACTTGCCCATGCATATCTTTTTACCGGCTCAAGAGGAACGGGAAAAACCACCTGTTCAAAAATATTGTCAAAGGCTGTTAACTGCCTTAATCCCCATAACGGCGATCCCTGCGGAGAATGTGAGATCTGCCGGGGAATTGACGACGGAACGATACTTGATGTTGTCGAGATCGACGCAGCAAGCAATAACGGTGTTGAGGATATCCGTACTCTCAGAGAGGAAGCAAATTTCACACCTGCCAGAACAAAATACAGGGTATATATTATAGACGAGGTGCATATGCTTTCAATAGGGGCGTTCAATGCACTCCTTAAAACACTTGAGGAACCTCCCGGATATGTGTTGTTCATACTTGCAACAACGGAGGTACACAAGATTCCGGCAACTATACTTTCAAGATGTCAGAGGTTTGATTTTCACAGGATCTCACCGGAGGATATCGCTCAGAGGCTCAGATTTGTCTGTGAACAGGAAAACGTTATTATTGATGATGAGGCGGCACTGCTTGTTGCAGGCATTGCTGACGGTGCAATGCGTGATGCTCTGTCCCTTCTTGACCAGTGCATGGGCAGAAGCGAGGGTCATATCACTGAGGAAACAGTCCGTCTGACAGCAGGGCTTGCTGATAAGAGCCATCTTATCAGAATAACCGATTCTGTCAGGGCACACGACAGCGCAGCTATTATTGAAATGATAGATGAGCTTTATAAAAACAGCAAGGATATGGCAAGGCTCTGTGAAGAGCTTATCGAGCATTACCGTGAGCTTATGCTGATAAAAACAATGAAGCAGCCACGGAATATTATTATAATGTCAGAAAGCGAATTTCAGAATGCCCATGAACAGGCAATGTCAATACAGCTTTCAGATATTGTCAGGGCTATCGGAATACTCCAGAGCGCTCAGGAAAAAATGCTCCGCGGCGCAAACCGAAGGATAGAAATGGAAATGACTGCCGTTAAGCTTTGCTCAGCAGAAGCAGCGGCTGTAGTCGGCACAGACCCGGCAGTTGAAAAACGTGTTGCAGCGATTGAAAAGGTACTGGCATCACTGAAAAACAGCCCTCAGAGGACGGAGGCTAAACCCGCTGCCAGACAGCGTACAATGCTTGCACCTGCTAAAAGACCCGGCGCTGATGAAATGGAAAAGCTACGCAGCAATGCAGTTGCTTTTTCAAGATGGCCAGAGGTCGTTGAGGAAATATCAAAATACTCTCCCACTGTTGCGGCTGGCTTTTCAGGAAGCAAGGCGTATATTTCCGGAAGATATATCCTTGTTGATTCCGATAAGGATATATGCTTTGAATGTCTGAGAAAAGCGGAGCTTCGTGATAAGGTGAGAGAAACGGTAAGACAGCTTACCGGTGAGGAATATAAGCTCGGCAGATACAGCTACCCTGATGAGAAAAAAGAGGATGATCCTCTCGATTCATTTATAAACGACCTTAAAGCATCAGGAGTCAATGTCGAAGAAAACTGAAAATCGGCGGAAATAAAAAACCGCTTGATAAGTTCGTACTGACGAACTTGATATAATCATAAAAAAACGGAGGCTATTAAAAATGAAAGCAAGATTACCTAAAGGATATAGTAACGGAGGAAATACCAATATTCAGCAGCTTGCACGTCAGGCTCAGAAAATGCAGGAGGAAATGGACGCTGCAAGCAAGGAGCTCGATGAAAAGGAATACAGCGCAGCAGCAGGCGGCGGAGCAGTCAAGGCAGTAGTTAAAGGAAGCCTTGAGATAAAGTCAATCGAGATAAGCAAGGATGTTGTTGATCCCGAGGATATAGATATGCTCAGCGACCTTGTTATCGCAGCGGTTAACGAAGCTATCCGCAATGCGCGTGATGAAAAGGCTGAAACTATGGATAAGATCTCGGGCGGACTCAATGTTCCCGGTTTGTTCTGATTATGGCAGGCTTCAATAATATCCCTGTATATGAAGAGCTTGTTGAAATGATACAGCGGCTGCCGAATATCGGCAGAAGATCAGCAGAAAGGATCGCCTATCATATAATAGAAACTGACGATAGGAATGTTGATCGTCTTGTAGACGCTATACGCAAGGCACATAACAATATACATAAATGTGAAATATGCGGTAATTATACCGATAAGAAAATATGTTCGATCTGCAGTGACCCTTCAAGGGATAAAAGTACGATCTGTGTTGTGACAAGACCAAGGGACATAGTTGCTTTTGAAAAAAGCAGGGTGCTCAGATGTACATATCATGTTCTTCATGGACTTCTGTCACCGGCAGAAGGCATAGATCCTGATATGATCGAGATAAGAAGTCTTATCCGGCGTCTCAGGAAAGGCGGTGTCAAAGAGGTCATAATGGCGACCGATCCGTCTGTGACAGGTGAAGCTACAGCAATGTATATATCAAAGCTTATCAAGCCTATGAATATAAAGGTCACAAGACTGGGATACGGAATCTCAATCGGCAGTGAGCTTCAATATACAGACGAAATGACCTTGTCAAGGGCACTTGAATACAGAAATGAGATATGACAGAATGCAGGGTGCGTAAGTGCCCTGCACAGATCATAAAAGGTGGTGGAATCTATGGCGAAAAAACAGCCTGACAATACAATAGCGCAGAATAAGAAGGCATACCATGATTATTTCGTCATAGAAAGCTATGAAGCAGGAATTGAACTGTGCGGCACCGAGGTAAAATCGCTGAGACAGGGCAGGGTAAATCTGAAGGACGCATGGTGTACGGTGGATGACGGAGAGCTTTGGGTCAAGGGAATGCATATCAGCCCATATGAGCAGGGCAATATCTTCAACCGTGATCCGATGAGAGTCCGCAGACTTCTGATGCATAAGCGTGAGATCATGAAGCTTTACGGAACTGTAAAGCAGGATGGCTTTTCGCTGATACCGCTGGCGCTGTATTTCAAGGGCTCACACGTCAAGCTGAAGCTGGGACTGTGCAAGGGCAAAAAGCTTTATGATAAGCGTGACGATATGGCTCAGCGTCAGGCAAAGAGAGATATTGAAAGAGCTGTCAAGGAAAGAAACAGATGATACTTTATCGTATAAACAGTCGTTCCTCACCATAAGAAATAAGCTTCTCGTGATTTTTTTCCATATATAAGCTATGCAAATAAGACTGCAAAGCGGTCTTGTAATATATATGGGGGTGCAATGGTTTCGACGGGGGGCGGGAACGCCGGCAAGCGAGCAGCGGCATTGCGGAACCGCTATAAAATCCGTAAAACTTAAATAATAAACGACAACAATAAAACTGTTGCCCTTGCCGCTTAATTAGGCAAGCGTTCGTGCAGTGAGTACCACGGCACTGTACGGGCGTCGACTTAGTGGTGAACGTGAACAGGGAAGAGTCTTGCTCTCTGTCATGATCTAAAGACTACCGAAACAGTATGCCTGTCTGTGGGCGTGCTGCCGGGGGAAACTTCAAACACAGACTGCGCTCGGAGAAAACCGACCGGATCGCCTTTCGGACAGGAGTTCGATTCTCCTCACCTCCACCAAAAGTTCGTTATTCAAACCCTGCCCAAAAAAATTTGAGTAGGATTTGAGTAACTTGTGGATAGAATCAGCGTCTGCTTCGGCAGACGCTGATTTCGTGTTCTGATTAATCAAATCATGCTCAATTGGGCCGACGATATTCTTATATATGTCAGTAAATTCTGTAGTTACTGTCCCGTCCTCATGTATCCAGATTCTCTTGAATATAGCTTGGCACATGAGTTTTTTAATATTATCGTTCGCTTTTCGATAAGTTCTGCCGCAATCCTCGATGAGATCGAAGGCAAGAGACAGATTCTTGAGGATATCATCGAACGTAGTGCTGCGGACGCTGATTTCATGTTCAATAGCTGAGAGCTGTTTTGATAATGATTGCTGTTCTCGCTTCATTAAACTGAGGGGGATTGCATCGTTAAAATGTGCTTCAAGTAGTTTTTCCTGCTTATGCTCAATTTTTTCCTTCTCTCGATGAAGCGCATCCAGTTCAGTCTTAAATTTCTCATTTTCTTTATTAATGAAATCTTGAATTTGTGCTTCTAGCAAGAATCGATCTTCGGGCTTTATTGAATAGTTATCGAAAATCTTTTCAAGTTGATATTCAACTTCGTCAATTAGTATAGAGCGCATCTTACATGTCTGCCTTGCAGATTTCGTTCGATGCCTTCCTGCGCATATAAAATATGGATATACATTTCCTGTATGACTTTTTGCGTGAGTCACAACCATTCTGGATTTGCAATTCCAACAGTAAACTAGCCCCTTCAGAAAGTGTGGGTGCTCTCTTGTTCGCTCTCCATTATGATGCGACTGTATAATGTTCTGTACTTTGTTGAATGTTTCTAGGTCGATGAGCGCTTCATGAGCTCCGTCATATTCAATGCCGTTATATCGGATTACTCCAGCATAGTATGGATTCTTAAGCATTTTTTCGATTGATGTTTTTGTGACGGGCTTGGATGGAATCTTTGGTGTCGGCCTCGTACTTAATCCTAATGCGGCCATATATTCGGCAAGACTAATAATTGACCATTCGCCGGTCGCGTATTCTTCGAAAGCTTGTTTAACGAGTGGAGCTCGTTCTGGGTCAAGTTCGACGGTGCGTTCTTCGCGTCCTTTATCGTCAATTCTTCGCACATTGATGTAACCGAGCGGTGCTCTGCCTACGGTTCCACCACCTTTTACTTTTTCGCCCATGCCTTTCTTAACTTCCGTCGCAAGGTTTTGGGAGTAGAACTCGGCGATGGAGCTCATGATGCCGTGGAGCAGCATGCCAGAAGGCGTCTCGTCGATGCTTTCCGAGGTGGAGACTAATTGCACACCGCATTCGCGCAGCACCTTCATGATTTCTGCATCGTCGCCACGGTTCCTTGCCAGTCTGTCCACTTTGTGAACGATGACGTAGTCGATGCGCTCGGCGTTTTCCTTCACATACTCGAGCATCGCCTGAAGCTGTGGACGATCAGCAGATTTAGCAGATGCACCGCGATCAACGAATTCTTTTCCAACCATAGCACCCATGGATAGAGCTTTTTTCTTCTGTATTTC
>CACWVH010000055.1 GCA_902764235.1 uncultured Ruminococcus sp.
AGATAATAATTCTCGTCCAGTGCAATATTGGGGATATCTGCACTGATTCTCTTGGAAGTCGGATCATATTCGATGCTGTATCCTTTTTCTGATGTGATATCTGTGATATCGATAAATTCAAGTTCATCATACCAGTCAAAGTGTGAGGTTGACAATGATTTCTGTCGGTACAATTTTGCAGAATCTTTCACATACGTTGTTCCCGAAGGGATATCATCATAGATATTAACTTCCCTTGAAGTGAAATATCCTGCATTATAAGCCTTCAAACGGTAGGTCAGGGTATCTCCTGAAAGCACCGCTTTTCTTTTGTCCGTATCAGATATTCCCTTATCATCAACTCTTTTATTCTCATCAATGAAATCAATGGAGGAATAGTATGTCTGAGTTTGAGTAACCCCATTATTATCTATATACGTTGATGTTTTTTTAGTATTTGAAACTTCGGAAACAGGATCGGTTGTATTAGCGAGAACCTGCTTTTCGGTTTTAACATTTGCATCATTTTTTCGGAAAAGAGCAGTAATAATCAGACTGTCTTTAATTTCAGAAAAACCCTCGGATATATCCCCTGTTGTTGAAAAAGAAAACAATATAAACTTAGAAACGCCATTAGTAACTGCACTTGAATAAGTTTCAACACTAAATGTATTGGTTACAGTGGTGTTTTCGGTAACACTGAAAATTTTTGTTTCCGAATCTTGAGTAACAGAATAGGTTTTGTAGTCGTAAGTATATTCTGCGTCGTCAAAATTCAATGGGTCCTCGGCATTAGTTGCGTCAATTCTCGACATTTCATGATGCATACCGTTACTGTCGACCGCTTCTACGATCAAAGCGGTAAGCTTATAGTCAGATGCACGCATCCATCCCACAGCTGTCTGAGGACTTGCTGTATCAATTTTCAATGTTTTTGTATAATAGTCATTTCCATTGATATACTCAAATTTGTTGTAGGTATCGGGCTCATAGTAATTTGGGGCAGTTTGCGCATTGAAGCCGCCGTTTTTTGACGGATACAGGTTATCCTTATCCCAAGTTTTTGTATTATCTGAATTCGTTGTAATATTATCTGTTACATACTGGTCTACAGCTGTTTTCGGAGTAACGCTTTCATTAACAGTATACTGCTCGTCAAGCAAACCGGTTTTCATAGTAACGCTGTAAGTATCAGCAGTGATACGCACCAGTTTTCTGTCAAAAAGGTATCGACCGTCATTCAGTCGCCAGTAATAATCAAGATAATAGTAGGCATTTGAATCGTTTGTATCAAACGGTTTTCCCCCCTGCCACTTTGCGAGTGTGTCAGAATCTTCGTAATCAATTTCTGCCCCCTTTTCAAGATAAAATCCTTTTCCTGCTCCTATTTCCTTTGCGTTTGCACGGAATATTCTCACTCTTACTGTACCAAATGAGGAGTTATTTTTTATACCTGCATAAGATACTTGATTTATTGTAGCATTGTTTGTAATATCAAACTTCTGTGAAACCATCGGATCAGAGCCGATATTCTTTGATCTTTTAACATTATTAATAGCAGATGCGGTATTTGCATCATTGACCGCATACCCCGAATAAAAAGCAAAGTGGTCATTGTCTGTCAAAGTATTTCCATTATATTTATCTATTGACTGACTTGCATAAACATCCGAACCCATTCTGTATTTATCGGTAATGGCAAATGCAACACCTACAGAATGATTAAAAAGACCGTTGATTTTGTTTTCATCTGCACCCTGGGCGATCGTTACGGTATTAGTATAAGTAACAGGACTCGTTGTATTATCGGTTTCAACATTGATATGCATGATATCGCCGGCATTGAGGTAGGCTGTCGGGAGCAGTCGGAAGCTTCGGCTGCCGACAAGGTTCGTATCTGTATACGTTGGGTTAGTGTTGTTATCCCAACCTGTGACATTATTCTCAATATCACCGGCACTAACCTTCAGCCATTGTATACCCGGGGCAAAGTCAAAGCATTTGTAATAATAACCTCGGTCATCTTCCGGGTCGTCATATCTGCCTATTGTCAGAACATCGGGAGTAAATTTTTTTGTTATCGTGCGTTCGTTTTCTTCACTCGGCAGATAAGCCCAGTCATTATCTTCGTCCTGGTTAACAGTTTTATAGTCAAGCGAAAATCCGTTTTCTCCGCCAAATTTATCCGCAAGTCCACGGCTTGTATTTTTCTCCGTGTCCTTGCCCCACGTTATGCCAAGATCGTCGTTTGTAGTCAGCTCAAATTTAGAGGTAATGTCACGCACTGTATCGTAGGCTTTTTTGTCTTCATCACTGCTTGTTGCATCACGTTCCTCACCATTATCTTCAAGTATCGTATCATAGTGGTTAAGAAGAACGGTTGCCACCGAGGCACGGGCATACTCTTCAACAAGCTTACTGCGGGTATCATCAAATAAAGTTTTAAAAGCATCATTAGCAATAAATACCTTTAGCATGGGATAAAAGCCGTTTTGGTATTCCCATGTTGTGTCGTCATTACTCATACACACATTGTCGGCAAGTCCCTTTACATTTTTAGCTGTACTTTTTTGCGTATATACGCCTGTCACACCGGGAATCTGGCTATTTCCGACACCTTTATTCGCAAATTCATTCAGTTGTCCGCAGGCACGTTCACGCATGGCGGTAGTCTGTTTGTCATAATAACAATTATAGTATGTTCCGTTTCCGGAAGTGGAAACATCTCCAAGAAATCCTCCAAGACTATCTCCTGTTGCCTGGGTTGAGGTATCTGTCAGAATATTACCTACCTCACCGGCAGCATAGCAGTTAATATAAACATCACCGTAATTAGTTGACTGTGTTCCATCAGGGAGAGTTACCGATGGCTTCTGCTTGTCTTTTTTATACGTATCCTCATGCCCGATAAAACCGCCAAGCTGAGTTCCGGCAAACTCCATACCTACCATTGCTGTACTGTAGCAGTTAATATAGACACAGGCACCTGAATTCACATTATTTGAACTATGTTGTAAAGCAACAAAACCGCCTATCTCACCACTACCTTCTACAGAACCCGAAGAAAAACAATTGATAAATGACTCATTAAGTGTACGACCATACCCGTCATCATATAAACTCGCATTTGGGCTCGATTGAGTTACCACACGCCCTATAAATGCACCGGTCCTTGTATTTCCGTACATTGTGTTATTCGTAAAACAGTTCCTGCATATAAAGCCGTCACCGCACGAAATAATAGCCCCTGAATCATCTCCGTTACTGAAAACCTCACAGTCAACAGAATAACATTTTTCAATCATTTCCGGGAATACTGCCCCACCCTTGAACATCCATACTTCCGGAGAATCGGGAAAAGCAGCATTATACTTTACTTGATATTTTCCTGTATTGTATTGACAAGCTGTCATTCCGCCTATATGTGATGTTCCGTAAATATAAGATCTGAGTGTAGAACAGTTTTTTAAAAAGATGTTACCATTGGTATAGCCATTAACACGTCCAATAAGAATTCCTGCATTATGTGTATTAGAATACACAAGCGAATCAGTAACACTTACATTTTCCAAGTATACAGGGGATGTAATCGCACCTATCACTATACCCTGATTAGCACCAGTAAAAAAAGCAAGACAGTTTGAAAACAAAACATTACGGATAATCGTTTTTTTGTTTGATAGAGAACGATTGATAAGGGGGTTGTTCATACGAAAATTATAGATTCTATGCCCCTCACCTTCTAAATCAAACCAACTGTTTCCACTAAGCTCGATAGTTTTTCCCCAATTTTTATTTGAAGCTCCGCCCATATCAATATCTGCATCAAGAATAATACGTGTATTGCCGCTATTTGCTTTTTGCGTCATTACCCAGACAAATTCATCAGCATTTTTAACATAATAGGTATTATAAGTAACGGGAACTGCATTGGCAGTAATAGTGCTTCCGTCTTCACCACTTTCAACTGTGTCAGCAGCATAAGTGATTGTTTCTGTTTTTGACGCTACTGAGGTTACTGTCTCGCTGCCCCATTTTGGTACATCATCCGATGTTTCATACCAGTGAAAATAAGGGGAATCTTCTTTAACGGTGTATTTGACTGGATCATTATAAATCGTTGATGGTGATGTCGGAGCGGCAGTACCTGTTACAGTATATCCGTTAAAAGTCGCTGCCAATATGCTGTTCCAACGGAATTTTTCAAACTCTGACAACGTCTGCGCCGCCTCTGCCGTGAGTTCTGCATTATCCGAAAAGTACGGCATAAGCTCAAAAACAAATACTGCTGCAACAAACATTGCAAAGAATCTAATCAGGTGTGTGTGCTTTTTGATTCGTTTGATTGTTTTCATCTGTTTCGTCCCCTATTAATTAAATTGATCGGCACAATTCTCGACCTTCGGGTCTTCCACAACTGATGTGCTGACCCCTTCCGCAATAACTTTTATCGTAAACTTCTTGTCAAATATACCGTTGTTGAAATCCGTTTTCTTCACCGGCAGCTTGATACAGTCAAACAGCTTTGAAGTAGCTTTGTGCGACTCCAGAGCCTTGCAGGTATCGCCACTTGCATAATAAAAGTAACCATCGTAATAGTAAAAATCAGGATTATAACATTCGCTGATACCCAGTGAAGGATCGAAAAGCAGACTTCCGTCCGGTGTCTCATCATCAAAATAGATATATGAAAATATCTTCTGAAAAAGCGGATCTGCCGTAGAATTATATGTATGTCCGTCTACAACAAGCTCTATCTTCATACGAACATACACCTCAGCCTCGGAATTGTTATAGATATACGGGTCTTTCGGTATCTCCATCCCCGGCACAGCTTTCTGAGCCATCTTTGCACCCTCGCTCTCCCATCGTGTTTCATACAGCACGATCGAAGGAGTTTTTGCGTTGAAATTATTTGTCACCTCGTCCCGCGAAGTAAAATAGGCAAGCGAACCTCCACATAAAAGCAAGCCCGCAATCAGCATACACAGCGACAGCATTATCTGACTTTTTAAAGAAAATTTAAACTTTTTCATCTTCATGCTCCGCCTTTCTCTTATTGTCTCTATAAAACTGTATGATCATCAATATCACGAGAACCGCCAGTACTGCGATCAGAAGCCATTTTACTGCCGGAAGGTTAATGATATTGATCACATAGCCTATCTTTTCGATTTTATATACAACCTTGCCCGCAACACTTTCAAACGCAACAGGTGCATCGTTGGTATTATTCATGTCCCCGCAGGTAATAAAATATCTTTTTTCGTCATTTCTTTTGACAACTCTGTGGGTGACAACGGTCAGATTTTCGTCTGCCGCAAATGTGATCACATCCCCTGCTTCTATTTCGGCAGGCTCTGTCGATTGTACAAATATCATCGAGCCGACAGGATATGCTTCCCCCATGCTGCCGGTCTGAATAATAAATACTGATATTCCGCATATCCGCAGAACAATCAGCAATGCTCCGGCTGCAAATATTAATGTGAAAAATATTCTGCTGATGATGTTCAGTAAGGTTTTCATATTCATTCATTCTTTTCCAATTTTCTGTCAGAATTAATTTTTACATTAGTCCACATGGTATTTGCCGCTTTTCCCTCCGACTGTATTCCGTCTGCCAGTACATCGACCGTCAGCTTTGCACCAAGTGATTTCAGTTTCTGCTTGGTATCGGAAGAGATCGTTACATAGTCAAGCAGCGGCGGCGTTTTTTTGCCGATAGCAATCACGCTTTTGCAGTAAAAATAGCCGTCCTTGTCATTGTAAAACCAATGTTCGTTCCAATCAGCCGCTAAATGAAAGGTAACCGCTCCCATTGTATAGCTATTTGATTCCTGATTGATCTCTATAGCTGTCAATGCTCCGAAATCATCCAAAGGCATATCGGCATCAACCATAACTTTGCTTTCTTCCGCAGTTCCTGCATTAACAGTGACTTCCGCTGTCCATCTCGGGTTAATGCAGACCCTGATATAGGCAGAAGTATTATTTTCGTCCTTATTATTCAAGTTGGCAATTTCAACTTTTTTATCTGCTTTGTAGTTTTCATTATCTGATTTCCATTCCAATGGTTTCTTCAATTCAGAATCAGAGTTTTCCTCGTTATTTTCCACAACCGCCAGCGATATCACTGCCGGCACAAAATCATTTTCCTTTTCTTTGTGTAAATTATCCGTGACTGCAGATGTTGTCAGAACTGCTGCCCCTATGATAAAAGCCGCAACAGCACACAATACTGTCACTTTTGTTTTGCCCTTCAACATACAATCACCTCATTTATTCAGTCGATTTTATCACTTTTTGTTTACTTCATTGTAACATAAAATAAACACAATTTCAAGCAAATTAAAAGGTAAATTCACCCGGGAGTTTGACAGCACGGTTCCCAAAAATCACCTTGAAAGCCTGATTGTAAGCGGATTTTGCTTGTCAAATTTTGATCCCCGATATTCTTCTCAAAAAAGCTCTGCCAGAGTCGCTTAACATTATCGAAAATGCTTTTGATGATGAATCTTGTTTGTAAGATTCATTTGGTTAAAATTAATGGATTAAAGTGTTCCTGTTACTGTAACACAAAATCAATTAAGTAATTATAAAACGAGCCTTTACATAATTTCATCCTTTGGACGAAGACAGTGCAGGCTCGTTTTATTATTTTAAATAAATGTAACTTCACAAAAGCTATGGATAAAATATAAAAATTTGATAATAAAAGCGATTCGTTTTTACACGAACGATTTTTAATAACTTTTTTGAGTATACTTACAAGTGAAAGACTATTTTGAAATTATGAATTAATGACTTTAACACTTTGTTATCCCTCAACCTCAATAACCACCCCCGACTTAAACTCCACCGTAAAATATTCGTTATACACTGTAATTCTGTCAATCAGCCTTTTGACGAGTGTTGCATCAAATTCGGTTATCTCAGTAGGCTGCTTACGGATGAAGTCCTGCAAGTCGGTGATGAGTTTCATCTGCTCATCCTTGACAACACTGTCAACTTCTGATTGCTTTCGCATATCCTTCAGGCGAATAATTTCATTTGCAATCGCATCGTAATCTTCCTTTTGATTGGCTTTTTTCAGCAGTTCCCTTTGCAGGTCGTGCAGTCGTTCATCAATGACCACCGGGGAAAGTGTATCGCTTTGAGTTATCACAGCGGTAATATTGCTTTGGAGTGTTTTCAGAAAATCTTCTTTTTTGCAGAGCACCTGATTGATAGCCTGTAATGCTACATTCTGCAAAAGCTCCTCGTTAACGGTCCGGCTGTGACAGGTACTTCCCGTTCCGTTCAGTCGGTTGATACACCGCCAGACGATTGATTTACACCCTCTGTTGTTCCAATGCACTCTGCGGTAAAGCTCACCGCACTCACCGCAAAAAACTATTTGTGCAAAACAATGATTTGCTGAATACGTGCGTTTTTTGCCGCCTGGAACAGTCTGCACCTGCTTTCTGCGGACAAGCTCCTCCTGCACCAATAAAAATACTTCCTTTGATATAATGGCATCATGGTCGCCCTCAACATAGTACTGAGGCATGGTGCCGTTATTTTTTATTCTCTTTTTGGAAAGAAAATCAATCGTAAAGGTCTTTTGCAGAAGTGCGTCGCCTATGTATTTTTCATTGCGGAGAATTTTGTTGATGGTGCTTGTCCACCATTTTCTTTTGCCTGCACCTGTTAAAATGCCGTCCGCTTCAAGCCCTTTTGCAATCTTATCCATACTTTTGCCTTCGAGGTATTCTCTGTAAATGCGTCGGACAATTTCAGCCTGTTCCGGGTCTATAATCAGATGCCCGTCAGCGTCTTTTGTGTATCCGAGAAAACGAGTATGATTTACCTGAACCTGACCTTGCTGGTAACGGTACTGTAAGCCGAGCTTGATATTCTGCGACAGGCTCTGACTTTCCTGCTGTGCAAGGGAAGCCATTATGGTAAGCAGAACCTCGCCCTTAGAATCCATCGTATTGATGTTTTCCTTTTCAAAGAAAACAGGGATATTCTTTTCTTTCAAAAGCCGTATGTATCTTAGACAGTCAAGCGTATTTCTTGCAAATCGGCTGATTGATTTTGTAATAATCATGTCAATTTTCCCTGACATACATTCATCTATCATACGGTTGAATTCATCACGCTTTTTTGTGTTAGTTCCTGATATGCCGTCATCTGCAAATATGTCTGCAATCACCCAGTTTGGATTTTTCTGAATAAACTCCGTATAATGTGAAATCTGTGTTTCATAGCTTGATGCCTGTTCATCGCTGTCCGTGCTGACACGGCAATAGGCAGCTACACGGAGCTTCGGCTTTTCTTTCTGAGTGATATTATTTCCGACCTGCCTTTTCGCAGGAATGACCGTTATATTGCCCATTATTACACCTCACATTCGATAATGCTGTACAGGTATTCCGCCTGCTGTTTCGGATTATTGAATTGCTCTCTGATGTCAGGAATAGAGAATTTTGTATGCGATGAGCGGTTTCCTTGCCCTGATGAACGCTGCACCCTCTGATATTGAAAAGCTGAATTCAGCCATTACGAACTGTGACGGTAAAGACGGAGATATGGCTGAAACAATGCAGAACAATCTTGAAGGTCAGATAACTATTTTAAAGTCACAGTTACAGGAATTAGCAATCTCCTTCGGTGACATCCTTATGCCTGCGATCAGACAAATCGTTTCCTGGATTCAGGGGCTTGTGGATAAGCTGAACGGTATGGATGAGGGTACAAAAAAGACGATCGTTACTATCGGTTTAATTGTGGCGGCGATAGGTCCGGCTTTGATAGTTATAGGAAAAGTTATATCATCCGTGGGAACGATAATGACGCTTGTTCCGAAAATATCAGGTGCGATAACTGCCGTCAAGGGTGCATTATCAGGACTGAATTTAGCCGGACTCCTTACAAATCCGATAACACTCGTTATAGCTGCCATTGCTGCACTTGTCGCAGCTTTTATTTATCTGTGGAATACCAATGAGGATTTCCGTAACGCTATGACTGAAATATGGAATGGCATTGTCGGAAAATTCCAGGAATTCTTTCAGGGTATTGTTGACAGGCTCAATGCCCTCGGTTTTAACTTCAAAGACATCGGCGAAGTTATTATGGCGGTATGGGATACAGTCTGCTCATTCCTTGCACCTGTGCTGGAAGGTGCTTTCCAATACATAAGCAATATGCTTTCATATTCTCTTGATATGATAACATCGATACTTGATATCTTCATCGGTATCTTTACCGGAAACTGGGAGCAGGTATGGGAAGGTGTTAAAGGCATTTTTATGGCGGCGTGGAACTTCCTCGTCAACAATATCAAAAATATACTGAATGTGTTTAAGGGGATTTTTGAAGTCTTCCTTAGCTGGTTCGACATATCTTGGGATGATCTTTGGAACGGTGTCAGCGAGTTTTTCAATAATATATGGAACGGAATAAGCGGATTTTTCAGCAACATCATGAATGGTATCAGAACTACTGCTGAAAGCGTCTGGAATGCAATAACCGCCGTTTTTATGACTATCTGGACTGCTATACAGAATACCTTTACAACGGTTATTACTGTGATACAGACCATTCTTTCCACAGCATGGAATACAATCAAAACTGTCATTGAAACTATCTGGAATCTGATATCTGCTTATTTTACCACTGTCTGGAATATAATAAAAACGATTTTTACAACAATTGTATCTGTGATACAGACAATCCTTTCCACTGCATGGAATACGATAAAATCTGTAATTGAAACAATCTGGAATCTGATATCTGCCTATTTTACTACCGTATGGAATATTATAAAAACTATTTTTACAACGGTGATAACTGCGATTCAGACTATCCTTACCACAGCCTGGAATACAATAAAAACGGTCATACAGACAGTCTGGACTGTTATATCAACATTTTTTACGACCATATGGAATACCATAAAAACAACATTTACAACAGTCGTTACGGCAATACAGACCTTCCTGACTAAGGCTTGGAATGCTATACAAACAGTGATATCAACCGTGATAAACGCTATCCATATGGTCATTTCTACCGTGTGGAATACGATAAAAACTGTTATAACAACGATTATTACGGCGATTCAGACTTTTATCACCAATGCGTGGAACACGATAAAAAACACGGTATCAACTGTTGTTAATGCGATACAGAACGTCATTTCCACTGTATTCAATACGATAAAGACAGTGGTTTCCAATATCATGAACGGCATCAGCAGTACGGTGTCAAGCATCTGGAACAATATAAAAAATACAGTTTCAAATGTTGTGGGCGGCATTAAGGATGTTGTTTCAAATACTTTTAACAATATTTTATCCGGCATAAAAAACGCTATGTCGAATGTATATAATGCCGTGAAAGGCGGCTTTGATAATGTCAAAAACTTTATGGGCAACCTTGCATCAGAAGCGTTTAACTGGGGCAAGGACTTGATTTCCGGTATCGTAAACGGCATCAATAACTGTATCGGCTGGGTAACTGATGCTGCATCAAATGTCGGCAATGCTATCCGTTCTTTTCTTCACTTCTCTGTTCCGGATGAGGGACCTCTTACCGATTATGAGAGCTGGATGCCTGACTTCATGAAGGGACTTGCTAAAGGTATCGAGAACAGTAGAGGGATGATAAAGAGTGCAATGAAAAATGTATCTGCTGATATGGTCGTAAGTCCTCACGCAGAAGTCACAGCTACTGCTTCATGTGGTGGTGTATCTCAAACCGATCTTACTGAACTGATAACTGCGATAAAAGGGGCTTTTCCAAAAGGAGGCACAATGGGTGGTAACGGTGATATCGTTATTCCGGTGTATGTCGGCGGCACTATGCTTGATGAAATAATTGTCAATGCTCAGCAAAGAGCAAATCTGAGAAGCGGAGGAAGGTAGTATGGCATTTACAGAATATCTGAAAATCAACGGTGAGCTTTTACCATTTCCCGATTCTTATGACCTGACGCTTTCCTCCGTGGAATCTGATTCCGGCGGCGAAACAGAAGCCGGAACAAGACAGCGTGATGTTGTGCGGCAGGGTGTTGTGGATATATCTGTTTCTTTTACGGTAACGGCTGTGTGGCTGAAAAAAATGACTTTTTGGTCAAAACAAAACAAGTTGACCGTGCAGTATTTTGACACGGACACCTTATCACTTAAGGAAACTGAAATGTATATTGACGGTTTCAAAGCAAAGCTGGAACAAGATACTTCATATAAGGGATTGTGGACGGTGGATTTCACGCTGAAAGAGTTTTGATTTTATGTATGGTGTATTTGTTTTTCTTATGGTATAATTCGATTGAGTAAGTTTGCTGGATTTTTTGTTTTAGGAGGAACAAATATGGCTGAAGAAAATTATATGGATAGGTTTAGCAACCCAGAAGAGTTTATCAGACAACAAATACTTGCAAAAGGCAACTTTAGTTCATTAGATAAAAAAGAAATGTATAGGCTAATTCGTGTTTATAATATTGAATTTCAAATCCACACAAGCGGATTAGCATATACAAAGAAACAGGATATGCTTGATGCTTTACTGAAAAAAATCTCTTACAGAGAATTAGCAAGGTATGTGAATGTATCTAAGCAATCTTTTTGCATGAAGTTTGGGATAACTGATGATGAGTTTAAAATTCTTGTGGAAAAAGGACTGATCCATCCAACAAATGCTTATATGAGCTTAAAACATTGTGGAACAGGTGATGCCAAATGGAGTCAGTGGAGTGGGTATAATGTATACGATTATTTTAACTTATCCACGGATGAAATTAAAAGCGTACTACAAAGCTATTAGACAGTCTTACAGAGTCGATTTATGTCGGCTCTTTTTTTATACCCCGAGAGAGGAGGAAACCAATGTACCCTGTATCAGAAGACTTCATAAAAGCAATCCAAAGCAACAGCCGCAGTTATTTCTGGACTGGAGAGATAGCCACAAAAAAGGGACAGAAGTATCAATTTGAAAATAAGGATATCGTTAAAGGCAGCGGATACATTACCCGTCAATGCTGCGGCAATACGGAGATAGAGCTTGGTACAGTTTATGCCGCTGAGATGGGTATATCCCTTTTCACTGATATTGACCGATACAGCTTGGAGGATGGAACAATCACGCTTTCATTTCACCTTGAT
>CACWVH010000056.1:0-4607 GCA_902764235.1 uncultured Ruminococcus sp.
TTATGGGTGAACAGCTTAAAAACCTGAAATGCATAAAACAACGCATTATCTCAGGTTTTTTCAGAACAATCAATAATGAGTTTCACGGATTCAGGTTGAAATAAACACTGAGCTTTTCTTTAATAGAAATCAGTCTGCTTTCTATCAAAAAATAGTATAAGGATAATCTGTCAGCAATAGAGTACGATCGCTTAATATACCATACAGATAAAAGCTCTCAACCGGAATTTCAGAAGAGAGCTTTTGATAGCATTGTGTTTATCAGTACTGTCTGCCCCAGTAAACCATGTGCTTTGCAGGTCTGCCGCAGCATACACATTTATCCCCCAGCTGCTCCTCAACAAAGGGAATGCACCTTGACTTTACGCCGCCTGTTTCGTCCTTGAGCTTTTCCTCACAAGCACTGTCGCCGCACCACATAGCCTTGATAAAGCCGGGCTTGTTTGCTGCGATATCAAGAAATTCTTCGTGGTCATGTGCAACAAAGGTCTTTTCCTCAAGATTTCTGAGAGCTGCATTGTACATACTTTCATGTATTTTTGCAAGAAGCTCCTTAACGGTCTCCTCAAGCTTGTCAAGGCTGATGACGGTCTTTTCTCTTGTGTCACGTCTTACAAGTACACACTGACCGTTTTCAATATCCTTCGGACCGATCTCAACACGGACAGGTACACCGAGCATCTCATACTGGCTGAATTTCCATCCGGGAGCCTTGTCGCTGTCGTCAAGCTTTACCCTGTATCCGGCAGCCTTGAGTCTTGCCCTGAGCTGCTCTGCATTTTCGAGCACACCCTCCTTTTTCTGAGCGATGGGAATAACTGCGACCTGAATCGGAGCTACCTTCGGGGGAAGCACAAGTCCGTCATCGTCAGAGTGAACCATGATGAGTGCGCCGATCATACGTGTAGAAACGCCCCATGAGGTCTGGAAGGGGTACTGAAGCGTATTGTCCCTGCCTGTGAAGGTTATGCCGAAGCTGCGTGCAAAGCCGTCGCCGAAATAGTGCGAGGTACCGCCCTGAAGTGCAACACCGTTGTGCATCATAGGCTCGACGGTATATGTTTCCACTGCACCGGCAAATCTTTCCTTCTCTGTCTTGACACCTGATACAACCGGAATTGCAAGTGTTTCCTTATAGAAGTCGATATATGTCTGGAGCATTCTTTTGGTTTCCTCAATAGCCTCCTGCTCTGTTTCGTGGAGTGTATGACCCTCCTGCCAGAGGAATTCAGATGTACGCAGGAAGGGACGTGTTGTCTTTTCCCAGCGTACAACGCTGCACCACTGATTATAGAGCTTCGGCAGGTCACGATAGGAATTTACTGTTTTTGCATAATGCTCGCAGAAAAGCGTTTCCGATGTAGGACGTACTGCAAGACGCTCGCCGAGCTTTTCGCTGCCGCCCACAGTCACCCATGCACATTCGGGAGCGAAGCCCTCAACATGATCCTTTTCCTTCTGAAGCATACTTTCGGGAATAAACATGGGCATATATACATTTTCATGTCCTGTTTCCTTGAAGCGTGCGTCAAGATCCTTCTGGATATTCTCCCAGATAGCATATCCGTGCGGACGGATCACCATGCAGCCCTTGATACCCGAATAATCGGCAAGCTCTGCCTTTTTGACGATATCGGTATACCATTTTGCGAAATCCTCATCTCTTGAAGTGATCGCCTCAACCATTTTCTTCTGCTGTGCCATTTTTGTTTCCTTCTTTCTTTTAATTAATATATTAGCTGATTGTATAATCAAAAAAGCATTTATTTATGTGAATAAAGCTTTTCGGGTTTTGGCGAGGTGTCCGCCATTTTACAATCGGCTGTTAAATATATATTTATTCAACATTTAAACCTGAAAACCGAAATAAAAAGCCCTACCCCTTTTGCTCACTCTGTCAGCTGTTTATCCTTCATAACAAAGCCGCCCTGCCGCTGCTGTGAAAGCAAGCGTTCCCTCACACTGAAAGAAGCGTCACAGAGTGAATATAAGGAGAAGTCATTATCACCGGCTTCATATCGCTGACATTATCTCCCGGCAGACCTGCATCGGTGAATTATCAGCGTTTACTATGATATCCGCCGCCTCACGGTAAAGGGGCAGGCGCTTGTCATAAAGCTCACGCATTGCCTGATCCTTGTCCGGACGATTGAGCAGCGGTCTTGTTGTGTCGTTTCTTAGCCTTACGGCTACCGCCTCTACCGGAATGTCAAGCAGCACTATCAGTCCGCTTTTTTTCAGCACTTCAACATTCTCCGGAAATGTCAGTGTTCCGCCGCCTGCGGCAATTACAATGCCTCTTTTTTCAGAAAGCGTTCTTGCTGCATTGCGTTCAAGCTCTCTGAAATAGCCTTCTCCGCTGTCGGCAAAAATTTTTGTGATCGGTTTCTTTTCCTGCTTTTCAATATAGCTGTCAAGATCAACAAACGCCATTCCTGATTTTTTTGCAAGCAGCGTACCGACCGTGCTCTTTCCGCAGCCCATGAAGCCGCAGAGAATTATATTTTTCTGTTTCATGCTTTTCACCGTCTTTTGTTTCTGAACTCTTCAACTCATAGCATTACTGATATGAGTATATTTTTATCTGAAGCTTTTCTCCATTTCCTTTGCGCTGTCAAGAATAAGCTTGTTTATATCCTCTGTATCATAAACCGTGCCGTCCCATATCTCATGCGACACAACAGCCTGCCATACAAGCATCGCCATTCCGCCGACAGCTGTTTTTCCAAACTCCTTTGCTGTGCGTATAAGCTTCGTTTCAAGCGGATTGTAGATCGCATCAAAGACGTTTCTGCTTCGTGCAATGACCTTTTCGGATACCGGCATCGCATCCGTTTTCGGATACATACCTACCGGTGTCGCATTTACAAGAAGCTGCGGACACAGACTGCTTTCCTCAAGCTCAGATAAAAGACATACACTGATCTCCTTTCCGCCGAGCTTTTCCCTGACCTCTGCCGCAAGGGCATCACGTATCTCCTTATCCTCCGGACGCACGGCGATCGTGATATCGCAGCCTGCAAGGGCAGCCTCATAAACAAAGGTCCTTGCAACTCCGCCGCAGCCTATAATGCATATATTGCCCTCAAAGGGTATCCCGGCAGCCGCCAGGGCTTTCAGAAAGCCGTCCGGGTCTGTTGTGAAGCCCTCTCTTGAGCTGCCGTTTTTCACGGTATTTACTGATCCGTAAAGAGCAGCCTTTTTATCAAGTCCGTCAAGGAACGGTATTATTTCCTGCTTGTTTGGTATAGTAATATTATAGCCTGCAAGCTTATTCAGCTCATTTATTTTTTCCGGAAGCTCCTCGGGTGCAACATCAATGACTGTATATTCTCCCTCAAGAGACGCAAGCTCAAAAAGGCGCTTGTGTATGAACGGAGACATTGTGTGCCCTATCGGATGTCCGATGACCGCAAATTTTCTTTCTGACATGGTAATCCCTCCAAATGATGACCGGACTTATGCAAAATCCCCTCTTGATCCGCCGGATATATTGATATAATGAAATTTTTATACAAAGCGTTATAATTATCAGAGAAATTTTTGCAATAATTTTATAATTATTAAAAAAATATAAAAAAATTACGGATTTGATATTGACAAAGAGGCAAATAACTTATAAGATTTGATATAGAAACTTGTGCTTGGTCAATATTCTTTATGTCCTTACACATTGTAGCACAAATCATATGTTTTTGTAAACAAGGTAAAGGACAGGGAGCACATTTTTTTATGTATATTATATTTTTAGGAGGACTATATTTATGGTACTTGAAAAGGTTAAGACAATTCTCAGTGAGCAGTTTGATGTTGAAGAAGACAGCATTACACCTGAAACATCTATCATAAACGATCTCGGCGCAGATTCTCTTGATGTTGTTGATCTTCTCATGAACATTGATGATGAATTCGGCGTTGAGGTTCCGGATGAGGATGTTGAAAAGGTAAAGACTGTTGAGGATCTCGTTGCTTACATCGAGGCTCGCCAGTAATTATAACGGATAATATGAAGATAAAAGCGTTTGCGTTTTGCAGGCGCTTTTTCTTTTTTGCCTGAATTTCTGAGGCCTGATACCGATCACTGATAAAATGCATATAACCGATCATTAATTGGCGGTTTTTTTGATTTTACCCTCACCTGAATCCGTGAAATTCATTTTTGATTGATCTGATAATCACAGCAATGATGCTAAGGGAACGCTGATTAATACATTAATCGGCGTTTGGGGTGTCGAGCGAAGTCCCACGCATAATCACTTCCGGGTACGTCAACCTTCAAAATGCTATTTATTCAGTGTTTCCCTAAATCTTATAAGTTTTCAGTCATTCTGTTACTCAACCATAAGGTATAGCTTTTCCCGCCCATCCCCCCGACCCCCTTCCCGGCGGGAAGGGGGAGTTTTCATGGGACAGCTTCAGGCGGGATATTCCGTATATAGTAAAATATTGCCTCTACCGTCAGATAACCATTCTGACAATGACAAATATGACAGCATAGCAATTTATATGTATACCTGAATCCGTGAAACTCATTATTGATTGTTCTGAAAAACCCAGAGATAATGCGTTGTTTTATGCATTTCAGGTTTTTAAGTTGTTCACCCATA
>CACWVH010000056.1:4643-31019 GCA_902764235.1 uncultured Ruminococcus sp.
ACGGCGGCAGGCGTGCTGCGCACGCCTGCCGCCTGGCTGAAATGAAAACCCGGAAGGTTTAAAAAAAGATTTAATTCAATTTCACGGATTCAGGAATTATTCAGTTCTTACCGCAGACACAGTAAAGGTCATTCCTGTATATGAGGGCGGAGAAGAACCCTATAATGTTGCCTGCTATTTAAAAAGAAGATCCAACACAAAACGAAATACTCTCAAAGCAGCGAACCCCACCTTTACTCCCACAGCAGCAGCTTCATATGACGTAAAGGTACTCGCAAAGGACGCTGACGGCAGCGAGTCAGTAAAGACCTTCAAGGTCACAGCCTTATAAAAGCGATCATCAGAACAAAGCAAAAAAACCGCTTCGGTATTATCCGGGGCGGTTTTTTTGCTTATACTATTTGTAGGGCAATAGCGTCAATTGTTCACAGTATTTAAAGTTTCGCTCAAGCCTTTACAAAGGCTTGCGGTTTCCAAAGGCAGCGCCTTTGGTCGCCGACCGCAGTCGGCGAAATCTCCTGAATATAATCGCTCGTGCCGGGGGTGAATCAAATAAAAGTCTGTTTCTTATAAATAGCAGTATCAGTTGACCTTCCGGGGTCAACTTTTTTTATTTTCACCGGGACTATCAGAACAGTCTTTTTGCTGTTTTCAGACAGAAATTTTTCTGACTGTAAATACAAACAAAACGGAGGTGAATTTATGGAAAACAAAGGAATAAAGGCTGTCATAAGCGCTGCACTGGCGGCATTTGCGGCATATTTCGGTGCAGTAGCTGTTCCGGTCATTGTGCTGCTTATAATGATGGCTGCCGATTATCTCAGCGGAATGGCTGCCGCCTATGTCACAGCCTCTCTTTCAAGCAGAAGGGGCATTTCGGGAATAGTGAAAAAGGTAGGCTATATGCTTCTTATCGCCGTTGCGATGGGAGTCGATTACCTGATAATGAACGGGCTGACGGCTGTAAATATCCGGCCTGGCTTTGAGATGTATTTCGGAATGATCGTCACCGTCTGGCTGATAATAAACGAAATGATCTCGATACTTGAAAATCTTGGCGTGCTGGGAGTTCCGATACCCGGCTTTTTACAGGCAATAGTAAAAAAACTCAGGATCACAACAGAAGGAAAGGAAAGATGATATGACAGACAAGGAAAAATTTTTAAACAAAGCACAGACACTCATCGGAAAAAACGGATATTATGTATGCATTACAGAGCTTGGTCTGGGGGCTGTATATGACTGGTGCGCTTTTTCAGTAACGCTCATAATGAAGCTCTGCGGCTTTCTCGGAAAATATGTAAAGGGCATCGAGGGCGGCGCAGGTCAGATACCCCGTGACGCAGACGTAAAATACGGCACATGGTTCAGAAAGGGCAGCAAAGCGCCTGCTCCGGGAGACCTTTTCTTTCTGCGCTATGACAATTATCCGAACCGTGACAAATATTTCTGCGATCATGTGGGCATTGTAAAGTCCGTCAGCGGCAATAAGATCATTACTCTCGAAGGCAATGTTGACGGCCGGGGCGCAGACTGGGCAGGTACATCAAGCTTCAAGTCAAAAACACGCAGTCTCACTGACAGCAGTATGTATGCTTTTTATCGTCCCAACTGGAAGAATGAGGGAACTTCACAAAGCGGCAGCGCATCAGCCGGAAAAACAACAAACGAGATCGCAAGAGAAGTCATCAGAGGAAAATGGGGCGTCGGCGCTGAAAGAAAAACCAAGCTCACAGCAGCAGGCTACAGCTACTCCGAGGTGCAGAGCAAGGTAAATGAGCTGATGAAGTCCGGCACGTCATCTGCTGCCGGAAAAACTGTCGAAGCCCTTGCACGGGAGGTAATAGCCGGCAAATGGGGCTGCGGTGCAGACCGCTGCAACAGGCTTACAGCAGCCGGGTACGATTACAATTCCGTACAGAGAAGAGTCAACGAGATACTCAGATAAAAGCAAAAGCATTTTGCCGGCAGAATATTTTTTATTTTGAAAAAATAATATAACAAAAAAGCTCCCGTATACGCCACCAGCAGCGCCTACGGGAGCTTTTATTATGAATTTTTCCGGATCATTCCTTGTCCTTGTTAAGGCAGTTGTCGCCGTTTTCAAGGGCTGCAATACCTGTTCTTGCCATTTCCATTATACCGAATTCACGAAGCTCGCTTACAAGAGTGTCTATCTCTCCGGGCTTTCCGCTTGCACGGAAGGTCATTGAGCTTTCACCGAGATTTACAAGAGAAGCATGATATTTTGATGTAACAGCGAGTATATCGTTGTTATTCTGTCCGTCTGTTTTTACCTTGACAAGTATCAGCTCGCTTGCCACAGAATTGTCATCCGGCAGTGCTTCAACATTTTTCACGTCAACTATCTTCATCATCTGGTTGATGAACTGCTCGACCTGATTGTCGTCACCGCTTATGCGGATGGTCATTCTTGAATAACCCTCCACAGCAGCAGGGCTGACAGTAAGGCTGTCAATATTGAAGCCTCTTCTTGAAATAAGGCTTGTCACCCTGAGAAGAACACCCGGGTGGTTATGTACAAATAAACCGATTATCTGTTTGTTTTCCATCTTTATCACTCCATTTCCGTAATAAGGTCGTCAACAGTTTTTCCCGGAGGTATCATCGGAAGTACGTTTTCATCCGGTGAAATGCGGCAGTCAATAACAACAGGCTTGTTGTCAGCAAAGGCCTGACCGAGAACCTCCTCTGCGTCAGAATCATTATGTATTCTCATACCCTTTACGCCGAAAGCCTCTGCAAGCTTTGCAAAATCAGTTTTTCTGTGCGGATCGGTCTGTGAGAAGCGTCTGCCGTAGAAAAGCTTCTGCCACTGTCTTACCATTCCGAGAACTGTATTATTAAGTACGATTATCTTTATATTAAGGTCATATGAGCAGACTGTTGCAAGCTCATTGAGGTTCATATGGAAGCTTCCGTCACCTGTGAAAAGAACAACTCTCTTTTCCGGATGAGCAACTGCCGAACCCACAGCTGCGCCAAGACCATAGCCCATAGTACCCAGTCCGCCGGAGGTGCACCATGTTCTGGGCTGCTCGAAGCGGTATTTCTGAGAGACCCACATCTGATGCTGACCGACATCTGTAACGATGATATCGCTGTCCTGAGTCAGCGCTCTTACAGCCTCGATCACATGATATGGATGAGCATAGTCCTCAGACTCGGGAGTTTCTCCCACCTGACCGTTTTTGCCCCACTGCGAAAGCTGTTCGATCCACTCCGGACGCTCTGTCTTGTCAACTGCTTCGGTAAGCCCTCTGAGAGTATCCTTGAGGTCGCCGAGCAGACAGTAATCTATCTTTACATTCTTGTTTATTTCCGCCTTGTCAATATCAAGCTGGATTATTTTTGCATCCTTGCCGAATTTTTCTCTGTCTCCTGCAACACGGTCGGAGAATCTTGCTCCGGCTGTGATGATAAGGTCGCAGTTATCGGTAGCCTTGCCTGTTTCATATCCGCCGTGCATACCTATTGTGCCGATATAAAGTCTGTGTGACTGTGGGAAGCCGCCAAGACCCATTACGGAGGAAGCTACCGGGCAGTCAAGCTTTTCAGCAAGCTCAATAAGCTCTGCTGCCGCATCTGCGCTGACGATACCGCCGCCCATATATATCATAGGTCTTTCACAGCTGCGGATAATATCGGCAGCCGCCTCAAAATCAGCCTTGTCAGAGATAAGCTTATTGCAGATCGGCTCAGGCTTTACTGCTTCATATTCGCAAAGCGCTCCTGTAACATCCTTCGGGATATCAATAAGAACCGGACCCTTTCTTCCGCTCATTGCAATGCGGAATGCCTTGCGGATAACATTTGCAAGATCCTTTACATCCTTTACAATGAAATTGTGCTTTGTCACAGGCATTGAGATACCGCAGATATCCACCTCCTGGAAGCTGTCACGGGCAAGCAGATCGTTTGTGACGTTTCCGGTTATTGCAACAACCGGAACAGAATCCATATAAGCTGTTGCGATACCTGTGATAAGGTTTGTTGCACCGGGGCCGGATGTTGCGATCACCACGCCGCATTTGCCTGTTGTTCTTGCATAGCCGTCTGCCGCATGGGCTGCACCCTGCTCGTGTGCAGAAAGGATATGTGTGATCTTATCGCTGTATTTATAAAGTGCGTCATAGATATTCAGCACCGCACCGCCCGGATATCCGAAAACGGTATCAACTCCCTGCTCAAGCAGACATTCTGCGATAATTTCCGAACCGTTAAGTTTCATTTTGTTTTTCCTCCTTTTATTTCGGACATCTTGTCCGGATAATACTGCCGGGAAATAGACTCAAGCCGCATAACGCATCTGTAGTTATTTTCATCCTTCATCCGAAAACTGATGCTATGTAAAAACAAAGGCTTCGCCCCTTATGACAAAGAGACGAAGCCGGAAAAGCTGCGCTGTACCACTCTTATATGGCATAGATCATATCGGATCAGAGATCGAATACTAACCGTGTTAACGTGCGGTTTACGTTCCTGCCTAATTACATCCGTGTTCAGCAGGACTGCTCCGGGACTACCTTCATACTCTCCTGCGGCTGCATTCCCAGCACCGGCAGCTCTCTTTGCGCAGTGGCGGAGTACTACTCCTTCCCTTCATAGCATTTATCATATTTCATAAGCATATTATACAATTATTCCAAACAATTGTCAAGCCGGCGCCGGCGTGCCGGCGTGCCGCCGGTGTCGCAACGCGCTATCGCTCCGCATACGCTGCGCTCTGGGTTCAGAACTTCTGCTTCTATTCCCGCGGCTCTGATTTTTTCTGACCTACTTTTATGTTAGCTGATTATAATTCTTTAAAAACTTCCAGAAATATTTTACACCATCCAGCGTGACGCTGGACCCTTGATTCACAGCTTAGTCAGCCTGATAAAGTTTTTCCCGGGCACTGCCGGACTTTTTGAGCCTGAACTGCTAAAAACCATTTCTTCTTTAAAAGTCCCAGAACCATTTTACACTAACCGGCGCCGGCGTGCCTCCGCTGTCAATTTTGCGGGGGTCGCTGTGCTTACGCTCCGCTCTTACCCACCAGCCGATACTGTCCAAGTCACGGTTCAGACCTTTTTCTGACCAATACTTTCGTATCGGGTAACTATATTTCTTTCAAAACTCTTATAAAATATACCTGAATCCGTGAAATTGAATTAAATCTTTTTTTAAACCTTCCGGGTTTTCATTTCAGCCAGGCGGCAGGCGTGCGCAGCACGCCTGCCGCCGTGGTGAACAACTTAAAAACCTGAAATGCATAAAACAACGCATTATCTCTGGGTTTTTCAGAACAATCAATAATGAGTTTCACGGATTCAGGAATATATATAAACAAAACCAGCGACACATAAAGACTCTGAATCAGCGAAATGAAGCCGCCGCACCCTTATTCAGGATGCCGGCGGCAGTAATGCTTTTAAATTATTATTCGCTGAGTGTGAACATTGCGCTTGAAGCGTCGCTGGGCATACGCCAGTCGCCTCTCGGCGAAAGAGTAACAGTTCCCACCTTCGGACCGTCAGGCAGACACGAACGCTTGAACTGCTGTGAGAAAAAGCGCCTGATAAATGTTGACAGCCACTTTCTGATGGTCTCATCATCATATGCACCTTCAAAGGCATATTTTGCCATGCGGAATATCTTGTCCGCACTGAAGCCGAGACGCACCATATAATAAAGAAAGAAATCATGCAGCTCATACGGACCTACAAGATCCTCGGTTTTCTGGGATATCTCGCCGTCCTTCGGCGGAAGAAGCTCAGGGCTGACCGGTGTGTCAAGAATGTCAAGAAGCGCCTCTTTAAGCTTTCCCTCACTGTTTTCTGCTTCAAAGGCTGTCAGATGACGTACAAGGGTCTTAGGGATCGAGGAATTCACTGCATACATAGACATATGATCCCCGTTGTAGGTTGCCCAGCCGAGAGCAAGCTCTGAAAGATCGCCCGTTCCGATGACAAAGCCGCCTGTTTTATTTGCTATATCCATAAGCACCTGGGTGCGTTCCCTTGCCTGACAGTTTTCATAGGTGACATCAAGGCACTGAGGGTCCTGTCCGATATCCTCAAAATGCTGCATTACGGCCTTGCTGATATTGATATCCTTAAAGCTGACGCCATAGCTTTCCGCAAGCACCTCCGCATTGCTTTTGGTGCGCTTTGTTGTTCCGAAGCACGGCATTGTCACAGCAAGTATATCCTTCCTGTCACGCCCGAGCATATCCATTGCGTGTACCGCAACAATAAGTGCAAGAGTGGAATCCAGTCCGCCGGAAAGTCCGATCACTACACTTTTTGCATTCGTATGAGCTATTCTTGATGCTAGTCCTGTCGCCTGTATTGTAAGTATCTCCTCGCAGCGCTGAGCAAGATTTGCCTTGTCAGACGGCACAAAGGGCGTTCTGCTGATCCTGCGCTGAAGCTCAAGCTCCCTTACAGGCAGATCAAAGCTGACCGTGCGCAGATCGTTCGTGCCCTCATAGGTATTCGCCCTGACTCTTTCGTTTTCAAGCTTCTGAAGATCTGTGTCCGCATAGACAATTCCTGTTCTGAAGCGCTCCGACTGAGCAAGAACAGCTCCGTTTTCACAGATCAGATCGTGTCCGGAAAATACAAGGTCCTGGGTGCTTTCGCCTGCTCCTGCACTTGAATATACATATGTGCTGATAAGACGTGCCGAGGTCGATTTCACAAGCATACGTCTGTATTCAGCCTTGCCGATGACCTCGTCGCTTGCGGACAGATTCGCTATAATAACAGCTCCGCCCAGTGCAAGCTTTCCCGAGGGCGGCTCAGGAGTCCAGAGATCCTCGCAAAGCTCAATTCCAAGTCTGAATTCAGGCATTGAAATGCATGAAAACACTGTTTCCGTGTCAATGGTAACTGTCTGACCGCAAAGAGTCAGCTCTTTATCAGTATCCCTGCTGCTGCAAAAGCATCTGCCGGATGTGAAATGCCTTACCTCGTAGAATTCCGAATAGTTCGGGATATACTGCTTCGGAACAAGACCAAGTATCCTACCCCTGCACAGCACAGCCGCACAGTTGTACAGCGCAGAGCCTACCCTGACCGGAAGTCCGGCAAGGATCACAGCGTCAAGCTGACTTGTTTCATCTGCTATCCTGCCGAGAGCCTTTTCAGCCGCTGTCAGAAGGCTTTTCTGTAAAAACAGATCGTGACAGGTATAGCCTGTTATGCACAGCTCAGGAAAAACCACAAGAGACGCACCCTTTCCGGCAGCCTCCTTTGCCATTGCGATTACAGCATCTGCATTCCTTTCGCAGTCTGCCACCTTTATCTGCGGTGTAGCACTTGCTACACGAAGAAATCCGTCTTTCATATTGTTAATCACCTACTTGATTATTATATTATGTACGGCTGCTGCTAAGATATGCAGCTGCCCGTCTTATTGAACGGCTGCGTTCGGGAATATTTTCCCCGGCAGTGATCGCACTGCGCTCATATGAGCACACATAGCTCATTGCAAGACCTATAAACAGCCAGAATATTACAACACGATAGGAAATATCCACAAGCAGCGCGACCTCAAACATCGAATATACACAATATCCTGCACAGAATGCGGTGATATACATCAGCACCCTGCAATCACGCCTGTTTTCGCTTCTGTATCTGAAAATAGCTTTAAGCATAGCCTTTGCAATGGTTATCGCCAGCACCATAAACAAAAACAGCCCCACAGCGCCGTAGCACACAGCTATCGTTATAAGACCGTTGTGGAAATCCTCATATCTCAGTCCTCCGAGATATGTTTTTCCGTAATCCACAACATTGCCCTTGCCCACTCCGAAAACAGGAAAAAGCCTGAACATTTCCGCAGACTGTCTCCATATCTTGAACCGGCCGCTGTCAATATTGGTATTCTGATGCTCGAAGGTAGTTTCCGGGCGGTCGTCCGGCTTTATGATGATAATATTTTCATCAGGCTTTGACGTAACACCGGTGGAGATCTGCGTGTGCGGTGAAAGCATACTGAGAACCGCCGATGTACCGCTCTGCACAAGGGTCCTTGCGCCGAGCATGAAGGACGCAGCAACAACACATGCAAGGATAAGCGCAATTATCCTGAACAGCATTGAAACAAAGCCCCGCTTGTAGCCCTTGAAGATAACATAGAACGAAATAAAGCAAAGATAAACGATAAGCATCAGCAGGGAAGCGTTTGAATCCGAGATAAACAAGGAAAAAATATTTATCACGCAGCACACGATATAGAACACCTTCAGCCTTATGCTGAGTCTCCCCAGGCTTTGTCTTATTACCCAGAGAAGATTGCAGCTGATAAGCGCCATAAGCGCATAGAAGGCTGTGACATTCGCATTGAAAAGTATACCGACAAACCTGTTTTCATGTATTGCAAAAGCATCTCCGCAGAACTCAAAGCCCTTTGGGAAAATAACAAGCAGTATAATGCCCGCCGTCATCATTATCGTTGTCACTGCGTTAATAAGGTCGAGTATCCTGCTGACCTCAAGAGCGCAGCTGCGGCGGCTTTTATCCGCATGGACGCCATAGAACATAAAAAGGCATATCCCCATCCATGCTACATAATAAATATTGACGAAAATATTAAAGCTGAACTGTATAAAACAAGTCAGCAAAGCCGACCCCAGAAACAGTAGGATAAGCCTTCTGTTCCTTATCCTTCTGATACGCTGCTGATACAAAAGTCTGTATCCGAAAAGAAAGGCAGCCCATATCATAAATATGCCTGTCGCAACATAGAACCAGAATCTTATAACATTCAAAGAAGCACACAAAAGAGCAGCGACAAAAACAAAACGAAAATTGGACTCATCAGTAAAAAATCTTACTATATTACCCCTGAGTTTTCCGACAGCTTCACGGCTCAAAGGCTTCACCTCCGAAAAATATATGTTATACTGATCTTCATCAGAAAAATGACTTTACGTTTTTTATTTGTACAGTCGCACAAGTTTTCATAAAAAAGAGATTGTGTTTTTCTTTGACAGAAAGCAGGCTGCTTTCTGTCAAAGAAAAGCATAAGATTCTTCCGCCGCATTCCGGCATTATTCCTTCTGATTCGAATTATACATCATCCATCCGACAAATTCAATTCAAAAAGTGAGTAAATCGCAGTATAAACACCGATTTGTCAATTGATTGAAATATTTTTGCTTTAATGATATTTTTTTGTTACGCTTGCTCTGTACAATAATTTGCTTATCACTTCCCTGACATCTGAAAGATCCGCAAAATCACTGTATAATACCTGAATCCGTGAAATTGAATTAAATCTTTTTTTAAACTTTCCGGGTTTTCATTTCAGCCAGGCGGCAGGCGTGCGCAGCACGCCTGCCGCCGTCCCCTGAAGTCTCCCCCTTCCCTTTGGGAAGGGGGACGGGGGGACATTATCTCTGGGTTTTTCAGAACAATCAATAATGAGTTTCACGGATTCAGGTGATTCCTTAAAAACAGACTTTGTATTTTATATTTTTTCAGACTCACAAATAAGCCTTGAAACGAAGATCGGGTTTTCTTTGATAGAAAGCAGTCTGTTTTTTTATCAAAGAGTAGTATAAAATCATTTCAGCACAGGAGCGGCCGCGCAAATGCCGTCATGTATATTTCTATGGCTGCCTCTCTGCTGTTATCCCTGATGAAGGCAAAAAATAAAGCAATTGCAGAAATGAATTTATATAAACTAAAAAACCGCATGAACACTGAGTTTTCAGCATTCATGCGGTTATTTTATGTCAACAAAGTGTAAAAAGTGACCGCAGGGAACGACTGTCCGAATCGTCCCGTGCGGTCACGCACTGCAAGCAGGTAACGGGAATCGAACCCGCCCACTCAGCTTGGGAAGCTGATGTACTACCTCTATACTATACCTGCGGATATGCTCAAGGAATAGTGAAGAGTGAATGAATAATAATTTTGTATAACTCCACTCTTCACAATCCACATTTTAATTATTTATCTCTGACCCTTACAGCTTCCTCGTCCTCGTGTCTGATCTGGGCACGCTTGATCTTTCCGCTGATAGTCTTTGGTATCTCGTCAACAAATTCGATTATTCTCGGATATTTGTAGGGGGCTGTAGACTTCTTGACATGATCCTGAAGCTCTTTGATAAGCTCCGGACTGGGCTTGTAATTCTTTTTAAGTACGACAGTCGCCTTGACTACCTGACCTCTTACCGGGTCCGGAGCGCCTGTGATCGCACATTCTACAACTGCATCATGCTCAAGCATAGCGCTTTCCACCTCGAAGGGTCCGATACGGTAGCCGGAGCATTTGATAACATCATCGTTTCTTCCCACAAACCAGTAATAACCCTCGCTGTCCTGCCATGCCATATCGCAGGTATTGTAATAATCGCCTAAAAGCAGCTCGGCTGTCATCTTGTGATTCTTGTAATAGCCTGTGAAAAGTCCCACCGGCGGATTATTCTTTACATCCATGATGCAGATAGAGCCTTCCTCGCCTACGCCGACCTCATTGCCTTCCCTGTCGAGAAGCTTGATATCATAAAGCGGTGAGGGCTTGCCGGTTGAACCGATCTTGATGTCATCCCACTGGAAATCAGCCATAAGAACCGTACCCTCTGACTGACCAAAGCCCTGATATATATTGTGACCTGTGAGCCTGAACCATTTATTGTTGACCTCCGGATTAAGCGGCTCGCCTGCCGTTGTCCAGTGCTGTATGGATGAAAGATCATATGACGCCACATCCTCAAGCAGCATGAAACGGTACATCGTCGGCGGTGCACAGAAGGTCGTCAGCTTATACTGTGCCATCTTTTCAAGAAGCTTTGCCGGAACAAACTTATCCATATCATATGCAAAGACAACTGCTCCGCAGATCCACTGACCGTAGATCTTGCCCCAGCCGAATTTTGCCCAGCCTGAATCCGTAACGCTCATGTGAAGCTTGTTTTCCTGAACCTGATGCCAGTATTTTGCCGTTACGATATGTCCCAGCGGATGTGCAAAGCTGTGCTGCACCATCTTCGGCATTCCGGTTGTGCCGGAGGTGAAATATACCAGCATAACGTCATCCTTGTCTGTTGCATCCTTACCGGTCGGACGCTCAAAAACATCGGACTGCTTTTCCATTTCGTCCTCAAGGAATTCCCAGCCCTCATGCTTTTCACCCACAACGATATGATGCTCGACAGTCGGACTGTCAGGAAGGGAGCTTTCCACCTGTCTTATTACATAATCATCATTGACGCAGACTATCGCCTTGACATGGGCAGCATTTGCACGGTAAACGATATCCTTCTTCGCAAACTGAAGCGTACCGGGAATGATCGTTGCGCCAAGCTTATGCAGACCAACTGCACATACCCAGTATTCCCATCTGCGGCGGAGTATCATCATTACCACATCGCCCTTGCCTATGCCGATGCTTTTGAAATAATTTGCAGCCTTGTTTGAAAGAAGACTGATATCCCTGAAAGTAAATATCTTTTCTTCGTCATGGTCATTGCACCATACCAGCGCCTTTTTATTCTCGTCCTGCTTTGCCCATTCATCAACTATGTCAAAACCGAAATTGAAATTATCCGGAACATTGACCTTGTAATTCTTTTTGAAATCATCATAGGAATTGAATTCTATGCGGGGAAGATATCTGTCAAGCAACATATTTTCTGCTCCTTTTCTTTGCCGGAACTTTTCCGGGTCTAACTGTCCTGTCTGAAATGCTTTCAGCCGGGTTTTCGTATTACTATCAACAGCTTTTTCCGAATAATAATTTCATAAATTTCACTTTATAGCATTATATTTTATTTAATGATACTATAATGACATAAATTTGCAAAATAATAATCTTCATAGCTTGTTTTATATAATAACATTATTAATTTTCCATGTCAAGATTACTATTATGCCTTAATTCGTTACTATAGTATCATTATTCTGTTTTATAGGTTAAAATATCCGAAAAACCGCTGATTCCTCCATTATATTTGTCCTTACTGACGTCTCCGCCGATAATCCTGTCCCTGTAGATCATCAGATCAAGAAGATATTCCCCGGAAAAATTTTTATCCTGAAGCCTGTACGTATAGAGGGTACACTTTTTCCCGCGGAAAGGAAAAAGATCGAAGCCGGAGCTTTTCTGCATATCGTTATAGCTTTCATAAAAGCCGTCAAATTCCTCCGGGATACGCACCTTTTGTATCATCTCGGGATAATCTGCTGTTTCAAGCCCGAGCTGACGGGCAAATTCCTTATGCTGCTGAGGCTCACCTGCGGCGATGCAGATTTTCTCACCGTTTATGCAGACATATCTGCTTTCCTCAGACGCCGCAAAGGCAAGTACACCCGAAAGTGCAAGCATTATCACTGCCAGAGCTGAAAAAATTATTATCCTGTATTTTTCTCCCAAAAAACAAATTGTCAAACTTACGCCCCCATTATCAATAATATCCGGTATGTATGAGCTGAGCCTATACATATTGCCGAAATTCTTCTGCCTCTGTATAAAAGGTGCTTTCTGCTGCACATAATATCCGGGCAGCGGAACAGTGACAGAACTGTACAGAGTCTTATAGTAAACGATAAAGGTTTTTACCCCTGCTGACATCCTGAGCGTCCCCACTGACATCCTGAGCCTCCCCCACTGTCATCCTGAGCGTAAGCGAAGGATCTTTAACCTGCGATAAAGATTCTTCGTCGCTTCGCTCTTCAGAATGACATGGTGCGCTTTGTTCATCAGAACTACAGAGAGAGAAAGCTGACTGAAATAACAATGGGATTTTGTTAATGACGTTTACTATACCTGAAATATTCTATTCAATGCTCCGCCAAAAAATACAGAGGTGATATTCATGGAAAACAACAATACACAGAACAGCAGCTTCAGTGTTACCGGAACACCCTTTGACCCGTATGAAAACCGCCGTGCAGAGGATGCTCTGATGAGGATCATGCCGACGCAGTTCATTCATCCCATGTCCCCGATAAAATACACGCTTTTCCGCAATCCTGTTCCGAAGGATATGGAAAATACGGGCAGATATTATTACTGATACCTGAATCCGTGAAAGTGAATTAAATCGTTTTTTTTAACCTTCCGGTTTTTTATTTCAGCCAGGCGGCAGACGTGCGCAGCACGCCTGCCGCCGTCCCCTGAAATCTCCCCCTTCCCTTTGGGCAATGTCATCAACTTAACAAATATTTAAAGTTTCGCCCGCCTTTTCAAAGGCGGCGGGGTCCAGGGGCGGCGCCCCTGGTCGCGCTCCGCATAGCGCGAAATCTTTTGCATGAGAATCGCTCCGCAAGGGGTGAATTCAAAAACAGTCCAGTGGACTGTTTTTGAAGAGGGGACGCCCTGCGAAAGAGAGCGTCCCCTTGCAGCGGTGCTCAGATAATCTCACTCACTGCCGCAAGGCAGTGACCGAAAACCTTAAGTTGATGACATTGCTTCCCTTTGGGAAGGGGGACGGGGGGATGGGTGCGAGAAGCTGCACCATACGGGTGAGCAACTTAAAAATCTGAAACGCATAAAACAATGCATTATCTCAACCAATAATGAGCTTCACGGATTCAGGTGATACTGTATATACACAGCTATCTGAATGTACAAAAGCCCGACGAGATAACGGATATTATACTATGTCCGGCATTATGCTTCTGAATAAGAATTTCGTCATACAAAAGCTTATACAGCAAAACAGGAACTGCCGCAGCGATAAATGCAGCAGTTCCTGTTTTCAATAATACACACAGGACAATATACGTCAATCCTCATTCTGCTTACCGAGAAAGGCTGTTGCAGCCTGCACAAGCTTGCTGTCGGCTTCATCAGGAAGCCCTGCGCCCTCATCAAGCAGAAGCACAACAGCTCCGGTAATATCTCCGCCGGAGATTATCGGATAAGCAGTTGCGGCGCTTTTGTCAGTGCCCTCCACCGGGAAGAAATTACCTGCGCTGACTCTGTCTGCCGTATAGCTTTTTCTGTTTTCGATAAGCTGTTCAAGGGCTTCAGAAATACGGCGGTCTGCATATTCCTTTTTGGACACACCGGACACAGCCACCACATGATCCCTGTCCGTGATTATCACCGGACGCTTTGTCACCCTGTTGAGCACCTCGGCATATTGCTCCGCAAAGGTGGACATTTCCCCCATCGGAGAGTATTTTTTGAATATGACCTCTCCTCCGGAGTCGGTGTATATTTCAAGCGGGTCGCCCTCACTGATAATATTGACACTAAGAATTTCGCCCTTGCTTGTGCGAATCTGGGCGAATGGTGTGAGTATTTCGGATTTCTTAGTGCCTGAATTAAAATTTACAGCGGCTGCCTCCTGCTCAACCTGCAATTCCTCCGGAACACCTGTTCTCAGGAGTGTATCAATATCAGATTTCAGCCTGATGTCGATATGGTCGGTGTAAACATCAATTCTGTCAATGATAAAATCTACATCTACTTTTGTCAGAGATTTTTTATTTATTATCGCATCGAATACCTCAATGACCGTTTTAGCTGTTCGGTTCATTTGTATGATCGCATTGTGCTTGTCAGTAGATATCTGAATCTGCTTCTTAAATCCCTCTATCTGCATAGTCAGATCGTCAATTTGTTCATCGTATATTTCGGCAAACATATCTTCTCTTTCAGGGTGCTTTTTAATATCATTGATACGCTGACGGTTGAGCAGCTTGATTTCCGTTTTGGTATCCTCGATCCTCTGCAAAAGGACTTCCACAACATTCTTACTGGAAGAAGTTTCCTTTTGCTCCTTGTCGATAGATGATTGAAGCTGATCAAGCATTTCTTCGGAATTGTCCTTTACCTTCTGTACAAACTCTTTCAGCAGCCTATCAAGCATATCTACTCTTGTATGATGGGAAGTGCAGCCTTTCAGACCTCTCTTGTGATAAGTTCCGCAGGTGTAGGCAGGTGCCAGATCAGAGCGGCTCAATGAAAACATCGGACTGCCGCAGTCACCGCAGAATAAATGTCCCGTATAAACATTGTCATACTTCTTTACGCCACGATAATTGGAATTGGAGCGCAGCTTCATTTGCTCCTGCACGACTGAAAACAGCTTGAAGTCAACGATAGGCTCGTGATTATTTGCTATGACAATATGGTCTGTTTCCTGTAGTTTCATATCTCCGCCGTTAATTTTCTTGCGGCGGTATTTTCTTTGTCTGAGAGTGCCGATATAAAAATCATTCGTCAGAATGGTGCTGATCGTGACAATGCTCCATTCCTGCCTTGACCTGACAACAAATTCATCACCTTCGGCTTCTTTCCTCATTTCCTCAGATTTTCTCGGTGTAGGAATATGATTGTCTGTAAGGTAGTTAGCTATCTTTTTATATCCCCAGCCGTCAGCATAAAGCTGAAAAATCTTTCTGACGATCTCGGCAGCAGGCTCATCAACCACAAACTTCATTGTCTTTGTGTTAGTCATGATATAGCCGTAAGGTACGGCACATATCCATTTTCCTTCTTCCTGACGGTGCTTTATAACTGCCTTTACCTTTTTTGAGGTATCGGTTACAGGCATTTCGTTTATCAGAAAGCGGAACTGTATTGCTGTCCAATCATCAGAGGTCGGGTAGTCGATACTGTCACCAATGGAAATGATACGCATACCTACGTCACGCAAGTCCTCCAGTTCTACAAGTCCCCGGCTCGTGCGTCGGGAGAATCTTGAAAAGTCCTTGACGATCATAATATCATATTCCCTGCGGAACATCTTTTTGCGTAGTATCTGATAATTTTCACGTTGTTCAAATGTATATCCCGAACGGTCACGATCTTCGTAAAAATCAAGCTGTGCTTCGGGGAATATTCTGGTCACATAGTCAGCTATGATTGCCTTTTGGTTTTCGATAGATGTATTGTCCTTGTCGAGTTCTTCATCTACCGAAATACGGCAATAACCGGCTATTCGTAATTTTTCGTCCATTTCTGTCTCCTTTCTGCCAATGTTGCAAGATATAAACAGTAAACCGCTATCAACATTGTAACATACATTCTTGTATTTGTAAAGAGAGCTTTGCAGAAAAAAGGATGTGCCGTTAAGTTGATTCCGAAAAGGATGTTTTCAGGTTAAGGCGGTGCTCTATGTGCAGGCGGACGGTTCAGGCTGTCCGCCTTTCGTCATGCGTTATATAAGCACTTGAATAGAGATTTCAACTCAATGATTCTCTTTTCCGCTTTTGACAGTTCAGCTGTTTTAGTGTTCAGTTCTTTTCTGTACTGTGAGGAAGTCTTTTTACTGATGTAATCGGTAAATTCCTTCGTGTTGTTCCTCGCGCAGCAGAGTGCCTTGTTGATTTCCTCGAGTACGATTTCATCAAGCACAACTTCACGAATGGAAGGTTGTTTCCCCAACAGAAAGAGGATGGATAAATAAATTCCGTATTCTTTGATTACTGCGTATCAGATTTTGGTGATATGGATTTTCACGACAACTCATTCTCGTTTTCTTCTGAAACTATGTTTGCATAGACAACAGAAATAGTAAACAGCAAACTGATATATATATAAAATTGGGCAAATTTGACTTTATGTCAGCTTTGCCCAATTTTAAGAATACTTTGTTCTTTTACACCTTAATAAAATATAGGGAGGATGGCAAATTACTTCTGTGTTCATCTCTTTTTATACAGCACAAGTTCCGTGTCTGCGCCCTCTTCGCCGTAGGTACATATCAGGATAAACTCCATATTGGCAAGGACGCCAAAGCACCTCTCTCCGCCAAACTCCGATTCTAGCTGGTTTCCTAAATAGGTTGTATTATCGTCCAGAAACTTTACATTCATACCATTAGGCAGCCTGTATTCGAGATTGACGAACTTACCGACCAGTGAGTTCAGCTTTTCAACCTTCGGCATGCCCTCGATATGAAGAGCGTTGATTTCATCAATAAGGCTTTTCTTGAATTCTTCAAACTGTCCGTTGTCGCTGAGCTCCTCATATCTTTTCCAGTAGTCCAGTTTCGGGAGTTGATCTTTCATATAGGCACGTGCCTGTTCTTCGGAAAAGCCCTCCTTGACCATATGGGGTATACAAACATTTATCAATTCATCCATATCACTGTAGGTATAAGTTCCGTCGGCATAGCACCACTTGCAGTAATCCTCATTCAGCGTTCCGTCCTGATTTTTTCCGATTAGTTCATCTTCGAGCGGCATACCGCAGCACTGGCAGATAAGATGACGCGGCGCGCCGAGCAGTGTGTTGATAGAAACGCCGAAAAGTTTTGACAGCAGTTTTAAGGTTTCGGTATTCGGAACTGTTTCGCCGTTCTCCCAGCGGCTTACTGCCTGACGGGTCACAAACACCTTCTCGGCAAGCTCATCCTGCGACAAGCCGTTTTTTGTTCTTAGCTCAAAAATAACTTCCTTTGTGTCCATATAAACACCTCCTGATGTTATGATAACATAGAAACATTACTATGAAAAGCAACCGGTTGTTGCCGATGATAATAACTTCTGTCAGTTTATAGCGCATTGATTTCCTTTTGCAAATTCTCCAGGAATCTGCCCGCGTGAGAACCATCCATCTGTGTGTGATGGAACTGAAACGAGATCGGTAGCTCATATTGCTGATTCTTTTTGCGGTATCTGCCCCAACTGATGAAGGGGTTATTGAATATCCCTGTGTTCATGCCGACGATGCCGTCAAGCTCGGTTTCGATGATCGCCGATGTACCGATAACCATACTGTCGCTCGACAGATCAGTGTTTTCACAGTGCTTTGCGACCCATGAGGTGTTTTCCAGATATGCACGGTTGAATTCTTCCAAGTCCTCCGCATACGGGATATCGCAGAAGTTGATATCATCGTACTTGTTTTTTACGATCGTGCTGACAGCAATCGTATCATATTGCATCAGCTTTTCACCGATCGGCAGGATATAAAATTCCTTAATGCTCACGGCGGCTTTTGTGATGCAGTAACAGAGCAGCATATTGAATTTCAATTTCTTTTGTTTGCTGACTTTCAGCAGATTGGTAACATCAAGCGTTTTGAAAAACGTCACCATCGGATTACGCGCTTTCATCCATAACTCGAACGCCGTTGCTCTTGAGCTTTCCTTTGGATTGATTTCTTTCGGCATTTTTTCGCCCCCTAATGTCCTCTGTGTTTTTCTTTACGTTTCAGTTGTTTCAGTTCGAATTGCCGCTGCTTTTCGGCTTCTCTTTGCTCGCGGTTTTTGATTTTGCACTCAGTTTTGTTTTCCTCATATTGCTTTTGCAGAGCCTGCTGCGATTTGGTGCCGATACCGGGAGTTTTCAACTGCTTTCTGGCGTTTCGTTGGCGACGTTTGGGATTATCAGCTTTTTGCTTGATCTCGGTTTTCACGGGCGCGCTGAACCTTAGGTGGTAGTAATGCTTGAGGATAAAGTCGTAGATCTCCGCATCGGTTGGCTCCGCGCCGAACATCATTCTGCAAACGGACAGCTTATCGCCGTCAAGCTCCTCAAACACACCTACCCAGAACGGCTCTTCAAAGTATATTGTCAGCTTTGACTCAACCGACCGTTCCATTGACAATTTCTGCGTACTGCTCCTCGGGAATCATCGGAGAGTTGATTTCCTTTAACAGTTCCTCGCTGATGATACCGCTCTCGGCGTATTGCTTTCCAGCCTTTTTGACAAGCTCCAAGCGCGGGATGGTGACAACAGCCGCTTCGGGCACGTTGAACATCGGACTTTCGGGCACGGTAATCATCGTGTGTTCATTGGGAAAGCATCTTGTAAACTGCATGACCGCAGGCTCAAAGTTATGCTTGCTGTTCGGGAAGCCGCAGCCGCAGATCATCACATATTTCAGGTGACTGAAATCCGCCTGACCGACGTGCTCATAACGGTCGCCGACCTTCTGCATTGCCATAGAGGACAACGGCAGAGTGCGGTCGAGTAATGCCTTCAGGGGCGCGGGCATACCGTAGCAATACAGGGGATAGATCCAGATCAGTAAGTCGCTGTCCAGTATTTCCTCCAATATCCCGCGCATATCGTCATTATGTATGCAGTTACCGCCGTTTCTCATACAGGCAAAGCAGCCGGTGCAATATTCGATATGCTTGTCTATTGCGTGGATAGTATGTACTTCGTTTTCCGAGACCCCATTCATGCCGTCCAGAAAGACCCGGGTAATGTGCATGGTGTCGCTTTTATCTTTTTTCGGACTTCCGTTAATTACTAAGATTTTCATTGCCGCGTCCTCCTTAATGTTGTTTTAAATAAGCTTCAAACTCGGGTGTGCGTGACCAGTATTTTATGCCCCAGTTTTCAAAGCTCCATTCATCCATATATTTATTGCACTCGTAGTCTATGTAATACAGCAACCCATTCTGTTTCTGTACAACAAAGTTAGTCGGAAAGTAGTCTATGTTCAGTCCTGCTGCTTTCGCCAGTTCCGCCATTTCTCTGACTTGCGGAAGATACTCTGCGACGGACTCACCGTTTTTTACTAAATCAAAAATCGTTTCGCCGTCAATATATTCCTTGACAATTCGTTCATTTCCGATATCAATATAAAACATTTCCGGGATTCTGATTCCCGCGTTCAACAGCCGCTGATAATCATTTCTTTCCGCTTCTATCTTGTTGCCGAAGGTGTAGTATTCGCAAGGCTCATGGTGAATCTGCTTTACAACAACGTGTTTTTCACCGCACTCAGCAAGATAGGAATAACCGCCCTTGCCTTTGCCGAGCAGCTTGATGATTTTATAATCTTTATTGTTTACAGAAATGCTGTTCATATTTCACACTGCTCCATTCTTATTATTTTAAACATACCGGGACCGTCCCAGTCGCAGGGGCGTTCCTCAAAACCGTGTTTCTGATAGAAGCCGACAGCTTCCTTTGAGCTGATCAGTTCCAGACTGACCGCCCAAGCGGATTTTATATGTTCTTTGATGTATTTCTCCAGCACGTTCAGCAAGAGCGTGCCGACGCCTTTTGACTGGTATTCCGGTACGACGGCAAAGTCCTTGATGTAGAACGACATCCCGCCGTCGCCGATCAGCCGCACCATGCCGACCGCTGTATCGTTATCGTAGGCGGTGAAGGTCGCAATCGTATTCTCCAAAGCTTTCTGCACTTGCTCGATCCCGGGCGGCTCCCAGCCGACTGAGGTGTAGAGCTGCAGGAATAATTCAGCAGTTAATTCGTTTGTTTTTACGGTCATGTTATTTTCCCTCGCTTATCCATTTATCCAGAAACCGCATTTGTTCTTCTGTATGAAACCAATGCTCACCGTTCTCCATGACTGTCAGGCCGGAGTGATGCTTTTCGGCAAACGTGGAAATCGTATCGTATGAGGTCAGTTCGTCACAGCTTCCGTAAAGAATATCGGTAGGAACATTCCATTCGACAGGGTGATCCCTGACATAGCAAAGGTATTCCCATGACAAATCCTCGCCGAAATCGGTACAGATCACACCTCGCCGCTTCAAATCGTCCTCGGTAACATTCGTCCATGTCATCATATCGGCGATCAGTTTTTCCATATCAACGATTGGCGAAATAAAATATGCCTTTTCAATCATCGAATCAATGCCAGCGTTCATACTGAAAAACGCGCCGATACTGTTCGCAATCAGTGTGATGTGATCGTATTTAACTTTCGATTCTCCGACAGCGGCATGAATTTCTTTTCCCGTTTCCCATGGCGTAAAGGTCTTGTAATCCAGACCGATTATATCGTAGTCAGGGAACAGTGGCTTATAATGCTCGCTTTCGGTTGCGCTGCCGCCCTTTCCGTGTATATAGATAACAGCTTTCTTCATTATGATTTATTCCTGTTCAGTGTTTCGCAGAATTCTTTGATTTTTTGTTCGTTTGCTTCGTCGGGTTTTGCCTTTGGGTCTATCAGAATAAGCTCTGCCTCAAGCTTGTCGATTCCAAGACAAGTTCTGAGTTTGCCGAAGGCTTTCTCAGCACCTGAACCGCTCTGGCACACAAATGCGGCAATACGTTTCCCTTGTGGGTTGTTTTCCTTTATAAAGGTACGTATCGGCGGGGCAATGTTGCTTGCCCATACAGGAAAGCCGAATATCACCCGGTCATAATCCTCACTGTTATAATCGTAAGGTTCAAGCTCCGGGGTCTGAGCCATGACGGCACTCTTTCCTCCCCAGAAAAATTTCTTAAAACCGCTGTCCGGATAAGCCTTTTTCGGATGTAGTCTCAGTAGATCCGCTCCAAGCAGATTTGCAAGCTCCTTTGCGGCATATTCTGTATTTCCTTCCAGTGAATAATATACAATGATGGTTTTCATTTATTACACCCTTTTCTGCTTAATATAGCCATATTATTTATTTCATTTTTAAGTAATCAAAAGTCATATTTTCCACATCCTTAAAAAATTTGTCCCGGCAGCTTCAGCTTTTCCTTTTTGGGAAAGCTTTTGTCAAATTCTTCTATATCTGTGTCATCGACATAATACCCCTGCGGCGTCTGATACACGCCACTGATACCGTCAAGAT
Source organism: uncultured Ruminococcus sp. (assembly GCA_902764235.1). Lineage (GTDB taxonomy): Bacteria > Bacillota > Clostridia > Oscillospirales > Acutalibacteraceae > UBA1213. The sequence continues at coordinate 26,116 of CACWVH010000056.1, forward strand.
AGCCCTCTTTCAGCTCCTTGCAGAGAAAAAACGACGAATCTGCGTCCTCGGGCAGGTCGTGATAACGGATATCAAACTTTCTTGCAAAGTCAAAGCCGCTTTTGCCGTAGAAGTCGATGTTGCCCTCAAACAGCACCGCGCCGAAGCCGAGCGCCGCGGCTTTTTCCAAGGAATAGTCAAGCAAAGCTTTACCGTAACCCTGCCGCTTCAAATCGTTCGCAATACAAATCGGACCCATTGTCAGCACGGGAATTGTTCTGCCGTCGTCAGATTCTATGATCGTTTTCATAAACATATTCTGACCGATAATTCTGCCGTCCTGTTCCATCACAAAATCCAGCTCATTAATAAACGCAGGGTCGTCACGCAGCACGTGAATGACATAATGCTCGCTACAACCCGGGCGGTAGACATTCCAGAACGATTCGCGGACAAGCTCCTCTACCGCTCTGTAATCCTTTTCTTCTTCCAAACGAATAGTATAGTTATTTCTCATGACTGATGACCTCCTTATACAACGACAATAATGTGACGCTTATCATTATTCCTCCGAGTATGTCCGTGAACCAGTGAACGCCTGCAATCAGTCTGCCGATGATCGTAATGCCGATGATAGCGAAGCATATTGCCCGAAGCGTTTTGTTCAGCGTTTTATTCTTGATATATTTGTTAATAAGCATGACGGCACTTCCCATAATCACGCAAACAAGCATTGTATGAGATGATGGGAAAGATGCCTCGGGGTGCGTATTATCGGGCATAATAATCGGTCTGTAGTTGATTATCACGTTTTCAAACAAAATGTACAGCCCGATTACAACGATATAAAGCCCTCCCAAAGAGAGTATCTCACGGTCAACCTTTAACAGACTTCTTCTTTTTATCAGCTGCACAAGCCCTGTAACTGCAAAAACAAACGCGGTCAGGATTGCCGCAATCCCGAGCCAGTCGGTTATGTGATACCAGAGCATATTCACTCCGAATAGGTCAAATATAAATTGATTGAGGTGCGAAAGCCCTATTCTTGTACCCTGCGCTCCAATCGGTGCGACGTCAACCAAACGGACGAGTGCAATCAATACGACCGTCACCAAAAATCCGATGCCTGCTGTGATTAATCTTCTGTGTTTCATACATATCATCCTTTCAAAATGAACTACGCTCATTTTAAGAAAAAGCGGATGATACTGCAAGAAACGCACTTTCACATTAACGACACGCTCCGTGTCATTTGCTTTTCAGCAGCAAAATTCCCTTTATAATAAGCACAAAAAGGCAAAATACGCCGGCATACGGCTGTCTTGCCACGATGAATAGACTCGTCCCGATAATTGACAAGGCAATGCCCGATATCAAACGATGCTTATTCCAGACGGGCTTATCAAAATTACTGATTATGACTCCGCAAAAACCGTTGAGCACCGTCAATCCGGTAATTGCGATAAACACGATTTTCAGCCACTCGCTGACTTTTGTTAAAGTGAACATCGTTACCGACACGCCGCTTGAATAGCCGTTTCCGAACAGTGGCAGAAAAAGCAGCAGCGCAGCAAAACAATCCAGCACGCAGCAGATAAGCGCCGTGTGTTTTTTGTTGTTTCCCTTAATATCCTGTTCGGCAAGTGTGACAATTTCCTCACCGCCAATCAAATCATCAATTGTAACATGAAAGTATTTCGCAGTCACTTTCAGCGAATCAATGCTGGGATATCCCCGTCCTGACTCCCATTTAGAGATTGCCGTGCGGGAAACAAAAAGCTTTTCAGCTAATTCCTCCTGCGTCAGGTTTTGTTCTTTTCTCAGTTTTTGCAATTTTTCGTTGAATTCCATTTGTTATTCCTTCATATATACATCACAGAAATGCCGGATATGCTTTTCGATGCATTCCATAATCTCCTGTTCATACTGCGGCTCTCTGTCTGCTTTGGATACCCAAAGGACAACAGGTGATACCAACTCTATTGCGAGAAGCGCGGGGTCGTCATGAATAAATAGACCGCTTTTCATCATCCCTTCGATGATTTTCTCATACATCTTCTGTATGCCGACAAGCTGATGGCGGGTGGTGATCTCGGCAAGTCTATCATTACGAAATTGCTCTTGTACAAGGAACTTGCGTATTTTTCTGATCATCGGGTCGTGCATGGTAAACGCGATCCTGCTCATTGTCGTGCGGACGAAATCATCCCTGCTTTCAGGAAGCTTGCCGATGTGCTCTGAGGAACCGAAGGACGATTCATAGTGTGCTTCCGCTGAATCAATCAGTGCGTTCATGATATCCTCCTTGCCCTTAAAATGCTTGTAGAGCGACGGAGCCTTGATTCCGACCTTTTCGGCAATCTGTTCTACGCCTGTTCCGTCGTAACCGTTCTCAGCAAACAGCGTCAACGCTTCTTCCAGTATTTTATCTTTTGTTGACATAATCTCCTCCAAATAATAAGGCTAAAAGTTATTAGCTTTATTATAGCTAATAACTTTTAGCTTGTCAAGATGTAAAAAAGAAAAAAACACCGCACAGAATAATTCACTCTGTACGGTGTCCTGTTTCAGGCTTCCAATCGGCTAATTAACTTGTGATTTCAAATCATCCTTATTTGAATTAGCCTTTAAGCACAACCTAAATTTCTTACGAGCAGATTTTCAGTATTGGTGTATAGATCTCCCTTACCGGACATGAAGTAAACGACTTTGCACTTTTTGCTTTTGACAGTAGAAAGCAGCAAATCAGTAAGTGTTTGACGGTCAAAAAGCTGTTGTTCTTCTCTTGTCATCCATACAGAGATGTAATTGTCTTTTTCTTTGTTATATATTTCCAATGTATCAGCTCCTTCTGTTTTTATTATTGCCGCAATTTTGATATGTAATCATTTATACCAACAGGAAAGAAAATGTTATCGCCTGAGTCTTGTCTTATTCGTCAGATTAGTTTTTTCTGCCGCCAATGCTGTCAACACTTTTTGTCAGTTTTTCGATTTTCTTTTCAAGTGTAATAAGCGTATGATCCTCGTCGCTGAACATTGCCCTGAGAATTTTTCTTTGCAGATCTTCGATTTGTTTCAGAAGTTCCGATACAACTTTTAGCTGTGTTCTGTTAACAAACTTCTGATAGTTCCCGATGTATGCGATCTGATTTATGTTTCTCCCTATTCTCGATATTTCGACAGTCAGCTTTGCAATATCATCTTTCAGGATTACTCTTTTCGTTTGAGAGAGATGAATAATGTATTTTGAAACTGTCATGTGTGCTTCGGTTGCCTTGCGTTTCAGATTTTCTTTTTCTTCCGGTGTCATTCTTACTTCAACTCTTGATAGTTTTGTCTTTGGCATTTTCTCATCAACTCCTTTATTTGATTTTCAAAAAGCTGTAATCTTTGTGATGAATATGTACATTGTCAAAATGAACTTCTCGGGAGTACGCAAGCAGAGATTTTGTACGCCCTAATACCGTACAAGTCAGCTTGTTGGTGAAATCCCCACACCCCATTTTTATTTTGCCATTCTGCAAAATCCTGAAATCGCTTCGCTCACCATAAATAAAAAATTCAGAAATTCTTGTTCTACTGCTTCTGATACTTTTTCAATTTTTACGAAGTAAGGCAAAGTCGCATTTTGCAAAAAATCAAAAATCTCAAATTTCGGGCATTCTTTGTATTAAGCAATTTCTGAATATACCATCAGAAGAAGAAAATGAAAAAAGGCTTCATTAACTGAATAGGCTAATCCGGATAATTATTTCAAGGTTGCAAGATTGTATGTATAGGTTTTTTTGCAATGTTGCAAGGTTGCAAAATTTCCTAATACATACAATCTTGCAATGTTAATTTGGAAGCTGCCAAAACCAAGTTTTCTTTTTGAATGATTATTATCTTTTGCTGTTTTGGAGTTCCATCGGAAAGAAACTCCATTAAAAACTTTTCCGCTTGTTCCACTTTTGAAACACTGCCAGTACCATTAAGAAGATCATCAACAGAAATATTGTATTTTCCAATAAATCGAAAACCTGTTTCCTTGTTAAGTTCAAAGGCAATGGGCTCTCCTTCCGGTGCAAGGCTGCTCTTTATCTGTGCCATTACTCTGACAGTGGGATTGTCCTTTATCCTACCAACAAGCAATACGCTTCTTGCTGATGCAGGAATATCTATTGAGCCAAGACCTCTATAAGAAGATTTCATTCCAATCGCTTTGTTCAGGTGACCTATAAGAACGACAGCACACTGTTGTCTTTGTGCGACTTCCGCTAAGTGTTTCATGATAGGTCTTATCTCATTGGCTCTGTGCATATCAACACTTGCTCCTATGTATGCCTGTAATGGATCAAGTATAACCAGCTTTGCTTTTGTTTCAATAATTGCCTGTTCAAGCCTTTCATCAGTAAATGATAACTCGCATATGCTTTCGTCAATAACCGTTATTCTCTTATAATCTGCATCAGCTGCAATCAATCTTGGTTTTACAGTATCAGCAAGTCCATCCTCTGCTGTCTGATAGATTATGTTGATTGGCTCATTTTTGATTTCGCTTTCAGGCAGTTTATCGCCTTTTGAAAGCATAGCAGCGAGATTGAGTATAAGAGTAGTTTTGCCTTCGCCCGGATCACCCTGAATAATTGTTATCTTGCCGTAGGGGATATACGGATACCACAGCCATTCTATCTCTATTGCTTCTACAGCAGCCATGTTTATCAGTTTTAATTCCGGTTTGCTACTCATTCGTTTTGTGCCTCCGTTTTCTTACCGACATCAGAATCAGCCTGTAAGTCAATCCATTCCATCAGCTTGTCAGTTGCGATGAGCCACTTCTTACCGACACGAAAGCTCGGAAAACCCTTTGTGCGTATGAGCTTGTAGCAGAACGGCAGCGAGATACCCATTGCTTCTGCTAATTCGTGCGGTGTGAGCAACTGC
>CACWVH010000057.1 GCA_902764235.1 uncultured Ruminococcus sp.
CAATAACTGACATATTTCTATAATTAGAAAATCACGGGATCTGCTTTTTGCTTGTCCCGTGATTTTTTGTCTATACGCTTACTATTTGACGCTTACATATCAACGTTGCTTATAATTGTTTTTTACGAGTTTAGAATTTTGTATAGTCACTTTGCTGATTATCTTCTTCGTGGACAATTTCCCAGCTATATAATCAAAAGTAATAAAAGCAATGCAATTATGTTTTTCTGCATAAAAATAAAATTGATAATTTGTTAATTGTCTATGTAATATGATTTTTTATATAAAAAGAAACTTAAAGAATACGAATAATCTATAACAAATACTATCCGTGCAGATCACTTAATTATTTTAATCGTTAGCCTATTTTAAACGTAGTTTGTTATAATAATTCATATTTTCTGTTAGTATGTCGTTTATTATTATCTATTGAAATATCAGATTTATATGTAAGCTGACACTATATAATTATTTTATTAGATCGATAGCGTTAATTTTTTCTGATTATTATTTATTGTTAATCATTTCCCCCAAGCCGAAATTTTGGAGGTGTATTGTATTATGTATTATAATATTGAATCAAGTGTTATTTGGAAAACAGTCACTCCTGTCAATAAGGGATGGTCAGTAGATAAAAAATACCTGGTCGAGACTAAAAATGGTGATAAACTGCTTTTAAGATTATCAGATATCGATCAATATATCTTGAAGAAAAAAGAATATGAGATAATCAAAAAGTATGCTCATACAGGTGTTAAAATGTCTTTGCCCGTAGAGTTTGGAATCTGTAATGATAATAAAAATGTGTACATGTTATTATCATGGTTAGATGGCAGAGATTTAGAAGAAGTATTACCCACTTTATCCGAAAACGAGCAATATCAGCTTGGCAGAGAAGCAGGCAAAATACTACATAAAATTCACTCTATTTCACTTAGCAGGAATGATATTCCTACTAAAACCAAGAAGGACAAAAAACTGAGACAATTACTACAATATGAAATGTCTCTCCTTCGTGTTCCGAACGATGAAACTGCCATCAATTTTGTCAAAGAAAACATAGATAAAATATGGAGAAAGAACCCTGTATATATGCACGGAGATTTTCACCCTGGCAATCTGATCTATTTGAATAACGGAACAATCGGAGTGATTGACTTCAATCGTTGGGAAGTCGGAGATCCTTACGAGGAATTCTATAAACTTGAAAGTTTTGGTATTGAAATAAGTGTCCCCTATTGTGTCGGGCAAATAGATGCATATTTTAATAATAATGTTCCCGATGACTTTTGGTTAGCACAAGCAGTTTATGTTGCTCATGCTTCACTGTACTCTATCAAGTGGTCGGAAAAATTCGGTCAAAAAGAAATTGATGGAATGGTAAGACGATGTATGGCTACATTTGAAAACTATGACTATTTCAGGTCATATATTCCAAAATGGTATCTTAAATATCATAATTCATCATGTTGAATTGTTCAAGAGTTATTCCCCATATTGTATTCTTTATTAATCCAATCCATTATTACATCAACTATATATGACTGTTCTTTCGCTGTCAGCTTTTTACCTGCAGGTATATAATGCCACTTTTCAAGACAACTCCGACAGCAGCAGGCAGAAGCGTGTTGTGCGATAAAAACAGGATGTCCTTTCATCGGAGTCTGTTTGCCGTCATTTTCAGGGTTCTCGGCAGACAAGCGTTTTTCAACAAAGTCTACCGCATGTCTGCGTATCGTTTCAATACCCTTTTGTTTTATAATGTCAATTTCTTTATGTGATAGATGAAAATGACTTCTGAATGAAGATCTGCTCAGTCTGACAAAAATTTCTTCCCTATCCGGCAGCTTGTAAGATATTGAATCTGCAGTGTTCATACCTGGAATATAGCTGTAACCCGATTTCTGAGCCTGTGCCATCTGGTTTTTCCTGTCAACATGAAAGGTTTTTCCGTCCTTCAGGAATACTGCTCCCGTCTGCTTGAATGTAAAGGGTACTTCACAACGAATACATTCTCTGCGTATCTCCTGTATCCATCTAAAATCACATAGTCTTGCATTGGTGCCTGATTCTCCTCCGCAGGTAACGTGTTCGATCTGTCCGGATGCAAGATACTTTTCCATATTGATCTCTCCAAGGATAGGCTCGCATATTACCTGCTTATGCTTTATAGGAAGACTCAAAAGTACAGGTATTCTGTAATCAGTTCTGTCCTGATTCTCACAGGTACTGCTGATGGTCACATTATCCCATCCCTCTCCCCAATCGTAGGGAATACACTTTTCAAAGCGATCTATTCTTTTGGTTATAATATGGAATGAAAGATCCTGTCTCAGACGAATAATATCCCAGCAGCGCTGCCTCCACTCATCGGCATCTTCAAGGAAAAAGTCAGAGGTCATGCAGGTATAAACCATACCTGCATCAGAAATCACTTTATATTCCTTCTGTCTGTTCTTTTTAAGCGGCAATTCATAATCACCGGTCTTAGTTACAACAGAAGTATCTTTACCTATACTTTCGTCCCGTCTGTAAACATAGCAGTTTGCACAACCGGGGCTTATTTTATGGCAGCCGTGCCACGGATTCCAAATAGTCATAGCCTATCTTATCTCCCGCATTTCATCAAGTATCTCTGCTTCCGTATTATTCTCTACAAATACAGATATCTCGTCCATAATACTGTCTGCCATAGCATTATGTGGTACGATAGCGGCAATTCCTATGACAATTATATGATGTGTATCCTGTTCGTCAACCTCTGCCGCAGAAACATGAAATTTGTTTTGTAGTTTTACTACCAGACTTTTAACTATCATCCTTTTCTCTTTCAAACTATTCGTCCATGGAGCGTGAAGTCTGAATGTCATTACAAGTATTTTCATAGTAATGTTCACCTTTTAACAAGTTTTTTCATCACATAAACTGGGTATATGCAGGGTTTCCGCCAATGTGCCTGATAATAATATCGGCAATTATTCAACGCTTTTGAAGATAAGACGCTTATCTTCGTCCAACAGTTTTATTAATGTAACCAACCATTTGTCAAGATTAATACCTGTAAAAACAGCAGTTCCCTTTTCCAGATATTCTTTAAGAAAATCGCTTATCAACTCTTGGGTAACATCTCTGCCGCCTAAATTGATATCCGAATCTTCTATACAAAGAAGTTTATAGGAATCAAATGCAGACATCAATCCATCAATTGTTGTATTTTCTTTATTCTGGCACATTTCGATAATTACTTCCACAAATGTCTCAGAGCTAATGATAAGCTTGTCTTGCACTTGAAGAGATTTGATAAGTGGCGTCTTGCCGCTTTTTGTCGGTCCCGAAATAAAGAATACTTTATGAGGTAAAGCTTCAATCATATATCTGACTTCCTCAGAAGAATATACTTTAGGTTCATCATTTATTATCCACATAATCATTCCCCGCGCTTATATTTGACTCAAATCGTCCGAAACCTTCAAGATAACATCCAGAAGTTCCAGATTATCCTTCCATTTCCGATCAATAGCATCATACCCAAACATTGCACCAAGAATATTACCCGTAACTGCTCCGGTAGAGTCACTATCTCCATTATGGTTGACAGATGTAATAATTGCTTTTGAAAAATCTCTCTGATAACGAATAGAACAATATAATGCTATGCCAAGAGTTTCTTCTGCCACCCATCCTTCTCCCAAATTGTGGATATTATCAAGATCGTTATCATTATTCTCTGACAGCTCTACTGCAAGATCAATTATATCTGCAAGTTATTGAAGATTTGAATCTCCTTCAAATATTGTCAGGACGGTCTCTTTCGCTTCCAATACAATTTCTTTTAAGCTTAGATCGGAAACAGGGTAAACAATTCTGTTTACAATATGTGACAGTACAGCGGCAGGCATATATCCCAGGGAATGACTGTGTGTGATTGCCGCTGCTTCCGCTGCCAGCTTATCTGAAATTTCGATACTTATCCCAGGAATTAAACCAAGCGGCGCTGCACGCATAATACCTCCGCAACCCTTGCTATTATTAATCACGGACGAAATAAAACTATCGATCTTTTCAAATCCTCTTGATCTATGTTCCAGCGCAGAAAGACAGGTATTGCCCGGTGCCCTTGTACTGTATAGTTCAGGAATATTTCTGAGCCACGAATTATGTACTTCTATCTTTTTTGCTTCTTCAAAAGAGTAAAACTGTGTTGTCAGCCAATCAAAATAGGCTTGTTCTATATCATACAATAAACCATTTTCAGAATTTACAAGAATACCTGTTGCAGTAAAAAGCGTCATCTGAGTATCATCGGATATATGAGCTTTGCCTGTTCTTTTGTCTGTTTCATACTCCGTTATACCTTTTTTGCCATATCGGGCAAAAATATTTTTTTCGCTCTGAAATTCAACAGCATATCCAAGGGCATCACCTACTGCCCCACCGACTAAACAACCTCTTATTTTGTCACTTATGTCTGTCATGAACTCACCTCATCATAATTTATATCATTTCAAATATCCTAAGAACAGGATATTTAATCATATCCTTGATAATTTCATCATTCTCCTCATATCTTATCTCCTTTTATTCTATCAAACTTTATTATATAATGCAAATAATAATTTTTATCCGCCAGCGTGACGCTGGACCCTTGATTCACGGCTTAGTCAGCCTGAAAAAATTTTTTTAGGGCACCGCCAGACCTTTTTAGCTTGAACTGCTAAAACCATTTCTGCTTTAAAAGTCCAAGAACTATTTTACACGAACCTTGTTATTCCCCACTCGCTTTGAAATTATATATTGGCTTGATAATATCATTAATATCAACAGTATCACCTATATTTGAAACAATATCATCAATTGACTTATACGCCATAGGTGATTCATCAATCGTATCACGGCTGACAGAGGTTGAATAGATACCCTGCATTTGTTGTCTGAACTCAGAAAGGGTCAATGTTGCCTTTGCTTCTCCTCTTGAAAGTACTCTGCCTGCTCCGTGAGGTGCACTGCAGTTCCAATCCGGATTTCCTTTACCAGTACAAATCAGGCTGCCGTCACGCATATTGATGGGAATAAGCAGCGTTTCACCCATCTGAGCAGATACTGCACCCTTACGCAGAATCATTTTCTCAGTATCAATATAATTATGCACAGTTGTAAACCGGTCACGGATATGCAGTCCCATACCCTTGATTATCTCATCCATCATAGCCTGACGGTTAAGCATTGCATATTCCTGTACAATCTTCATATCATGGATATACTGTTCAAACAGTTCACCCTCGGTATAAGCTAAAGCCTTGGGTACATCTGTACGCTTTGTATTTGTCAGCTTTTTAAGCTCTTTCTGTATCTGCTTTTCCTTTCCCTCTGCTTTAAGCTTTGCAATAAGAGCTTCTATTTCTCCCTTAGAACAACTATTCAGACGATTATATGCTTCCTCCTGATAGTATTTCGCAACCTCAAGTCCTAAATGACGTGAGCCCGAATGGATAACGATATAAATTAATCCGTCCTCCCCCCTGTCTGCTTCGATAAAATGATTTCCTCCGCCAAGTGTTCCGAGACTCTTTTCAGCTCTGTCATAATTGATTTTATGAAAACAATATAGATCAAGCAGTTCGATCTTTTCCATATAGCGGTGTATCTTCTTCCTGATTGCAAAGCCGGATGGTATCTGCGCTCTGATGAGTTTATCGAGCTTCTGAACCTCAATAAAGCTTTCTTTGACACAGACAGTTTCCATACCGCAGCCTATATCCACCCCGACTAAGTTCGGAACAGCTTTATCAGTTATAGTCATAGTTGTACCTATAGTACAGCCTGCTCCTGCATGAACATCGGGCATAATTCTGATCTGTTGATTTTCCACCATAGGTTGATTCAGTAATTCAATGATCTGAGCGATAGCATTCTCATCTATAAGATCGGTAAACACCTTAGCAGTGTTATATTTTCCTTTTAATTCCAACATAATATTATTATTCACTCCTTAAAACTAAAAAACACTCCTGCATGATAGCAGAAGTGCGTAAAAACATATGAAATTGCCAGTATCTTTTTGCAATATAGTTGAATTGATGCTCAGAATTCGCCTTTCAAGAACGATAAAAATGCAAAATCAGTTGCGCAGGCTCTGCGCCGGCAAATTTCATGCTTCTGCTTTGTTATTCTTATGTCATAGTATGGATGTAATGATTTATTATTGCGTATGGTCATGAAACTCACCCTTTCATAAAATTCAGTGTTTTTATAATACAACCGATATTTCGGTTTGTCAAGTGTTTTTTATATTTTTTGTTACGTGCATTTAATTGGACACAAAAAACTTCTTTGAACTTAACATCTTCCTGCTTTACGGATCCGATAAACGAAATTCCTTATCATCGTCCAACCGAAGCAAAACAGCTTCTTCTCCCCGACCAGCACCCACATCAATATCTATCCATGTTTTTGTCCTCAGAATTTTCCCTTTATATTCATTTCCATAATATAACGTAGGCGTGTGACCCAAAACCGTAATTATATCCTCAAAATAGGTGTCCTTCACATCAGGTCTTGTCCATAACAGCTCATCTGATGTATAATCTGACAGCTTTCTGTCCGGAGAGAAGTTTTCCATGCCGGAATGAACCAGAAGGTAATCCTTATCACTAATCGAGACTGTTTCATATAAAGGACAATTTCTAAGATATTCTAATATAGCTTCTCTTTGATCTTTTGACAGCTTTTTTAAATTTTCCAGCGTTACATTGCCGCCATTATACATATAGGTAGTTAGCAGATAAACCTTTTCTGAATCAATCCGGTCTAATGACTCCTCAGTTACTTCGTCAAATAAAAAATCGCAGGACAAAAGCATTGCTTCATGGTTGCCAAGTATAAGCTGTACATTGGGCTGTTCTAAAAGCCACAACAGCATAGCAGTTCCACCATCACCATTTCGGTCAATCACATCCCCTATAATATAGAGAAAATCCTCATCCGAAAAGTCAGCTTTTTTTAACAGCGAAAGAAACTTTTCCATCGGATATCCATGAAGATCTGAAATAACATATACCACGCTGTACTCTCCCTTAAATATATTAATTACTTTCCACCATAAATCATAACTTATAGCTCACCGGCTGTCTTGCTTGCACCCAAATGCATTTCAAATAGAGAAAACTGATTACTTTTCAATTTTCTCAGTATATAGCTCCACCCATTCAGGAAGAAAGCCAGCACCGATTGCCAATCTCTGAGATGCAAGATGTGAAACGGATGTTCCGTAATAAGGCAGAATTCCTTTAGATAGCAGATGATTTTTAAGCAGTGCAACAAGCATTTTTCCGATGCCGGCTTTTCTGTAATTACGATCAGTATTTATCCCGATTTGCCACATATTATCACTGTCCATGCTTGCTCCTGCCATTCCTATGATTTCACCGGATATTATTGCTGATACTCCTATAACATCGGGTGCCTTCGGACAAAATGCAAAAGCTTCATTGAATCTCTTATCACCTCTGAACTGCTCGATCTCATCATTAAAGTACCAGTGTATTTCATAATCATCAGTGCAAACCTCTGAGATTGTTTCAGAAATATAATATGGATGCATTGTTTCAATCCGGTATCCGCTTTGATATAACCTGTTATTTAAAATGTGCATGTTTTTTGCTTCCATAAACCATTCCGCTCCATAGTCAGAATACTTTTTTCTGCACCAGACTATAATATCCTTATTGCCGGTAAAAAGCAGCTTACCGTTAATGACTGCAATTTTCAGAAAACAATCGCTTCTTTCCTGGAATACTCGCCTTCCTTCTGAAAAGCTATACTCTGTAAAATGATTGATTCCATCAATAACGTCACTCACAGTGCAGCAGTAGTCAAGCGCTATTTGTTTGCTCAAGATATTGTTCATTGTAATCCCTCTCTGCTTTTTCTGTCATTCAGATTCCAGCTTCACCCTGAAAGATATCAGCCTTGCTGTTTTAACCTCATCAAATTTTATCAGATAAGCAAGTTTATCCCTGTTTATCTCCATAACCGTACCTGCTCCCAGAATATTATGTCTGATCCTTTGCCCCACTGCAAACAAATCGTCTTCAAAATTATCCGGTAAGTGTTTTTCTGTAGCAGTTATGAAACCACGAGCATTCTCGATGAGTCCATCTTTTGGTTTTTCAGTATAGTTTAACAGGTTTTGATCTATATCAAGAATAAATCGTGACGGATATCGGGGTGAACCGTCAATATTATGTCCTGCAGCTTCTGTCAGATAAAGCTTCTTTTCTGCTCTTGTAACAGCAACAAAAGCAAGTCTTCTTTCTTCCTCCATTCTTTCAAGTGTATTTGTCTTTTTTGAAGGAAAAATACCTTCGTTCATTCCGCAAAGGAACACATATGGGAATTCGAGTCCCTTTGCTGCATGAACAGTCATCAGCTTTACCCTGTCACCCTTTTCCTGCTGATCACTGCCTGTAAACAAGGCAACATGGGCAAGATAATGCTCGAGCAGACTCTCTTCACCGCAGGCTGTTTCGTAATTAAAGATTGACTGCTTTAGCTCTGCCAGATTATCAAGCCTCTCCTGACTGCCCTCTGTCCGGAGAGCTTTTTCATATCCGCTTTTGTCCAGAACATCTGATACAAGCTCAGAAATAAGCCTGTCACTGTATTGTGAGGAAAAGCTTTCTATCATATCAACAAACTGATGTGCTTTAGTTCCTTTGAATATGTCATTCTCCAACTCAAGACACATTGCCTGATATAGTGAGCAATTATTTTTTATAGCTTCCTCCTCAATGAATTTCATTCTTCTTTCCCCGATATTTCTTTTCGGTACATTAGCGATCCTTCTGAATGACAGATCATCTTTATAGGCTATCATTCTGAGATATGCAAGCGTATTCTTTATCTCTGTTCTGTCGTAAAAAGGAATACCGCTGTACAGTACATAGGGTATTTCAGATTTCTGGAGTGCTGTTTCCAGCTCGCGTGTTACAAAATGGGCACGATACAGCAATGTAATCTCCTTGTAAGATACGCCACTTTCTTTAAGCGATATAATTTGTTCAGCTATCCACTTTGCTTCTGCTTCGGCACTATCTGCAAAATGACAGACAGCCGTTTCCCCATCAGATAATGTAGGAATGAGCTCCTTTTTAATGCGGTGCTTGTTTTTGTCTATCAATGAATTTGCAACATTAATTATCTGAGGACTACTTCGGTAGTTCTCCATCATAATAATCGTTTTTACATCCGGAAACTCTTTATCAAAGTTAAGGATATACTTTATATCCGCACCTCTCCAGGTGTAAATTATCTGGTCAGGATCTCCTACTACAAAAAGATTATGATGGTATCCGCAGAGTACCTCCATCAGTTCATACTGTAATGAATCTATATCCTGAAACTCATCAACCATTATGTATTCAAGCCGCTGCTGCCATTTTAGCTTTATATCCTTATTCTTGGAGAAAATGTAAAGAACCAGCTTAATAAGATCGTTATAATCAAGTCCGAAGCATTTCTTTTCCTGATAAAGATAACCATAAAATATTATATCCATTATTTCGGTGGCATCAAGATATTTTTGATGCAATTCCTCAATGGATAAATTAATAAGATCGTGATAGTAGTCAGGCCTATTGCAGAGCTTTTCCATTTCTATCTTATTACGGGCATCACGGAAAGTCATATCTCTGAGTGTCAGACCACGTTCCTCATAGATCATGCCCAACATATCATTTATATCCGAATTATCAAGCACCAGAAAGCTTTTTGGATAACCAACTGCATAGCTGTCCTCTTGAAGAATATTCACACAGAATCCGTGAAACGTATTTATATAGCCTGTATCATTGTCTCCTGTCATGTTATGTATTCTTTGCCGCATTTCATTGGCTGCTTTATTTGTAAATGTTACACACAGTATATTTCCAGGCAGTATACCAATTTCATTCACAAGATAAGCAAATCTATGTGTCAAAGCTCTTGTTTTTCCAGAGCCGGCTCCTGCTATAACGCGAATATAGCCTTCCATAGATGTAACAGCTTCAAATTGTGAGGAATTCAGGTTTTCTAATATATTTTCCATTGTTATCTCCGTTCAAAAATTTCTGTATTTTTTAAATTCAGTTTCATTGTGAAATCTGGCTATATCCGCAGTAACTTACTGAAGAAAACTTTTTAATAAAAGCTTTTTCGTAATTATACGTATTCTGCTCATCAAACAGTTTTCTTATTTGAGTTTACATAACCTAACTCTGTATAGACTAATTGTCCATCTATTCTTTGTGACTGCATTAAAGAGAACTTATCTACTATCATTTCAGCATTTTCAAGTTTATAATTTCTTAAATGATTTTTCAGTTTTGAATGCAGTCGTACTTTTCTGATTATGGTTATGTGTGGCTTGAATTTCTTTCGGTCATAATGAATCCTGTAATCATTCAAGGCCTTTCTTATACACTGGTTTAATGACATAAGATCAGAATTTTCCTTTGTTCCAACCCACACAATATCTCCGAAATTGCCCATTTCTTCCTCAAAAAACAATCTGAATGGTTCAAAATCAATCTGCCCCAAAGCTCTCAGAACTTTGTCAGGATCGTCGTATTCGCCTATAAACGCTAAAGTCAGATGAAAATTCTTACAGTTTGTGTAATTTCCTGTAATTCCTTTTTCTTTCAGATTATTCTGTAAATTTGTCAGCTTCTCTTCTATTTGCGGACTGAATTTTATAGCTATAAAAAGTCTCATTTATACTCACCACATATTATCAGACTATCATCTTACATCATAATAGAATTTATCTGCCGCATCTCTGTCCTTTCCGGTAAAAATACGTTTTGTAATGCTCATGTTCTTAATAAGATACAAATCACCAAATTCGTCAAATTTTCGGCTTGAGGTAATAATGTATGAATGTCTCAGACTGCCGAACTTCTTTCCATAACTTTTCCCGTATGAATTCAGCCTTGCCGCATAATCCATATCTTCAAGACTGACTAAAGCTTCATCAAAACCTCCGACAGCTTCAAAATCCTTTTTATAAAACCAGAACATTCCTCCGGAAAGAACCGCTTTGTTTTTTATCATAATCGGGACAAGGTTCACAGCCACTGCAGCAGCTGAGCATAATATTCCTATAGACATTCTATCAAAACGTATCGGAGATCCTCCACCAATATATTTTCCGCTTTGAAGGCACTTTCTGATCTCGCACAAGGAATATTTTGACATAATGCTGTCAGCATCTATCGTTACAATAATATTTCCTGAAGCAGCATTAATACCTGTATTTCTTATTGCACTAATACATTTTTTATTGTTGACAACAACCTTTGCCCCAAAACGCTTTGATATTTCTTCAGTTCTGTCAGTACATCTATTAATAACAACAATTATCTCAACTTTGGCAGGATAAGCGTAATGTGCTGCCCTTTTGATTCCGGCAATACACCTGCCTATGTATTTTTCTTCGTTATGGGCAGGAATAACCACCGAAAAGGTGTTTTCGTTCATGTTTTGCACTCCTCTGATTATAACTGATATCACATTTCTTTATTTGTTCCGGAAACACCGTGTGTCAGAACTTCTATGCTTTATGTCATAAATTATGACATCGGACCGAAGGTATTTGATATTACTTCTATTATAATCTATGCATGCAGACCGTGCAAAAAGTCGCAAAGTCCGTTAAAAAATGGTATAATATTGATATAAAGCCAAACGGAGGAACGAAAGTATGGAATACAAGGAAGCAATGA
>CACWVH010000058.1 GCA_902764235.1 uncultured Ruminococcus sp.
TCGGCGTGCTCGCTTACTTTCAAAGCGGCGGCAAGTTTTGTGTGAGGGTGGGCGACTTCATTACGCTGATTCAGAGATTTGCGTTCCGCTATTTACTTTTGGTTGAACAGTAAAGTATCTGTGCGCAAATATTATTCACCATTCACTATTCGTTATTCATTATTCATTGAGCGAACGAAGTGAGCGTTTCTGTTTTCGTTTCCGGAAAATATATTTTTATGTAAGAAAAATTAATGTGAGACTTGACATTATCGGTGTAAAATAGGATAATGAAGTATAAACTTTTTCAGGAGGTCTGATTTATGAATGCAGTAATAACCGTGCTTGGCAAGGATAACGTGGGTATTCTTGCAAAGGTTTCCAATGAATGTGCCGGTGTAGGTGCAAATATAGTAGAAGTGACTCAGTCCGTGCTTCAGGGAATGTTCGCAATGATAATGTTTGTTGATATTACGGATATTACAGTGCCTTTTTCAGAGCTTGTTGACAAGCTTACCGCTAAGGGCAATGAAATGGGCGTTAAGGTTCATGTAATGCATGAGGATATCTTCAACGCAATGCATACTATCTGAACGGCAGATAATAAAATTGTGAAAGGAATGCCTGCAAAAAATGATAAATTCGCATGATATACTTGAAACGATCAATATGATCGAAAATGAAAATCTTGATGTGAGAACTATTACAATGGGTATCTCGCTTCTGGATTGTATTGATGAAGATATAGACAAGGCCTGCGATAAGGTCTATGACAAGATATGCCGCTATGCAAAGGATCTTGTGAAAACAGGTGAGGAAATCAGCAAGGATCTTGGTATACCGATAATACATAAGAGAATTTCTGTTACTCCGATCGCTATGCTGGCTGCTGCCTGCCCGACAAAGAATCCGGTGAAATTTGCAAAAACTCTTGACAGGGCTGCAAAAACAGTTGGTGTTAATTTTGTGGGCGGTTACAGCGCACTTGTTCACAAGGGCTTTTCACAGGGCGATTATGCTCTGATCGAAAGCATACCGGAAGCACTTGATGCTACAGAAAGAGTCTGCTCCTCTGTCAATATCGGCAGCACAAAGGCAGGTATTAATATGGACGCTGTCGCAAAGATGGGTCATGTCATCAGAAAAACGGCTGAGCTGACAGCTGACCGTGACTGCATCGGCGCTGCAAAGCTTGTTGTATTCTGCAATGCCCCCGAGGATAACCCCTTTATGGCAGGCGCATTCCACGGACCGGGTGAGGCAGATTGTGTTATCAATGTCGGCGTTTCGGGTCCCGGCGTTGTAAGGGCTGCACTTGCCAAGGCAGGCGGCGGCTGCAATATTACCGAGGTCGCAGATATCGTCAAGAAAACAGCCTTCAAGATCACAAGAGCAGGTATGCTCGTGGCAAAGGAGGCCTCAAAGCGTCTGAGCGTTCCGTTCGGAATCGTTGACCTTTCCCTTGCGCCTACTCCGGCTATCGGTGACAGCGTTGCCTATATACTTGAGGAAATGGGTCTTGAACAGTGCGGCGCACATGGAACGACTGCTTGTCTTGCACTTCTTAATGACGCTGTCAAAAAGGGCGGCGTTATGGCTTCGTCCCATGTGGGCGGACTTTCGGGTGCGTTTATCCCGGTTACTGAGGACGCAGGTATGATCGAGGCTGCAAGAAGCAAGGCGCTTTCAATCGTCAAGCTTGAGGCTATGACGGCTGTATGCTCAGTAGGACTTGATATGATCGCTATTCCGGGAGATACTCCGGCGGATGTTATCTCAGGTATCATCGCTGATGAGGCTGCTATCGGAATGGTCAATTCAAAGACTACGGCTGTAAGACTTATCCCGGCTATCGGCAAGTCAGCAGGCGAGGAGCTTAATTTCGGCGGACTTCTCGGTCAGGGTCCGATCATGGATGTCAATATGAAATCCCCCTCTGTGTTCATAAACAGGGGCGGAAGGATTCCGGCACCTATGCAGAGTCTGAAAAACTGATTATCATTCAAAAGTATTTCTACGTAAATTATATTATCGGAGCTGAAGTGTACTCGCTTACTTTTATGGCGGAGGTTAGTTTTGTCTGAGTGTGAGCGGCTTTGTTACGCTGATTCTGATTTTTACGCACAGATGTTTTCTATCATACGCAGTTCAGACTGAATAAGTATGGCGGTGCCCGGGAAAAACTTTTTCAGCTGAATAAGCCGTGAATCGCGACCCCGGCGGCACGCCGGCAAATAATCTTAATTGTCGCTTGAAAAAACAAATTAATGATAGTATAATAACAGTATGGTCTGGGTGTGGAAAGATGGGGGGAGTTCCCTTGCCTTTCGCACCCATTTTAGCGAACTGTTGCGCCCGGTATATTTTTCAGGCGGATATGTCCGTTATATACGGGATCATAAACAGTTTTTTCTGCTTGATCCTGAGTTGACAGCCTGCTGTACGATCAGTCTTATCTGAAAATACGGCCGCTGTGAACTGAATCCGTTCAGCCGATTGTAAAATGGTGAAAGGTCGTCCGCCCGCCAAACTCCGGAAGGCTTTGAAAAAGCGGAGAAAAATGTAAAATTATAAATACAAAAAATCTGCATGAATAAAGGATTTTCCCATTTTACAATCAGCTATGAGTCCATTGAAAAGGAGGGTCATTTATGGAGGATATGATATCCAAGATCATTGAAATGGATAAAAAAGCCAGAGATCTGACAGATCAGGCGCAGAAAAGCAAGGTCGATTTTGAAAAAAATATCATTGAAAAAAAGGAACAGATCAAAAATGATTATCTGAACCGTGCCAAGGAGCGTATCGAGATTAATAAGCATACTGCTCAAAAACAGGCGGATGAACAGCTTAAAAAGATCGAGGAAAAAAACTCTGCCGTTATACAGAAGCTTGATAGCTCCTATAAGGAGAACGGCAATAAATGGGTGGATCAGATAGTTGCCCGTGTTGTAGGGGAATGAGCTGATAAAAAAACTCAATACTTTTCGGAAAGGAAGTAACGTATATGTCTGATATGGCAGCAAATGCCATTTTGGCGAAGGCCCGAGCAATGTACGGAAAATGCCTTACCGAGCATGATTATAAGCAGCTGATGGACTGCCGCAATGTATCGGAGGTCGCATCATATCTCAAGTCAAGGACGAATTATAAAACCGTGCTTGCGGGAATGAACGAAAATGAGGTCCACAGAGGTCAGCTTGAGCCGATACTCAAACAGAATCTGTATTACGATATCTATGCCCTGTCAAGATACGCAAAGGACAAGACGCTTGCATTTTCTGATTTCATAATATCAGAAATGGAAATTGAACAGATAATACGATGTCTTACCCTTGTGAATATAGGACGTGCAGACGAATATGTGTTTTCGCTGCCGATGAATATGACGGATTTCGCAAAGATTGACCTCAAGGCGTTCAGTACGGTCAGAAGCTATGAGGATCTGCAGATGGTTCTTGCAGGGACGAAATATGCCGCAGTGCTTGAAAAACACCGTCCGCCCGAGGGCAGGCGTGCCGATATCGCAAGGATTGAGGCTGAGCTTAATAATCATAATTATGCAGCGGTAATGGATACTATATCAAAAGCTAAAAATGTCAGTGACAGAGATGAACTGAAAAATACCTTTTCAGCAATGCTGGATTTCAGAAATATTTCGAGGATCATCCGGCTTAAAAAATACTATTATTTCAGCGCAGAACGCATAAAGCCTTTGCTGATACCATACGGCAGGCTTTCACAGAAGAATATTGACGAGCTTTGCGCAGCGTCAGATTCAAGAGAGGTCTTTGAGCTTTCACGCTCGACCTACCTCGGAAGGCTGATGTCAAAGCTTAAATATAACGATCAGTCACAGATGGCATCGGCACTTCTTTGTATGTATTGCAGGCATCATCTGAGGCTGTCGCCGAATCCGACGATAGTTATGATCTCCTATGTATATCTCAAGGAGATCGAGCTGACCAATATAGTCAATATTATAGAATCAACACGATACGGGCTTTCTCCCGAGGAAAAGTCCGCATTGCTTGTAAGATGATAAGGAGGTGGTTGTGTGTCTGTAAAAAAAGTTAAGGCAATAAACATAATCGGTCTGCTTTCGGAGCTTGATAAGGTGGTGAAATTCTGCGGAGATTCTGAGTCCTTCCATCCGGACGATGCGATGTCGTTCTATTCAAATACTCAGGATTTTATTCCGATGAGCGATAAAAATCCGTATTCTGCACCGCTCCAGAGTCTCAGAAGTGCCGCCGATATGGCTGAGTGGAAGCTTGAATTCAGACAGCCGAAAAATTTCAGCGTAAGTGACAAGGGTGTTCTTAAATATGTGACATCCATTACTGAAAGGCTTGAGGCTCTTGTCAATGAGAAGCTCAGGATCAGACAGGAAATTGACTTATGCAGAAGAAAGATCGAACAGGTGGCTCATTTCAAGGGCGGAAACCTGGATTTCTTGGAGATAATGAAATGTAAATACATTACCCCGTGCTTCGGAAGGATCCCCCGTGAAAGCTATGAAAAAATAGAGAAATTCGCAGAGAATCCTTTTGTGATGTTCTTCAAATGCACCGAGGACGATACTCACTACTGGGGTGTCTATTTCTCGCCGAACGAGCCGTCTGAAAAGCAGACAGTTGACAGAATTTTTTCCTCGCTTTACTTTGAAAAGCTTGAGGTGCCCGATATTGCAGGCAAGCCTGAGGATTATATAAAGAAGCTTGGAGACAGACTCAGTGAGCTTGAGGAAAAACAGACAGCAAACAAAAAAGAGCTTGACGACCTTTTTGAGGCGGAGGGCAAAAAATGTACGACCTATTACAGCAGGCTTCAGGCTCTTGACAGCTATCATGCTATCAAGAGATATGTATACAAATATCACGGAAGCTTCATTCTGGTGGGCTGGATACCTGAAAATAAGGAGGAATACTTTACCTCACAGCTTGATGAGATACAGAGTATTGAGTATTCTCTCAGCGACGGCAAGGAGGAGCTTAAATATTCTCCGCCGGTCATTCTTAAGAATCCGCCGTTTATCAGACTGTATGAATTCTACGTCAAAATGTATGGTCTGCCAAGCTACAATGAGCTTGACCCGACAGCGCTGGTTGCCTTCACCTATACCTTGTTCTTCGGAATAATGTTCGGTGATGTGGGGCAGGGCTTTGTGGTGGCTCTGATTGGTCTGCTGATGTGGAAATTCAAAAAGATGGAGATCGGGCGGATACTTATCCCCTGCGGTATTTCCGGTATGATATTTGGTTCGGTCTATGGCTCGGTGTTCGGCTTCGAGCACGCACTGGATCCGGTTTATAAGGCATTGTTCGGGCTTAATGAAAAGCCTGTGGAGGTAATGGAGCCGGATACGATCAATATGATAATCTATGGTTCAGTAGCTATCGGCATCGTTACCATCGTTATTTCCATGCTGATGAATATTGTTTCATCAATAAAGCGCAGGGATGCGGAAAGCGCATATTTCGGACCGAATGGTATAGCAGGCTTTGTATTCTATGTATCTCTCGTTGCAGGTCTTGTTTGTCAGATGCTGGGAATAGAGATAATGAATATCGCCTATATCATCGGGCTTATAGTGCTGCCGCTGGTTGTGATGTTCCTGAGAGAGCCTCTCGGCAGACTTGCTGAGGGAAAGAAAAACTGGCAGCCTGAAAGCTGGGGCGAATACTGCACACAGAGCTTCTTTGAGCTGTTTGAAATGTGTCTGAGCTATGTTACAAATACAATGTCATTCCTGAGAATAGGCGCATATATCCTTGTTCATGCAGGTATGATGCTCGTTGTATTCACTCTTGCTGATATGATGGGCGGAGCAGGATATATTATAATGATTATCGTCGGAAACGGCATAGTTATGGCTCTTGAGGCACTTCTTGTCGCAATTCAGGTGCTGCGTCTCGACTACTATGAGATATTCAGCCGCTTCTATGTCGGTGAGGGACGTCAGTTCAGCCCTGTTGTTGCAGGAAAAAAGGATAATTGAGCTTTTTGAAAAGGGCTTGCCGCCCATAAAAAAACAGTCAGAGCACCGCAGTCTTTTCTGCGGAAAGAATATAAAAAAGAAATGAGGATTTTATTATGTTGGAATATGTATTACTCGCAGTACCGGTAATTTTTTTGGTAGCTTCTGTTTACTATGCTTATAAAAATGTTGTTCTCGGAAGAAGAACACGCAGAAGCGCTGTAATAAGACAGATCGCTTCTTTCGCAATTGTCAGCTCAGTATGTCTGATAACCTCAATGGTAGCTATGGCAGCAGGCGAAGGAGACGCCGCAACAGCTGCAAATGCAGCTGCTTCTGCTTCAGGTGATATCAATATGGGTCTCGGAATGATCGGTGCGGCTCTTGCAACCGGTATCTCAGGTATCGGCGGCGGTATCGCAGTAGGCGGTGCAGCTCCGGCAGCTATCGGCGCAACAAGTGAGGATCCCAAGGCATTCGGTAAGGCTCTTATCTTCGTTGCACTTGGCGAAGGTGTTGCTCTTTACGGACTTCTCGTATCTATCCTTATCATTTCAAAGATCTGATAAGTAAATATTCAAGCGGTAAGACAGCAGGAACTGCCCACAGGGCGCTCTCTGTCTGCTGCCGCAGACGGAAATGAAAGCATTGCTCTGTACAGGAGGAAGCTTATGAAATTCTATTTAATAAGTGATAACGTGGATACACTCATGGGAATGCACCTTGCAGGTATAAACGGAGTGGTTGTTCACGAAGAAAATGAAGTAAAGGATGCCCTGGCAAAGGCCATGGATATGGAGGATGTTGCGGTCATACTGATGACGGAAAAGCTGGTGCAGCTTTGTCCGGAGCTTGTATATGAGCTGAAGCTCAACCGCAAACAGCCTCTGATAGTTGAGATCCCCGACAGACACGGCAGCGGACGCGCAAAGGATTCCATAACCCGTTATGTCAGGGAAGCAATAGGAGTAAAAATTTAGGCAGACGTCTTCGGAGGTGTGAATATGCCTGATACTGTAAGCAAAACAGATAATTTTCTAAAAGCGATAGAAAAATATGCTGAGGAACAGCGAAGCAAAATACAGTCCGAAGCTGAGGACTTCAAGGAAAGAGAACTCAATAAGGCTGAGGAGGAAGGTCTGAGAGAAGCGTATGTGCTGATCCAGAAAAAAATGACCGATATCAGAACAGAGATCTCGGCAGAGCTTTCAAGAGCAGAAAGCGCAAGCAGAAAAAAAACCTTCGTCCGCAGACAGGAAATTGAAAACGAGGTCTTTGAAAAGGCAGCAAAAAAGCTTTCGGAATATACAAAAACATCAAAATATGTGCAGGATCTCGAGAAAAGCGCAGAGTCTGTTTCCAGAGCGCTTGACAGTGATGATGTCGTACTGAGGCTCAGAGAGGCAGATATGAAATATAAGGATAAGATCTCCAAGGCCTTCGGAAGAAAATGCGGCATTGAATCAACTGATGAAATAAGCATCGGCGGAATCATCGGAGTAAGCAAAAAGCTTGGACTGCTTGCCAATGAGACCCTCGACAGCAAGCTTGAGATGCAGCGTGAATGGTTTTTTGAGAATTCAGGTCTGAGGGTGACCGGTTAAGAAAGATGGGATGAGTTTAAATGGCAGCTAATAAAGATGTTATATATGGTATAAACGGTCCTGTTGTTACCGTAAAGAACACGAGAACATTTTCAATGATGGAAATGGTCTATGTCGGTGAGTCCCGTCTTGTTGGTGAGATCATCGGAATCAATGATAAATTCACCACAGTTCAGGTCTATGAGGAAACAACAGGTCTGAAGCCCGGAGATCCGATCTACGGAACGGGAGGACCTATGAACGTTCTTCTCGGTCCGGGTATAATTGATAATATTTTTGACGGTATTGAGCGTCCTCTCAAGGCTATCGAGGAGAAAAGCGGCTCCTTTATCTCAAGAGGTGCGTCAGTTTCATCCCTTGATCTTGAAAAGCTCTGGGATGTAAAGATAAAAGTCAAAAAAGGTGACAGGTTAGAGGGCGGAATGATCTACGCTACCTGCCCCGAAACACAGATAATCGAGCATCGCTTCATGGTTCCGCCGACGATCAGCGGAACTGTTACAAAGGTTGAAAAGGACGGTAAATACCGTCTTGAGGATACTATCGTCACGATAGAGGACAAAAACGGAAATGAGCATGAGCTGAAGCTCTGTCAGCGCTGGCCGATCAGACAGGCAAGACCGAATGCACAGAGACTTCCGGCTGATATCCCGCTTATCACAGGTCAGCGTGTGATGGATACCATGTTCCCCATTGCAAAGGGCGGAACAGCGGCTATTCCCGGCGGCTTCGGTACGGGCAAGACCATGAACCAGCATCAGCTTGCAAAATGGTGCGACGCTGATATCATAGTTTATGTAGGCTGCGGTGAGCGCGGAAACGAAATGAGTCAGGTTCTTGATGAATTCTCAGAGCTTATCGACCCGAAATCCGGCAGACCTATGACAGACAGAACGGTGCTTATCGCAAATACTTCAAATATGCCTGTTGCAGCCCGTGAGGCTTCAATATATACAGGTCTGACGCTTGCGGAGTATTATCGTGATATGGGCTATCATGTTGCGATCATGGCTGACTCGACCTCACGTTGGGCAGAGGCACTGCGTGAGATATCGGGACGTCTTGAGGAAATGCCTGCTGAGGAAGGCTTCCCGGCATATCTGCCGTCAAGACTTTCAGAGTTCTACGAAAGAGCCGGAAGAATAAAGACTCTTTCAGGCGATGAGGGTTCAGTTACGATCATCGGTGCGGTCTCACCTCAGGGCAGTGACTTCTCCGAGCCTGTAACACAGAATACAAAGCGTTTTACAAGATGCTTCTGGGCGCTTGACAAATCCCTTGCATATGCAAGACATTATCCTGCCATCAACTGGATGGACAGCTACAGCGAATATTTCACAGATCTTGACCCCTGGTTCAGAAAGAATCTCGGCGAGGATTTTATAAAATACAGAAACAAGATAACAGCCCTTCTTCATGAGGAAAGCGCTCTTATGGAGATCGTAAAGCTTATCGGCTCAGATGTTCTTCCTGATGAGCAGAAGCTTGTTATCGAAACTGCAAAGGCGATACGTGTAGGCTTCCTGCAGCAGAATGCCTTCCATGCGGACGATACCTTTGTGCCGCTTGAAAAGCAGAAGCTTATGATGAAGGCTATACTTCATCTTTACAACAAGGCAAAGCATATCATAGCAGCGGCGATCCCGATATCAAGGATCACTGAGCTTGGTCTTTTTGAAAAGCTTGCCAAGATGAAATATGATATACCGAACAGCAAGCCGGAAATGTTTGACGAGCTTATCGCAGACATGGACAAGTCGCTTGCGACGCTTACCGAATAAGGGCAGTTCCCCTTTCGGAAAAAACTCATTAAAAGAAAGAAGTGAAATGAATGATTCTCGATTATGTTGGTGTCAAGGAGATAAACGGATCTCTGATCGTGCTTGACGATGTTGAAGACGCATTTTTTGAAGAAATGGTCGATATCAGACTCGATAATGGTACGATCCGCCACGGAAGAATAGTTCAGATAGAAGGCAAGCGTGTTGTTGTTCAGGTGTTCGAGGGTACAAAATCCATTTCGCTTGACAATACACGAACAAGGCTCAAGGCACGCCCCATGGAGCTTGCGCTTTCTCCGGAAATTCTCGGAAGAGTGTTCAGCGGAGCAGGCGACCCGATCGACGGCTTCGGCGAGGTCTATCCCGAAAAGAGAGCAAATATCAACGGCACACCGATGAACCCGGTATCAAGAATTTATCCGAGAAACTATATCAATACCGGTATCTCGACAATAGATACACTTACTACTCTAATCCGCGGTCAGAAGCTGCCGATCTTCTCAGGCTCAGGTATGAAGCATAACGAGCTTGCAGTTCAGATCGTAAGACAGGCTAAGATATCCGATACAGAGGATAATAATTTCTGCGTTGTTTTCGCAGCAATGGGTGTTAAGAATGACGTAGCGGATTACTTCCGCAGAAGCTTTGACGAAAGCGGTGTTCTTTCAAGGGTTGTAATGTTCCTTAACCTTGCGAATGACCCGATCATCGAGCGTACACTTACACCGAGATGTGCTCTTACAGCGGCTGAATATCTTGCATTCGAGCTTAATATGCACGTTCTCGTTATTATGACGGATATGACCTCTTATGCAGAGGCACTCCGTGAGTTCTCGTCCTCAAAGGGTGAGATCCCCGGAAGAAAGGGCTTCCCGGGTTATCTGTACTCTGACCTTGCGTCTCTTTATGAAAGAGCAGGAATGGTAAAGGGCAGCACAGGCTCTGTTACTCAGATACCGATTCTCACAATGCCTAACGATGATATCACTCATCCGGTTCCTGACCTTACAGGATATATCACAGAGGGACAGATAGTTCTTGACCGTCAGCTTGAGGGTCAGGGAATATATCCGCCGGTTTCGGTTCTTCCGTCACTTTCCCGTCTGATGAAGGACGGTATCGGTGAGGGCTATACAAGAAGCGACCACCAGGCTCTTGCAAATCAGCTTTTCGCAGCATACGCAAGAGTTCAGGACGCAAGATCCCTTGCAAGCGTTATTGGTGAGGAGGAGCTATCTCCCACAGATAAGAAATATATGCAATTCGGTAAGCTTTTCGAGCAGTATTTCGTAAATCAGGGCTATACCGAAAACAGAATGGTCGAGCAGAGTATCGATCTGGGCTGGAAGCTGCTTTCAACACTGCCGAGAACAGAGCTTGACCGTGTTGATGACGCACTGCTTGATGAGCATTATATCGATGATCCTGACAGCATCAGATTCGATGATTTTGAAAAGGCAGAAAGCAGCGAGGACAATGACGACTGATCCTGCGGAGGTGAAATAGATGGCAGTACAGGCAGTGCCTACCAAGGGCAACCTGATGGCATATAAAAAATCTCTTACTCTTGCAAGAACAGGCTATGAGCTTCTTGACAAAAAGCGTAATATTCTCGTCAGAGAAATGATGACGCTGATTGACCGTGCGGCTGAAATACAGGACAAGATAGACGCCACATACAGCAAGGCTTATCTTGCACTGCAAAGAGCAAATATAAGCATGGGATATATTGATGATATTGCCAAGTCCGTTCCGGAGGAGAATTCGCTCAAGCTTACATACAGAAGTGTAATGGGTGTGGAAATACCGATCGTTACCATTGATACGGATGAAAGTCCTGAGCTTGTCTATGGTCTCCAGATGACAAATCCGACGATAGATGAGGCATATGCCTGCTTCCGTGAGGTAAAAAGACTTACAGCGGATCTTGCAGAGGTCGAGAACAGCGTTTACCGTCTTGCGGATTCGATCAAGAAAACGCAGAAAAGAGCAAACGCTCTGAAAAATATCATGATCCCCCGTTTTGAGGAGGGCGTGAAATTCATTACAGAAGCTCTTGATGAAAAGGACAGAGAGGAATTCTCTCGTCTGAAGGTAATCAAGGCTCAGAAATCAAAGAAAAACAGCGAACAGTGATCCTGCTCCGGGGATCACATCTTATAAACCGGACCGCCTGTCTGTAAAAATGACCGGCGGCCAGGTTTTGTTTTTTTCCACGGAACGAGCGATCCTCATGCAAAGAATTTCGCACACTGCGGGGTCCATGGGGCAGAAAAGCTGTACCTCACGGGTTATACTAATATTCAATTAAACGCTAAAAATTTAAAGTTTCGCTCAAGCCTTTTCAAAGGCTTGCGGTTTCCAAAGGCAGAGCCTTTGGTCGCGCTCCG